>NZ_KV836193.1:0-749 GCF_001838285.1 Corynebacterium sp. HMSC074C03 | reverse complement strand
AAAAAAGGCTCTGACGGATTGTAAGCACATGGTTTCAGGTACTATTTCACTCCCCTCCCGGGGTACTTTTCACCATTCCCTCACGGTACTAATCCGCTATCGGTCACAAGCAGGTATTTAGGCTTACCGGATGGTCCCGGCAGATTCACAGCAGATTCCACGAGCCCGCTGCTACTCGGGCAACACACCAATTGCAGATGCAAGTGTTTCACGTACCGGACTCTCACCGTCTACGGCAGGACATTCCAATCCACTTCCGCTACACCCACACCACACAACGCAGGACTAGCAGACCCTGCACAAATGCATCCCCACAACCCCACGCACGCAAACCCTGCCAGGTATCACACGCACGCGGTTTAGCCTCATCCACGTTCGTTCGCCACTACTAACGGAATCACAATTGTTTTCTACTCCTACGGGTACTGAGATGTTTCACTTCCCCGCGTAACCACCAATTAGACTATGAATTCATCTAACGGCGACCGCCCACAACGACGGCCAGGTTTCCCCATTCGGACACCCTCGGATCAACGCTTAGTTGGCAGCTCCCCGAGGCCTATCGCAGCCTCTCACGTCCTTCATCGGCCTACTATGCCAAGGCATCCACCATGCGCCCTTACAACACAACACACAAACAAATAACTAAGAACAATCACAAACAGAAAAACTGCATGAAAAATCGAACTTACAGAAAAACAAGATGCTCGCGTCCACTATCCAGTTCTCACACAACACCCACACACCAC
>NZ_KV836192.1:0-62095 GCF_001838285.1 Corynebacterium sp. HMSC074C03 | reverse complement strand
CCTGACACTTGACAAAAACATAGGGACACCCCCCTTACGAGGTGGCCATCACCTTCGTCTCCTCGATTGCGTTCTTGATGTCGTTGATTCCCTTTTCAAAGATGCGCTGGAGGCCCAGTGCCAGGATCAGCGACGGGATGATGAACAGCGCCAACATGAACATCAGCTTCCAGTAGTCGGCCTCGTAAATACCGGCGATGGAGCTGCGGAACATGTCAATCGCGTAGGTACCCGGCAGCCACGGGCTAATGTTCTGGACCCACTGCGGCACCAGAGGCAGCGGATACGCGCCACCTGCGGCCGAGACCTGCATCACCAGCAACAGCACGCAGATGGCCTTGCCGGCGTTGTCGAAGGTGAAGACGAACGAGAAGACGATCATCATGAACACCAGCGAGATGATCCAGCCGGCCAGCAGCATCAGGAATCGGTGTGCGGGATCGATGCCCACGTACACCTGAAGTCCCAACACCATCAGCGTGGCCTGAACCAGGCCAACGGTGGCGAAGGTGGCGAACCGGCCGAAGTACTTCTCGGCGCGGGTGTAGTCATCGGTCTGGGCAGCGTTGATTTGCTGGTCGCTGGACTCGTCGGCCTCAGCGTCAGCATCATCGAGCGCCTCAGCGGCTGCATCGCTCTGCGCATCATCGAGCGCCTCATCGCTCTGCGCCTCATCGACCGCAGCCTCGACCTCATCTGCACCGACCTCATCGCCGACCTTCTGAGCGCCGCGGCTACGCACCGTGGTGCGAATCAGCACCGACGACAGCAGCGCACCGATCCACAGTGCGAGCGTCGCATAGAACGGCGCCATGCCCGCACCGAAGCTCTGGACTGGGAAGACGGGGTCCTCCTCAACCTGCACCGGCGCGGCCAACTGCGCTGCCATAGCACTTGGATCATCACCGATGGCGTCAGCAATCCGAGAGAGGTCACCGGTGTCCTTCGCCTCTTCCAGCGCGTTGTGGATCTCGTCGAAGCGAGCGGCCAGATCATCAAAGCGGTTGCTCAAGCCCATCGTGGCAGCGCTGGTCTTACGAAGCGTATCCACCGGCGAACCAGAAAGCGTACCGCGGATGCCACGAATGTCCTCGCCAATGACCTCGATGTCATTGCTCAGTCGCGACACCGGCTCCGACAGCGCGTCGATCTGCGGGCGCAGGTTCTGCTCGTAGGAGTTCTTGGCATTTTCCACAGCGGCAATCGCAGCCGTGAAAGCGTCCTTCGCCTGGCTTATCGACGATCCCGTATCCCGACCACCACGCAAATCCGCTGCCACGGCAGAGAAACTCTCCTGCAGCCCACGGGTGCGAGCGATTGAGGTGTTCAAGTCGGAGATTGCATGGTCATAGCCCGGCTTAGCGACACCCGGAACCACTGCCCCAACGGTGTCTTCCAGATGGTCGCGCATCGCAGTCAGACCATCGGCCTGCTGGCCGAACTTGGCCGCCATCGCATCAAAGGTATCCGCGGCAGCGCCGCTGGTGGCCTGGCTGCCGTCGACAAGCTCGTTGACCCGGTCGCGTACGCCTTCGTAGCTCGCCTGCGTTGCGTCGAGCGCAGTGCTGACAGAACCGCGAACATTGCCGACCGCGGCCTCCAGATCGCCGGCGACGTTGCCGTCACCCGAACCGTTGCGCAGAATATCCATCCGCGCACCAGCGTTTTCCAAGATGGAATCCGCAGTCTCCACCAGTGGCACGGTGGTCTCCACCAGCGTGGACAGCGAACGAGCAGTCTGCGCGCCAGAGCGCAGTCGCGCGGCGGTGTCATCAACGCGGTTTTGCACGCGCGTCAGCGCCTGCTTGGAGTCGGAGGTGTCCAGGTACTCATCCAGCGAGGTGATTGCGCCCAAACCAACGCTGGCGACGACCTGCGTAAAGTTCTTATCGATCTCCTGAATAACGCCACTCGCGCCCTTGCCCGTAATGATCGACGACAGCGCGTTCTTCTTCTCATTCGTATAGAGCGTCAGCTTCGGCGCCTTGGTACCGCGGACGTAGAAGGTCATCAGTTCGGTACTGAAGTTCTCCGGAAGCACGATTGCCGCGTAGTAGTCACCGGACTTGGTGCCATCGATGGCGTCATTGGAATCCGTAATCCGCCAGTCAATGTCGTGATTACGGCTCAGCTTCGACAACACCTCATTGCCCAAGTTGAGGTCAATCGCACCGATATCCGTGCGATGACCACGGTCATTACTGGCGACCGCAATCTTCAGCTTTTCGGTGTTCTCAAACGGCTCCCAGCTGGCCAGCACGTTAAAGCAGGTGAACAGCAGCGGAATCAGCACCAGGCCGAAAACCATGATGCCGGTCATCGTGTTCTGGCGGATCACCCGAAAGTCGTTCCGCACAATTTCAAGAACGTTTCTCATTAGGCTTCACCTTCTGGGGAAGTCTTCACGCTTGCCGACGACACCTTCGTCTGTGGCTCAAACGTATCGCCAGCATTTTCCAACGAGTACGCATGCGGATGGGAAGTCTGGTGCTCCATGTAGGCGCGCAGCTCTTCCTCCGACAGCTCGCTGAGCTCCTGGGCGTGAATCACAGACTGCTTGACGTACTCGCGCACCGCGATGTAAGCGAGGCAGAGCAGTACGAACAGGCAGGCTAGACCGAAGAACAGGGCCTTCTGATCCGGGTAGTTGCGGGCCAGAATACCCAGTATCACCAGGGCGACCACTGCGACACCAATGGCAATGCGCATGAACAGCGTGTAGCTGCCACGCAGGTTCTCCATCCGCTCATCGACTCGCGTCTGGTACTCCTCGCGGTTGCGCAGCGCGAAGACCAGGTCACTGAGCTTGTATCCGCTACCGACCAGGTGGACTTCTTCGTTGTTGACCAGACCGCCCTCTTCAAGCTGGTGGTTAACCAAGACGTTGACCGAGGACAAGCTGCGGCGCAGCCAGTAGCCGACCACGTAGGCGATCGCTGCCATGACCATTAGGGTGAGCATGTTCTTCAGGTAGTAATTGGAGTAAAAACCACCAATTGTCTCGCGGAGAGCATCAATACCGTAGGTCAACGGCAAGAACGGATTCAGTGCCTGGAAGAAGTCCGGTGTCATCTCAATTGGATAGAGACCGGCGGCACCAGGGATTTGAATAAACGCGAGCACCACGGCGATACCGCGTCCCACGTGCCCAAATGCCGCCACCATACTGTAAATAATGGCGAGATAACACAACTCCACCACGACACAGGTGAGGACGAACGCAACCGCGCTGACATTCTGCACACCAATGACAATGTCACCGATGGAGACAATCAGCGCCTGGAAAATAGCGATGATGCCCAGCAGCAAGGTACGGCCCATGTACGCCTGGCCGACCGTGATTTCCTTGAAACCGTCCGCATCAACTTCCACGCGGAAAATCACAATCAGGATGAACGCACCAATCCACAACGACAGGTTAGTAAACAGCGCCGCCATACCCGAGCCGTAGTGATCCACCGGGAACACGGCCTCAGTCTGGATCTCGGCCGGATCACTCAGGAACTGCGAAATACCCTCGGGGTCGAGGTCATTGACCATGTTCATGGCTTCGCGCTCTTCGGTAGTACCCAGGGTAAGAACATCGAGACGCGCGGTTTCCAGGCCATCGCGCACCCCGTCGAGGTCAGCCTTGAAGCTCTCGAGGACCTGATTCGCGGCGGAAAGCTGCCCACTCGTAGCGTCGAGAAGCGCGGACGTTTCCCGGACGGTGTCCTTTTGCGCGCCAAGCGCCGCCGCGTACGAACCCACGCGCGCGTTGAGCTGATTAAGCGCCCTGCTCAACTGCGGGAGTGCGTCCTGGGAAGCCTGGCGAATCTGATCCGAGGCAGCCTTGCCGTCCTTAGTGGCCTGCGCCAATGCCTCGCTGGTGGCGTTGAGGGAGTCGAGAGTTCCCTGCGCCGAGCCGGAGACGTTCTTCAGGCCCTCCACCAGCTCTTTATTGGTGGCGTTGCTCTCGTCGAGCGCATCGATGGTGCGCTGGATTGCCTGCTTATCCGGGCCGTTGAGCGGGCTGGCATCCAACAGGGAATTCAGGCCGCCAATGACCTGATCCGCCTGCTTGACGATGTCCTCCGCCGCAGCCGTCGCGGAATCCGAACGGGAAATTGCGCCCTGCAGATTGCCAGTCATCGCGCCGATCGCGGCGTTGGCGTTACCGGTGCCCTCTACCAGGGCGGTACTGCCCTGCAGGTAGGCATCGTTGAGATCCGCGGAGAAATTCAGGACCTCGTTGTTGAGCTCACCAGTAATCGCCTGCACCTGCGTCAACGCATCCTGGGCGTCATCGAGGGCCGTGTCCACGCTGCCGAGAGTCTTCTTGATCTGCGCAATCGTCGGCTGCAGATCGCCAATCTGCTCCTGGATAGCACCGACTTCATCGCGGCTATTGGCAACCGCATCAGCGACATCCTGGAAAGCGTCAGCGGAATTGAGACGAGCCGCATCGAACCGGCCCTGCAGCAGGCCGCCAGCTTCCTTAACCTCCTCGGTGACCGCCTTCGCAATCTCCTTATTAAAGGAAGCGGAAATCTGACCATCAATACCGGACGCGCCCTGCGCCGTGATGTGCGGCGAGATCGCGTTGATCTTCTGGTTAGCGCGGTATTTCAGCTTTGCTGGATGCCCCTGTCCTTGAATCAAGTCAACCATTTCCTGCGAGAAATTCGGCGGAATGGTGATTTCGGCATAGACCTTGCCGCGCTTTAGGTCTCGGTCTGCCTTCTCGGCATCGGGGAACTGCCAGCCCAGTTCATGATTTTGTTTTAGTTGTTTGACCACCTGGTTACCGATATTGAGGCTTCCGGTAACCGAGGAACTCGCGCCCTTGTCCTCATTCACAATTGCCACGCCAATGTTCTCGGTGTGCTCGTACGGATCCCAGAAGCCTGGGATGTTGAACCAGGAGTACAAGGCAGGGGTAATCATCACGCCGATGACGATTACCCACACTCTTGGGCTATTGCGGAGACGGCGCAAGTCTCGCTTAAGAATAGACCAGCTAGTTTGCACCTTTAGGACGCTATCATCTTTACCTCGCTAAATACATTGGTACTAGTTTTAGAACTATCGCTGGGCGGGGCCGTCGGCAACGCCTTTCACTGCACGGAGCCCCACGGCGCAGAACTCTTACGGCACAGAAACCCGCGCATATTTCCCCCACTAAAACCCCCGAATGATGAAATTCATATAACCAACGGGGTAAGGTACATCACATGCAACGCGGACTACTGCTTCTATGCCGCGGCGGGGCTTGGGTTTAAGGCCGGCTCCCCGTCGCGGGGTTAGTTGTGCCGGCCTACAAGAAAAGTCCGAATTAGAAAGGCCCACAACATGTCTCCTTCCGACGCTTTTATTTCCGCTCCTTCTGTAATCTCCACTCCTGCTGGCGAGATTCCGGAAGGGCAGCCTGCTTGGAATAAGCAGCGCAACTCCCAGATGGCAACCAACCGCTACCTGCCTTACGACCAGGAAGTTCAGGACTTCCAGCTGAAGGATCGCACCTGGCCGGACAAGCGCATTACTAAGGCACCGGTTTGGTGTGCCGTCGACCTGCGCGATGGCAACCAGGCGCTGATTGACCCAATGAGCCCGGAGCGCAAGCGCCGCATGTTCGAGCTGCTGGTCCAGATGGGCTACAAGGAAATTGAGGTCGGATTCCCGTCCGCTTCCCAGACCGATTACAACTTCGTGCGCGAGATCATTGAGAAGAACATGATCCCGGACGACGTCACCATCCAGGTTCTGGTTCAGGCTCGCGAGCACCTGATCCGCCGCACCTTCGAGGCGTGCGCCGGCGCTAAGAACGTCATCGTTCACTTCTACAACTCCACCTCGATCCTGCAGCGCGATGTTGTGTTCCGTAAGGACAAGGACGCAATCAAGAAGATTGCCACCGACGCCGCAGAGCTGATTAAGACCATCGCGAAGGACTACCCGGACACCAACTGGCGTTGGGAGTACTCGCCGGAGTCCTACACCGGCACCGAGGTTGAGTACGCCAAGGAAGTTGTCGACGCCGTGGTTGATGTCATCGACCCGACGCCGGAGAACCCAATCATCATCAACCTGCCGTCGACCGTGGAGATGATCACTCCGAACGTCTACGCAGACTCCATCGAGTGGATGCACCGCAACCTCAACCGCCGCGACTCCATCATTCTGTCGCTGCACCCGCACAACGACCGCGGTACCGGCATCGCCACCGCCGAGCTGGGCTACATGGCCGGCGCCGACCGCATCGAGGGCTGCCTCTTCGGCAACGGCGAGCGCACCGGTAACGTCTGCCTGGTCACCCTGGGCCTGAACATGCTGACCCAGGGCGTCGACCCGCAGATTGATTTCTCCGACATCGACCTGATCCGCCGCACCGTCGAGTACTGCAACCAGCTGCGCGTTCCGGAGCGCCACCCGTACGGCGGCGACCTGGTCTTCACCGCTTTCTCCGGTTCCCACCAGGACGCCGTGAACAAGGGCCTCGACGCAATGGCAGACAAGGTCCGCCCGGGCGCTGCCGTCAAGGAGCTTTCCGACGAGGACCTGCGCGCGGTGACCTGGGAGGTTCCTTACCTGCCCATCGACCCGAAGGACGTTGGTCGTTCTTACGAGGCCGTTATTCGCGTGAACTCCCAGTCCGGCAAGGGTGGCGTGGCCTACATCATGAAGACGGACCACGGCATGAACCTGCCGCGCTCCATGCAGGTTGAGTTCTCCTCCGTCGTGCAGGCAGTCACCGACGCCGAAGGAGGCGAGGTCAACTCCAAGGCGATTTGGGACATCTTCGCAGGTGAGTACCTGGACCGCGAGGCTCCACTCGAGCAGATTGCCCTGACTGTCGATGCCCCTCAGAACGAGTCGGATGCCACCAAGATCAAGGCTCACATCGTCTACGAGGGTAAAGAGCAGACCGTCGAGGGTGTCGGCAACGGCCCGCTGGCCGCTTACGCCAACGCTCTGGAGAAGCTCGGCATCAACGTCGAGGTTCAGGAGTACGTCCAGCACGCTCGCACCGCAGGTGACGACGCCGAGGCCGCGGCCTACGTCCTCGCAGATGTCAACGGCACCAAGGTCTGGGGCTCCGGCATCGCTGGTTCCATCACCTACGCATCGCTGAAGGCAGTCACCAGCGCGGTCAACCGCGCACTGGCTTAAGTCCTTAAATCGTGTCGCGCTGGAGAGGGAGGGCCGGCAGTGGCGCTGGCCCCTCCGCTCCGCATAGTTACTGACTAGGTTTATGACACTTTCGTGGCAAAATTTGTGCTCAAAGCGACATAAGCCTAGTCAGTTTCTTTTTGGGCTGGGTTTATTGGGGTTGGGCTCAGATACCTAGTGACCCGACCCAACTCCCCAAGTGCCCCGACCCAACTACCCAATCAACGGGCCGGCATTGCGCACATCCGCGCGGAAAGTCACCCCACCTGCGGCTACGACGCGTTCGCGCTCGATGAGGATTGAACGGAGCGTCGATAAGCGAAGTGCGTGCAATTCCACCTCTTTCCACACCACCCGCGCGACATCCAGCCCCGTTGCGCGCAGTGAACGCTCGCGGTAGGTCTCCCGCGTGAGCAGATCGGACTGAGCCGCGGGGGTCGGCGCGACCTCGCTCGCCGAATACTTGATGTGGCCGTCAAACTCCACGACAAGCAGCAGGTCGGGAATATAAAAATCCACGCGGGCGAGAAAATGCGGTGGCGCGTGGCTGGTGCCGCGAGTCCAAATTTCGGCTTGCTCGTGGAATTTCAGGCCGAGTTCGAGAAGCGCGGCTTTAGTCATCGCCTCACCGGGCGTTTCGCAGCGACCATGACAGACTGCAAGCGCACGATGAAACAGCTCTTGGCCCCGCAAGCTGGGATAATGCGCTGGAATCTCCTCAAGCTGATCGCGCGTGGTGCCATGCCGCAGCGCACCTTCGACAGCCAACACCGCCGCCCGCCACGACACGGACTCCGGCCCCTTCTGCCTGAACCGGACGCGGCACTCATCGAAGGCCGCACGCGCGAGCACCGCGACCCGCCGGTCCGCGAGCCCCTGCGTGTGGTCCAGATGAATCTCCGAGCGCAGGCGCATGCAATAGTCGATGCCGTGGAACTGCTGACTCCCGCCCACGACCACAATCTTCGCATCGCGCACCAGCACCCACGAACCGTGCAAAGCCAGCGCTGCAGCTCCCGAAATAACGCCTGACGACGTCTCGGAGACCACCGCCAAAGCAGTAATAGCCAGGCGTTTCTCGCGGTGGAGCCCTTCCCAGGCGTGCGCGACTACATAGTGACCTCGGCAAAGCCGCTCCAGATAACCGGCCCGCGCTTGCTTTTCGACCTCGCGATATCCATTCCCCGGCTGGTCATTCGGCCTAATGATTCCAAACTGGTCCGACACCAGTTGCTTGCGTTTCTTGTTGCTCACTTCTCCCCCGCCCCTATGGTTATTGCCCCGTGGTTGTTATGTCGTCCCTATTTTTGTGGCGCTGTTTTGTGGCTCTATTTCGTGGCCTTGGTTTGCGGCCCCTATTTAATGGGCCCCTATTTAATAAGGCGCGGAAATCGTCCTTACGGTTCCATTCCTTTTCGGCTGAGCACCCCTCGGGGGAGAAACTTTGGGACTTGTGTGTCTTGCGTAATCTATGAGACCCGTGTGACCGGCCCCCGGTCCTTCTGAGCTTGAGGCCGAGCTAGTGCCCAAGTTACTGACTAGGTTTATGACACTTTCGTGGCAAAATTTGTGCTCAAAGTGTCATAAGCCTAGTCACTTTCTCCGCGGGTGAGCGCACCCGCTAGTCTTGAGGCATGACTGAATCGGCGCGCGATGAGCGCAAAGCGACTGGGGCCTCTTCTCAGACGAAGAGGCGGCGACGGAATCGTCGCCGTTCTCAACGCGCGTCGGGAGCGGGCGCGAAAACATCCACACCTGCAGCAGCAACGGCACAGTCCTCAACGGCCACAACGACCTCAACCGCTCCGGACGCAGCCACGCCGGCCGCAGCCACCACCGACACGGCCACGACCAGCGCAACCGCAACCACACCGGCCACAGCCGAGACCGCCGCAACAAAGGCCGCTGACGAGCACAAACAGTTCTCGTCGGCGGAGGAAGCTCCTTACGCAATCGTGTCCATCCAGGCCACGGGCATCCATCCCAAGACGTCTCGTCTGGTCAGCCTGGGAGTGTCCACCGCCGACAGCAGTGGCAACATCGTGGACACCTGGCATGTCGTCATCAATCCCACCGAGGATCCCGGCCCGACACACCTCCACGGCCTCGAGCCCGCGGACTTCGAGGGGGCGCCGAAGTTCGGGGTGATCCAGGCCAAGCTCGCGCACGCGCTCGATGGGCGCACGTTGGTTGCTCATAATGCACCGCTGGTCTGGGGTTTTATAGTTGCCGAGGCCAAGAGGGCCCGTCGTCAAGCGAATCGTGAGCGGTCCGCGCGGAACAAGCGGGGGCGTCGTCGTACGCGTACTCGCGTCGCGCGGATTCCGGCGCCCGCGCGGATTGCCGATACGTTGGAAACGGCGCGCCGCCAGGGCAAACGGCTTGACGACGCACGCCTGCGCGCCGTCGCGCGCGCCTACGGCCTCGATGTGCCTTCACCCGAGGCATCGATTGCCGGCATCTCGGTGCCGGAGCGGGTGCGGACGTTGGATGACGTCACCACCACGCTTGCGCTCTTCCGCGCACAGGGCGGGCTCGACGAAGGTACAACCCTGAACATGTACACGCCTGACCAGCTGCGCGAGGACATTGTGGGCCTGCAGCGCTCGACAGTGCGTGTCGACGCGATGGAAGCGCCGCGCCCCGTGGAGAACCCCGGCCGTTATACGCCGGGGCGGAAGCTCGTGGAGGGCATGGAGTTCGTCGTGGCACCAGAGGTGTCGCTGGACCCGGATGAGCTGATCGCGGCGGGTGTGCGAGCCGGGCTGGCGTACTCGGAGAAGGTCACTCGGGAGTCGTCGGTGCTGGTGTGTAACCGGCCGGCGGATGTGACGCCGGATCAGCTGACGGGCAAGGCCATGCATGCCCACCGGAAGGACATTCCGATTGTTTCCGATGAGGCATTTCTGCGACTGGTCGGCGAGATGGAGAAGTAGGGCTCGGGCTTTTTGCCCAGCGCATTCGTTCTACGAATTATTCACAGTAAAATACACAGTTATGAAAGAAGGCACTTCACATAACGACGTAAGTGACCACAGTCGCGATCGCACAAGCTCCCCGAGCCTGCGCGCTCGGTTTGCGACTGCCGCCGCTCACGCCGCCACCTGGGCCTCCCGGAAGTCCGGTCGCGGCGCAGGTGGCATGATCGGTGGCCTGATTGCGCAGAAGATTGACCCGCGCATTCTGGCCTCCCTCGGCAAGGGACGCCCGGCCGCGATCATCACTGGCACCAACGGCAAGTCCACCACCACCCGCATGTTCGCGGCCGCCATGCGCGCCGCTGGCCACAACGTGGCCACCAACGAAGGTGGCGACAACATGGACGCGGGCATCATCTCCGCGCTGCTCGCCACTCCCGATGCGGACAGCCTGGTCCTGGAAGTCGATGAGCTGCACGTCCCGCACATCGCAGAGGATCTGAAACCGCAGGTCCTGGTGCTGCTGAACCTTTCCCGCGACCAGCTCGACCGCGTCGGCGAGATCAACAAGATTGAGGCCACACTCCGCGCTGCGGTGGACGCTAACCCGCAGGCGACGGTCATCGCCAACTGCGACGACCCACTCATCGCGTCGGCTGCGTGGGATGCCAAGAAGGTTATTTGGGTCTCCGCGGGCGGCGGCTGGACCAACGATGCCACCTCCTCCCCGCGCACCGGCGGCCCTATCATCCAGGACGGCCACGACTGGTATGCCGTGAAGCCACTCCCGGACGGCTCGGAGTTCAAGCGCCCTGAGCCGGACTACCGCATCACTGCGGAGGGAGTCATCACGCCTGCTGGCGACACCCTGCCGATGAACCTCACGCTGCCGGGCAACGCCAACCGCGGCAACGCCACCTTGGCGATCGCGGGCGCTGTCGATATGGGCGCGGACCTGGAAAAATCCCTCCGGGCCACCGAGACCGTCGACAACGTTGCAGGCCGCTACTCCACCATGGTTGTGCGGGATGACAAGGGCGCCGAGAAGCACGTCCGCATGCTGCTGGCCAAGAACCCAGCAGGATGGCAGGAGGCGCTGTCGATGGTCGACCGCAGTGCGGATGCAGTGGTCATCGCGGTCAACGGTCACGTCGCCGACGGCGAGGACCTGTCCTGGCTATGGGATGTCCGCTTCGAGGACTTCGACGGCATGGATGTGTTATCCGCGGGCGAACGCGGAACTGACCTCGCGGTGCGGTTGCTGTATGCGGGCATTGATGCGAGGTTGGTCGCAAATCCGCTGCAGGCGATCCGGTCGTGTGAAGCGCGGGGGTCGTCGTCAAGCGTCACCCGAGTTGAGGTGCTGGCGAACTACACCGCCTTCCGCGATCTGAAGCGCGACATCGAACGAGCACAGGAGGAAAAGTAAATGAGCGAGCTGTCTATCGGCCTGATCCTCCCGGACGTGCTGGGCACCTACGGCGATGATGGAAATGCGCTGGTGCTGCGGCAACGCGCGCGGATGCGTGGGATTGACGCCGAGATCGTCCCGATCAAGCTGGGCGACGCCGTCCCCACCAACCTGGATATTTACACCGTCGGCGGCGGCGAGGACGTCGCGCAGACCATCGCGGTGGAGCACCTGATTAACGACGGCGGCATCAAAAAAGCAGCCGATGCCGGCAAGCAAATCCTCGCGATTTGCGCAGGCTTCCAGATCTTCGGCAATTCTTTCCGCGCGGGCGGACGCGACGTCGCAGGTCTCGGCCTTGTCGACTGCACCACCGATTCGCTGCCCACGCGCGCAATCGGCGAAATCTGCACGCTCGTCGATCCCACGAACGGTTTGCTTGACGACGTCGACGCCAGCCCGCTGACTGGCTTCGAAAACCACATGGGTCGCACGACCTTGGGTACCGATGCGAAGCCGCTTGGTCGGGTTGTCCGTGGCGTGGGCAACTCTGGCCCGGAAGTGGAGCAGGCGGACTCCGGGATTGCTCCGGGAGTAGACGTTGCTGCACTTAACCCCGCCGGTGGCGTCGAGGGCGCGGTGCAGGGCTCGATTATCTGCACCTACCTGCACGGCCCCGTGCTGGCCCGCAATCCGCAGCTGGCTGATCTTTTGCTGGCCCGCGCGACCGGCCAGGACCTGTCGAGTTTGGCTCCGCTGGACATCGAGGTTGTGGATAAGCTGCGCGAAGAGCGCATTTTGTCCAAGCCGCGTCCGAAGAGCGAGCGCTAGTTTTTGTGGTTTCGCGCGACCGGCCGAGCTGACTGGTCAGCGGCCGGTTGGCGGGCCTAGACCTTCAGCCGGCCCGTCAGCGCGCGGGACAAGGTGAGTTCATCGACGAACTCCAAGTCACCGCCGAGCGGCATGCCGGAGGCCAACCGGGTGACCTCAAGATCCGGGAAGTCCCGGAGCAGCCGGGCCAAATAGGTCGCGGTGGCTTCGCCCTCGGTGTTGGGGTCAGTCGCGATGATGACCTCGTGGATTTCGGGGGGTTGGGTCTCGTCGACGTCGTCAAGCACGCCGGCGATACGTTGCAGCAGCGTGCGGATATTGAGCTCGTTCGGGCCGATGCCGCCGAGCGGATCGAGCGCCCCGCCGAGCACGTGGTAGCGACCGTTGTACTCCCCCGTGCGCTCGATGGCCTGGATATCGCGCGCCTCTTCAACGACGCACACCAGACCACGGTCGCGGCGTGTGTCCGAGCAGTACTGACACACGTCGCTTTCCGAGATGTTGCCGCAGACCCGGCAGAATTGCACACCCTCGCGCACCCGCCCCAGCGCGGATTGGAGCCGGCCGATGTCCTCCGGCTCCGCCTTCATCAGGTAGAAAGCGATACGCTGAGCTGACTTCGGGCCGATGCCCGGCAGGCGCGAGAACTCATCAATGAGATCTTGGAGTGGTCCCTCGAACAATGATAATTACCTACAATTACTGGTCTGAAAAGCTAATTTAGAAACCGAGGCCACCGAGACCGTCGAAGCCCTGGGACAGCGGGCCCATCTTCTGCTCTGCCAGCGACTGCACCTTAGCGGTAGCGTCCTGGAAAGCTGCGAGGACCAGGTCCTGCAGCCCGTCGACATCCTCCGGGTCTACGACCTTCGGATCAATGGCGATGTCCGTGACCTCGCCCGAGCCCTGCATAGTCACCTTGACCAGACCGCCACCGGCCTCACCGACGATGGTGGAGGCGACGATCTCCTGCTGTGCTGCCTGCAGCTGCGCCTGCATCTGCTGTGCCTGCTGCAGAATTGCGTTCATATCTGGCTGAGTCATAACTAACTTTCCTAACTATTGTGCTTTTTACGTGCTGATTTATAGTTACGCGCACGCTTAAAGGCTCATCGCCCTTGCTTTACGACGCGCATCGCCGCCCCATTCTAACGGCTCTAGCGGTCTTCTAGCGGTTTGGCTCCCAGCTCCTTTTCCAGCATCTCCATGACCACGTCCTTTAGCGAACGGTGATCGAGCGACCCGACCTCGTTCGCGGCCTCGAAATACTCGGAGGTGTCCTCTTCGTAGTTGTTGTCCTGCAGGTTTTGGGAAACCGGGTTGTAGGTGGTGTTGGCGTTGGACGGGTTGCGCGAACCGTAGCCCCCTGCGCCCTCTGCGCCCTCTGGCGGAGCGAACTCCTCCATGGGCTCTGGTGGCAGCGGGACGCCGCCGAAGCCCGAATCTTGATTGGCCTGGGCCTGGGCGTTGGCCTGCGCCACGCGCAGGAACGACTGCGGCTGCGGCTGGTTTGACTGCTGTTGCGGCTGTTGATGGACCGGGTTCGGCTGAGTCGGTTGGCTTGGCTGAGCTGGCTGATTTGGCTGGCTTTGCTGATGTGGCTGCGCTGGCTGGTCGTGACCTGCCTGGTGCCCCATCGCAGCACGCTTGGCAGCCTCGATTTTTGCGCGGCGTTCCGCAACAGATGCGTAGGCCGACGACCGCTGAGGGCGCGGTGCGGGCTCTGACTGCGCCTGCTGTTCCTGCTGTACCTGCTGCTCAGATGTCTCTGGTTGCGCTGGCGCTGCTGGTGTCGGTGCAGGGGCGGTGTCGTTCGGCGAGGACGAACCTCTTGACGACGAATCATCTTCCCCAGCAACGCCACCTGTAGCTGTTGAACGCGGTGCGCGCGGGCGCGTACCGACGACACAGTGCACCTGGCCGTTGAAACCCGTCACCTGCTTTACGGCAGCAGACAGTGCCTGTTCGTAATCCGGTGTGTTTAGCCTGGTAGCGAGCGCTCCTGTGCTGTGCCCGATGATGAGCCTGTCATTTTCGACATCGAGCGGTACTGCCTGCTCGGCCAACACACGAATGGGGAACGCGTGCGGGCCGTCAACAGCTGCAAGGATGTCCTGCCAGCGCTCGCGGATTTGCTCGATACCGGCGGGTGCAGGTTCGGGCTCCGGCTGTGGTGTTGGTTCCGGTTGCGGTGCTGGCTCTGGTGCTTGCTGAACCTGCGGTTCCGGCTGCGATTCTGGTGACTGAGTAGTCTGCGTTGGCTGTTCAGGCTGCTCGGGCTGGGCGGCCTGAGTTGGCCGTGCCGACTCGGCTGATTGCTCGGGCTGGGCTGGTTGTTCAGACTGTGCGGCCTGAGTCGGCTGGGTTAGCTGTTCAGAGTGTGTTGGCGAGGAAGAGACAACTGGCTCCTCCTCGACAATCGACATGGAGCCGCCTTCACCCTCACGCTCACGAGTCTGCTGCTCACGCTCCTGTGCAAGCTGCGCCCGAGTCTGCTGCTCGCTAATCCGGGCATGCTCCGCCATCTTCCGACGGAACTCACGAATCTTCTCTGCCTGAGCCTCTTCCTCGGACAGCGGCTGCTCAGCCGATTCAGGCTGCTGCGGTTGTTCAGCCTGCTGAGGCTGCTCAACTGATTCGGCCGACGTAGCCTGCGTAGGCTGTTCAGGCTGCTCAGCGGGCGCAGTAGGTGCTTCTGGTGCAGGCTTCGGCTCAGTTACCGACTCCTGCGACACCGCTGCCGCTGGTGCCGATTGCTGCTCAACGGGTTCCGACTGAACCTTAGGCTGCGGTCCCGGCTGGGGCTGAGGTTGCGACGGTGCCTGCGCTGGCGCTGCCTGCTCAGTACGTCCGCGCTGAGTGACCGAAGCCGACTGCGCACCCTTCTTACGCTGGGCATTCCGCTGGCGCCACGCCTCCCGAGCCGACTGGCCAGACTGCATCGGCGACGCTTCAGCCGCACCCGCATCGGAAGACACCGGTGCCGCTGCGGGAGTTGCGGCCCCCGAGCCGTCGGCAAGCGCGGGCCTGCCGTGCTCCAACGCTTCTACGCGCTGCAGCAGCGACTCCACGGAGTCTTCGGTGGCGGGCAGGAGCATGCGCGCACAGAGGACTTCGAGCAGCAGGCGCGGCGACGTCACGCCGCGGAAGTGCCGCAGACCATCAGAAAGCACCTGCGTGAAGCGCGTCAGCGTCGCCGGGGGAATTGTCCCGGCCTGCTCCAGAACACCGTCGATTTGGCTCTCCGGAATCTCCACCAAGCCCTGCTCCAGCGCATTCGGCACTGCGGACAGCACCAGCAAATCACGCACCCGGCCAAGCAGATCCGAGGCAAACCGCGCCGGATCCTGACCCGACATAATCACACGCCCGACCACGCTAAACATGGCCGCACGATCGCCCGCTGCCAGCGCCTCAATCGCATCCGTGATGATCACGCTGTCAGTGACACCGAGAATGGCCGCAGACGTTTCATAATCCACGCCATTGGTACCGGAACCGGCAATGAGCTGATCCATAACCGACAGCGAGTCACGCGGCGAACCACCACCGGCCTGGATGACCAGCGGATACACGTCCGGCTCTACCCGCACGCCCTCGGCCGTGACCACACGCTCAAGCAGCCCGCGCATATCCGGCGGAGTCAACAACCGGAACGGGTAGTGATGCGTACGCGAACGAATAGTCGGCAGCACACGCTCCGGCTCCGTGGTCGCAAAAATGAAGATGAGGTGCTCCGGCGGCTCCTCCACAATCTTCAAAAGCGCATTGAAACCCGAAGCGGTAATCATATGCGCCTCGTCAATAATGAAGATGCGATAGCGCGACTCCGCCGGCTGGAAGATAGCCTTTTCCCGCAGCTCACGCATATCTTCCACACCATTGTGCGAAGCCGCGTCCAGCTCAATAACGTCCAAATTGCCCGGACCACCCGGCGCTAGCGCACGACACGACGCACACTGGCCACACGGTGTGGCCGTCGGCCCCTCCGCGCAGTTCAAACTGCGCGCCATAATGCGCGCCGACGAGGTCTTGCCACAACCACGCGGCCCGGAGAACAAATACGCATGGTTAATGCGGTTGGGACGCCCCTGCGCATCCCGAGATTCCAACGCCGCCGACAGCGGGTCAGTTACGTGCCGCTGCCCCACCACTTCGGCGAACGATGCCGGACGATACTTCCTATACAGAGCCACGTGCTCAGCCTACCTTCCACCCCGGATCGGCTAGTTCGAACCCTCCTGGGAAACAACCGACTCGCGGCACCAATCCCGCAGGTCAGCATCCACTTCGGCCAACTTCTGCATCAGCGCCTGCGGACCCTGCTGCTCATAAAACTCCAGCTCCGCATCCGTGATCGGCACCAGCTGCGTCATCGTGGTCATGCGTCCCTGCGGCGACTCCACATCGCCCTCATGCAGGCTGATCTTGCCCGGCATCTCGGACACATTTGGCACCCCGTCGCTCCACACATACGGCACCGTGCACAGCACGTGCGCCACGGTAAAGGCAGTGCTTGACGACGACTCCCCTACCTCAGCCGCCTGATCGGCCGCTAACCGAATCGCATTCGGGATGACACGGCCCGGAATTGGCGACAGGAACTCCGGCTCTTCCTCCACCAGCGCTCCCGCGGCCGCGACCATGGTGGCCACGGGAAAATCAGCGTAAGCGACGGCGAAAAGCTCCACCCGGATATCGGTCTCCGCTGCGCCGGTCAGGCCACAGTAGTTGCGGCCCAACTCCACCGTGGCGGCTGCCGTTTCCGGACGACGCTCGTTCGCTTGGCCGTCCGGCTCGTCGTAAAGCGAGAACTCAGCGACCCGAAGCGGATCCGAATCGTGTTCCTGCCCGTGCCGACCACTGGCCGGCAGCTCCGTCACATACTCACCGACCTGGGGTTCTCCGGGGAAAAGCCCGGAGATCCAAAACTTCGTCTCTTCGAAGTTCATACAGTCCTATCCCGACCTACCTGGCCTACTTGGCCTACGCAGTCGCCTTCTCAGCGGCGGCGAGCAGCACACAGGTAGCGACGCCATCCATAGCGACCTCGAGCTCCTCCATCGGAGGCAGCGACGGTGCCAGGCGGATATTGCGATCATTCGGATCCTGCTTCAGCGGGAAGGAAGAACCAGAACCGGTCAGCGCAATGCCGGCCTCCTTAGCCAGCTCCACCACGCGACGAGCAGTGCCATCAACCACGTCGAGGTTGATGAAGTAACCGCCGGTCGGCTTCGACCACTCTGCCACGCCGTACTCCGTCAGGCGCTCATCCAGAATCTGCAGAACCTTCTCAAACTTCGGAGCCAGCGAACCTGCATGACGGCGCATCTGCTCGCGCACACCCTCCGCGTCACCGAAGAACTTGGCGTGAGCCAGCTGGTTGACCTTGTTCGGGCCAATGCCGCGGATACCAGCGTGCTTGAGGTAATCCTCCAAGTTGGCATCCGAAGAAGCGTAGAAAGCAACGCCGGCACCAGCGAAGGTGATCTTCGAGGTCGAGCCGAATGCCCACACGCGGTTCGGATTGCCCGCCTCTTCCGCCCACTTAATGACGTTGTGAATCTCCGGGAACTCATCCGTCAGCGTGTGAACCATGTAGGCGTTATCCCACATCAGACGGAAATCCGGAGCAGCGGTTTCCATTTCAACCAGACGACGGCAGACCTCAGCGCTGTAGGTCACGCCCGTCGGGTTCGAGAACATCGGGACATTCCACATGCCCTTAATCTGCGGGTCAGAGGCAACCAGCTTCTCCACGACATCCATATCCGGACCGTCTTCGTTCAGCGGCACCTGGATCATCTCAATGCCGAAGTGCTGCGTAATGGAAAAGTGACGGTCATACCCCGGAACCGGGCACAGCCACTTAAGCACCGGCTCCTCGTTCCACGGGCGTTCCGAGTCGACGTTGCCGAACTGCATGGCCCACGAAATCAGGTCAAACTCGATGTTCAGGCTGGAAGCATCCTGTGCCAGGACGTTTTCCACCGGCAGATCCATCAGTTCCGCCCAGATAGCGCGGATATCAGTAATACCCTTGGCGTTGCCGTAATTGCGGACGTCCTCCCCAGAAACCGAAATGTAATCCGGCGCCGGGAGACCCAGCAGGGCGTTTGCGAAATCAAGCTGCTCCGACGACGGCTTACCGCGAGTCAAATTCAACGCGAGGTTACGGGACTTCAGTTCCTCATATGCCTTCGCAAACTCATCCTTGTGTGCCGCCAACTGCTGAACATCAAAGGAATCCACGGCCATGGTGTACGCACCCTCCCAGGTATCGGACATAAGTTAAAACCTGACAAACCTGGCACGGAAAACCTTTCCCCGCGCCGCATCCGGCTTTGCAACTAAGTGTAAGGCATACCCCGGATTGGGATTTCTACAACTTCCCCGACAGCGCATCCAGGCGCTGCTTACTCGGCCCCTCCAAACCGATAATTTCCACCTCTTTGCCCCGGTCAGCAAACTTGACCCGCACCGAATCCAATGCCGCCACCGTGGATGCATCCCAAATTTCGGCCTCCGACATATCGATCACAATGCGCTGTGCAGCATCGGTGTAGTCGAACTGGTACACCAGGTCGTTACTGGAGGCGAAGAACAGCTGACCCCGCACCTTGTACGTCCGGGAGTGGGCGCTGGGGTCGTCGTCAAGCACTTCGATCCTGACCAGGTGAGCGACACGGCGCGCGAACATCAGTGATGCCACAACCACGCCCGAAATCACGCCGATGGCGAGGTTATCCGTCGCCAGCGTGGCGATGACCGTCACCAGCATCACCACCGTCTCCGAACGCGGCATCAGGCGCAACGTCCGCGGGGAAATCGAGCGCCAATCGACCGTGTCCACCGACACCACAACCATCACCGCGACCAGCGCCGCCATCGGAATCGCACCGACTGCGGAACTGAGCAGAAGGACCAGAATGAGCAGGAAGACGCCGGAAAAGAGCGTCGTCAAGCGAGTGCGTCCCGACGATTCCTTCACACCCACCATCGTCTGACCAATCATCGCGCAGCCAGCGATACCGCCGAAGAAACCGCCCGCGATATTCGCGACACCGAGCCCCCACGTCTCGCGGGTCTTGTCCGAATGCGTGTCCGTGATGTCGTCCACGAGCTTCGCCGTCATCAACGATTCCATAATGCCGACAATCGCCACGCCCACTGAATACGGCGCAATCAGCTGCAGAGTCTCCCAGGTCAGCGGCACATTCGGGATCAGCAGCTGCGGGAGGGATTCCGGGAGCTCACCCATATCGCTCACGTTCGGCACGCGCCAATCCGCCAACACCGCAACAAGCGTGACGACGAGCACCGTTACCAGCGGAGCCGGAATCGCGGTGAACACACGGGGCAGGAACACCATAATCGCAATACCCAAGGCGACCAGCGGGTACACCAACCACGACACATCGATGAGATGTTCCAGCTGCGCGGTGAAAATGAGGATTCCCAGAGCGTTGACAAAGCCAATCATGACCGCGCGGGGAATGAAACGCTGCAGCTTAGCGATCCCCAACGCCGCAAAAGCAATCTGCAACACGCCCGCGAGCAACACCGTCGGGATTAGGTAATCCATCCCGTACGTCCGCGACAGCGGCGCGACGACGAGCGCAACCGAACCAGCGGCAGCGGTAATCATGGCCGGGCGACCACCCGTGAAGGCAATCACGATGGCCATAATCACCGAGCTAAACAGCCCCACCGCCGGGTCCACGCCCGCCAAGATGGAAAACGAAATGACCTCGGGGATTAGCGCGAACGACACCGCTGCGCCAGCCAGCAGCTCGGTGCGCAGGCGCTTCGGTGAAGAAACTGCGAACCGGAAAGAGTCCCACACGCCCATCGGGGCTGGGACTTCTCGGGCCTGTGGCTGTTGTGGTTCTGGAGTTTCTAGCGGTTCTCGTGTTGCCTGTGGTGGCACTCGCATGTCGTTGGCATCGCTCATACACAGTATTCTTCCAGACCAGCGAACGCGAAACGCGACCACTTGTGGCCAAGGTATTCACCTATCGATGCGCTGCAGCGTGGCCATAAGTGAATAGCTCATCGATAGGTGAAATGGCCTGGCCAATATCGCGGGGATAAGTGCCGAAAAACATCGATAGGTCACAGGAAACCGTCGACAAGTGCCCGAAACCTTGCCACAAGTGACAGAAGAACGCCGGGGATAAAAAAAGGGGACCCCACGCACCCGTCAGAGCTCGCTGACCCTTGCTGCATTCCTGCCCTGGGGGAGTTCACGAGATGGACGCCACATGGGATCCGTGAAGACAGCCTACTACAGCTACGTACAAAAAGTCACGCCACTGTCAGGCCGACACTTTTGGTCTGGATTCTCAGTCTTGGTTCTTAGCCTTCAACGCCAAGTTCTCACCCGACTCAGAATCAAAGACATTCAACTTGTCCGTGTTGATGGCCAACGTAATCTTCTGACCTCGACGCACATTCGACTCCGCATCGACTCGAGCCACCAACATGGCATGCGGGTTATCCGCCAGGCCAGCCTCCTCAGCTGCGGCATGACCCTTCAAATCAATTTCCGGGAGTGGGAAGTGAATGAACTGCTCGGAGCCCATCGCCTCCAGGACGGACACCTCGACCTCGACCGTTGGTGCATCGCAATTGTCGTCGGTCAGGGCGGCGTCTTCGAAAGCCTCTGGTCGCAAGCCGACGATAACCTTCCGGCCCGGGGCAAATTTTTCCGGGAGTGGCAGGTGGCCCAGGGCGGTGTCGGCGCTGTGGCCGTCGTCAAGCACGGTGGCGGGCAGAAAGTTCATGGCGGGCGAGCCGATGAAGCCGGCGACGAAGACGTTGACCGGTCGGTGGTAGAGCTCTTGCGGAGCGCCAATTTGCTGGATAACGCCCTTTTTCAGCACAACGACGCGGTCGCCCAGCGTCATGGCCTCAGTTTGATCGTGTGTGACGTAGACAGTGGTGGTGCTGAGGCGTTCCTGCAGCTGGGCAATTTCGGTGCGCATCTGGACGCGGAGCTTGGCGTCCAGGTTGGAAAGAGGCTCGTCCATGAGGAAGACCTTGGGTCGGCGGACGATGGCGCGGCCCATTGCCACGCGCTGACGCTGACCACCCGAGAGATGCGCGGGCTTGCGGTCGAGGAACTCCGTCAGATCGAGAATTTCGGCGGCCTCGTTGACCTTCTTCTCGATTTCCTTCTTCGGTAGTTTCGCCAGATTGAGCGGGAAAGCGATGTTCTCACGGACGTTCATGTGCGGGTACAGCGCGTAGGACTGAAACACCATGGCGATATCGCGGTCCTTCGGAGCGACATCGTTCATGCGCTCGCCGTCGATGAGCAGGTCACCTTCGGAGATGTCCTCCAGCCCTGCAATCATGTTCAGCATCGTCGACTTACCGCAACCGGAGGGGCCGACGAGGATGATGAACTCGCCGTCGTCGATTTTGAGATTCGCGTCTTCCACACCGATGTGACCATCAGGAAAGCGCTTGTACACGTGCTTTAGTTCAATTTCAGCCATTTTTAGCCCTAACCTTCTTTAGCCCTTCACTGCGCCGGAGGTAAGACCAGCGACAATTCGACGTTGGAAAATAACCACAAAGATGACAATCGGAATGGTGATGACAATCGCGGCAGCAGCAATGGAACCGGTCGGCTCCTCAAATTGCGACGAGCCGGTGAAGTTCGCCATCGCCGCCGGCGCTGTACGTGCCGCCTCCGTCGAGGTCAACGACACCGCCAACAGGAAGTCATTCCACGCGAAGATGAACACCAGAATTGCAGCGGTGACAATTCCCGGAATCGCCAGCGGCGCCACCACCAGGCGGAATGCCTGGAAAGGGGTCGCGCCGTCCATTTGCGCCGCCTTCTCCAGCTCCCAGGGAATCTCCCGGAAGAAGGAGGACAGAATAAAGATCGCCATCGGGAGTGCGAAAGTGATGTACGGC
This sequence comes from Corynebacterium sp. HMSC074C03, assembly GCF_001838285.1. Lineage (NCBI taxonomy): Bacteria > Bacillati > Actinomycetota > Actinomycetes > Mycobacteriales > Corynebacteriaceae > Corynebacterium > Corynebacterium sp. HMSC074C03. The sequence continues at coordinate 39,856 of NZ_KV836192.1, read as the reverse complement.
AGAATCAGGCCCGGCCAGGTGTCGAACAGACCGAGCTTGCGCTCGATGTCGAACAACGGGCTGACCAGAGAGACCTGCGGGAACATGGCAATCAGCAGCGAGACTCCCAAAATCACCGACTTGCCCGGAAACTCCAGGCGAGCGATTGCGTAGGCCGCCATCGTGCCGACAATTACCGCCAAAAGCGTTGTAATCAGCCCAATACCAATCGAGTTGATCAGCGCGCGGGTAAATTCACTGGTCTGGAAGATGCCGCGGTAGTTATCCAACGTCCAATTGCGCGGGATGAAGTGGCCATCATGCAGATCGGTTGTCGGTTTGAACGACAAGCTGGCGATCCACAGCACCGGCACCAGCGCGTAAATGACCACCAAGGCGATGCCGATTGTCCATGCGACGCGTTGCTTCGGTGTCTTATCCGTGTTGTGCACAGCAATCGCCTCCTAATTATCCTTGCCCGTGGCCGCGCCTGGCGACGAGGCTCCAAAGCCCTTGACGAACACAATTGCAATCAGCGCCACGCACACAAAAATCAACACCGAAATTGCCGAACCAATACCCAGGTTGAACGCCTTAAACAGGTTGTTGTAACCCAGAATCGACACCGAACCAGTGCCGTTATTGCCCTTGGTCAAAATGTAGATGTTGTCGAACACTCGGAAAGCATCCAGCGTACGGAACAGCAGAGCCACCACAATCGATGGCTTCATCAGTGGCAGAGTGATCTTGAAAAAGCGTTGCCAGAAGCCCGCACCATCCAACTCGGCTGCCTTGAGCGCGTCGTCAGGCACCAGCGCTAGACCCGCAAGAAGCAGCAGCGCCATGAATGGAGTCGTCTTCCAAATTTCAGCACCGATAATGATAAATATCGACGGCCATTGCTCCGTCAGCGGCGCGGTGCCGTCGGGAAGCAAATTGGCGAGATACCCCGTCCCCGGCGTCCACGCGTAATTCCACGAGTACGCCGCCGCCACGGTGACGATGCCGTACGGAATCAGCACCACCGTACGGATCAGGCCGCGGCCGAAAATCGCGCGGTACATCACCATCGCGATAGCCATGCCAAGCACCAGCTCAACCGCCACCGAAACCAGCGTGATAAATGCCGTCACGCCCAGCGCTTCCCACCAATAACTGCTGGTCAACACGGATGCGTAGTTCTGCAGACCGATAAACTCGCGGTCATCGGGGAAACGCAGGTCATAGCGCTGCAGCGACAGCCAAATCGCGTACCCAATGGGGTACGCCGTCACCGCCAGCATCAAAATCAGCGCAGGAGCCACCAACAGCAGACCGAGGCGACGCTCGGCGCGGCGCCCGTCGGAAAGCGTGGACTTAGTTTTCGTAGATTTATCAGACATTTACGGCACCAGGCCTTCCGAGTTTACGGCCGCCTGAAGTTCCTCATCAAGCGTGCCGACCAGCGACTTCGCATCAACATCCTCCGGTGGACTAATGCGCGACGCCATCAAAATCGACAACGACTGGTACGCAGGGGACTTCGGGCGCGTCACCACACCGGCCGTGCGTGGCGACGGCAACAGCGCCCGCTCCTCCTGCGACAGCTCAGCCGAATCGGATTCCTCCAACGTGTTCAACTGCTCGTAAATCTCGCGGTAAAACGGGTATTCCTCCTTGAATTCATCCGTGGCCTGCGTGTAAAGCTTCGTCAACGTCGGCGGCAGACCACCCTTCAACGCGTTGTTGAGCTGGTTTTGCTCATTGCGCAGGCAGTCGATGGCCTCGAAAGCGAGCTCCGGGTGCTTCGACGTCGACGGCACCGCAAGGTTAAGCCCACCAATCGTGACTTGCGCCGGTGTGCCCTCATCCATCGCCGGGTAGGTGGTCCAGGCCATGTCTTCGAAGACCTCCTTGGCCACCTGATTTCCCGACTCCGCCTTCTCCTTCGCACCGGCATACACGAATGGGTAATTCACCTGCGCAAATGCATCGCCGCGGTCAAATGCCAGACGAGCCTGGTTCTCATCCGACTGCGAAATCGACGGATCATGCCCCTTCGCCGTGGCCACGCGGTGCATGGTGTCCAGGGCGCGCTCCGCGGCATCGTTATCCGCGATCGTGACCGACTGCCCATCCGGCGCGACCAGCTGACCGCCCGCCGACGCGGTCATCGAATTGAGCCACACCACCGAGCCCTCAAACTGGGCAGCCTGGACGCCAATCATCGACGCCTTGCCCTCATCGGCGAGCCTCTCCCCCGTCGCGATTAAGTCATCCCACGTCTTCGGCGGTCCATCTACCAGCGACTTTCGGTACCACAGGAGCTGCGTATTCGTATTCAACGGCGCCCCGTAGAGCTGATCCTGCCACGTCGCAGTGTCCAACGGACCCGACAGGGTACCCTCCGTAACGCGCTCGGCCATATCTTCCGGGAGTGGGAGCGCCCAGCCCGCCTCCGCGAACTCCGGAGTCCACGTCACATCAAGGCCCATAATGTCGAACGAGGAATCCCCGCCCACAATGCGACGAGCCAACTGAAGACGCTGATCATCCGTCTGCTTCGCCGAAATGTCATACTCCAGGCGATACTTCCCGCCCGACGCATCCGAGCACTTCTGCGCCGCCTGCGCATACTGATCCGAACCATCCGCCGGACCCATAATCCGCAGTACCAGCGCCGAATCCTGCTGAGCCTCCGAACCACAACCCGCCACCAGCGTGGCGAGCGATACAGCCGACACCGCCGCGATGGCAGCTCGTAATTTCCGGCCAGAACCTAAAGAGCCGAAACGAGCACCTGTACGGTCTCGACCGGCTCTTCGGATTCTCGGGCGCTTATTAAACATAATGACCACTCCGTGCTTCGACGTACAAAACTAACTGTACTCCGGGAGTGGCGCATACGCCTGAAAATATAAGAAAACCCCCGGCGCGAACCGGGGGCTTTCAATCTGCGGAGGATGTGGGATTTGAACCCACGAGGGATGTGACTCCCGCACGCGTTCCAGGCGTGTGACATAGGCCGCTAGTCGAATCCTCCAACGTCGTTAAAGACTACCCAACAAATCCGATTTTCCCAAAACGCGCCGACTACCAGTGCAAACGTCGAATCTAAGCGGTACTCCCGCCACAACCCGTGCAACCAACAACCGGCAGTAAAAGACGACAGCCGACCACCGACCGCTGACCGCCGTTTCGCTTCACGACGGCCACCCCACTCCCGGAATTTTTCCGGGAGTTACTTAGCCAGTCGAGCAATCGCCGCCGAGGCCTCCTCCAGCTTGGCATCCAACTCCTCCGGGCCGCCCTCAGCCGCATGCACCACGCAGTGATGAAGGTGAGCATCCAGAAGAGTCAACGCCAACGACTTCAACGCCGAATTCACCGCCGAAATCTGGGTCAAAACATCAATACAGTACTCTTCGTTCTCAATCATCCGACCAATGCCACGAACCTGCCCCTCAATGCGACGAATACGGGACTCATAACGCCGCTTCTCCGAGAGATAACCGGGATCAGTGGTGTCATGGCAGCAAGAACCGTCGTCAAGCGAATGCGATTGAGACGAACAACAAGACTCACTCATGAGTTACTCCTTTTGATTATCTAGTTGACTCGGAGAAAAACCGCGCAGACGCAGACTGTTGCCGACCACAAAAACCGACGAAAACGCCATCGCAGCGCCAGCCAACATCGGATTCAACAACCCCAGCGCGGCGACAGGAATTGCCAAAACGTTATAGAAAAACGCCCAAAAAAGATTCGACCGAATCGTGCGGAGGGTCCGGCGCGACAGCCGCAGCGCATCCGCAGCCGCCAACAAATCACCACGCACCAGCGTGATATCCGCAGCCTCCATCGCCACATCGGTGCCCGTGCCCATCGCCATGCCCAAATCCGCCTGCGCAAGAGCCGCAGCATCATTGATGCCATCGCCAACCATCGCCACGGACGCGCCGCTGGCCTGCAACTTCTCAATCGTCGCGACCTTATCCTCCGGCATCACTCCCGAAATCACGTCCTCGCGAGCAATACCGACCTCATCCGCAACGCGAAACGCAGGGCCGGCGGCGTCGCCGGTCAGCAGAATCGGCCGCACCCCCCACTCCCGGAATTTCGCGACCGCAGCCGCCGACGTCGGCTTCACCGAATCCGACACCTCCAACGTGCCCAGGAGCTCGCCGTCGCGGCGCACCGCAACCACCGTCCCCCCACTCCCGGAATTTTCCCCGGAGCGGCCGACCTCGATGCGGTGGCCGTCTACGGTGCCCTCAACCCCCACTCCCGGAATATCCCGGAAATCAGAAACCGGGAGTAGGGAATCCGGATCTGCCGCACGCACAATTGCCTGCGCAATCGGGTGGTGCGACGCTGCTTCCACCGAAGCGGCAAGCGGCACCAGATTTTCGGGAGTGGGAGGAACCTCCGTCAACTCCATCACACCCGTAGTCACCGTGCCGGTCTTATCCAGCACAACCGTGTCGACCTTCCGCGCCGACTCCAGCACCTCCGGGCCGCGCAGCAACACACCCGCCTTGGCACCTTCACTCGTGCCGACCAGGAGCGCTGTGGGCGTCGCTAAGCCAAGCGCACACGGGCACGCGATGATGAGCACGGCGACCGCAGCCGTGACCGCCTCACTCGCGCCGTGCCCCGTGAGTAACCACGCACCGAGCGTGACCGCGGCGATCGCGATGACGGCGGGCACGAACACTCCCGAAACCCGATCCGCCAGCCGCTGCACCGGTGCCTTGCCCGTCTGCGCCGCCTCGACCATCGCTGCCATCTGCGCCAACTGCGTCTCCGAGCCCACGCGCGTCGCCCGCACAAGCAGCCGCCCGGACGTGTTAATCGTCGCCCCCGTCACCTCATCGCCAGGGCCGACCTCGACAGGCATCGGCTCGCCGGTCAGCATCGACGCATCCACCGCCGACGTGCCCTCCACGACAACGCCGTCCGTCGCGATCTTCTCACCAGGCCTAACGACGAACACCACTCCCGGGCGGAGCTGCTCCACGGGCAGCCTCTTCTCCACTCCCGAACTTTCGAGAACGGAGACCTCCTTGGCGCCGAGCTTCATCAACTCCCGGAGCGCCTGACCAGCATTGCGCTTAGAACGCTTCTCGAAATAACGACCGAGCAGCACAAACATGATGATGCCGGCCATCGCCTCGAGGTAGATGTTCATATCAGCATCGCCGGGAGTGACCGTTAAGTGGAACTCGTGCTTAAGCCCCGGCAGCCCGGCGCGCCCGAAGAACAACGCCCAGACACTCCAGAGGAACGAGGCGGTCGTACCCATGGTGATCAGCGTGTCCATGGTGACTTCACCATGACGCAGGTTCTTCAGCGTCGCGCGATGGAACGGCCAGCCGGCCCACACAAAGACCGGCGCCGAGAGCGTGAGGCACAGCCACTGCCAATTAGTGAATTGGAGGGCAGGAATCATCGACATCGCGATGACGGGAACCGTGAGGATGACAGCGCCGACGACGCGATTGCGCAGGTCCTGCAGCTCCCGGTCTTTTTCTTCGGGAGCAGCTCCCGGTTCCTCTGCGGTCTCTTCCCTCGGAAGCTCAGCGGTGTAACCCGCCGCCACGATCGTGTCGATGAGTTGCTGCGGGTTGATGTCCGCCGGCGCCTCCACATGCGCTTTCTCGGTCGCATAGTTCACACTCGCGTTAACTCCATCAAGTTTGTTCAGCTTGCGTTGAATACGGTTTGCGCACGACGCACACGTCATCCCGCCGACGGGGATATCAAGAGTGAGAAGTTGCTGATCGGACATCTGCTTTCCTCTTTTTTGGGGGTTAGTTTGCGACCGCCTTGTAGCCAGCTTCATCCACTGCTGCGATTACGGCAGCGGTGTCGATGTCTGCCTCCGAAGTCACGGAGAGGAAATTCCGGGAGCGGTCAACCTGGACATCGGTGATTCCCGGGAGTTCAGAGACTTCCTCCCGCACCGATGCCTCGCAGTGTCCGCATGTCATGCCAGTAACAGTAAAAGCTTGATTAGCCATACCCCAACATATACCCCCTACGGGTATGCTTGTAAAGCTATTCGCGCTGACGGTAGCCCGAGTAGGCCCGCCCCGCGAGAGCTGTCGGGAAGGCAAGGTTGAATTCGGGCGGCGCGTGCGGAGACGGCGGGTGACGGTAGACCGCGCCGGAACCGTCGTCACGCTCGAGGTACCCGTTGAGGCCTTGCCTGTCGTCATCGTTGGCGGCGTTGTGCTCTTTGCAGGTCATAACCATGTTTTCCATGGTCGTGGCGCCCCCGTTTTTCCTGGCGACCAGGTGATGGGCCTGCCCGGCGTGGGCGGGGCGCGGGCACCCGGGCCACGCGCAGATGGGATTGTCGAGGATCATCGCAATGCGCTGTTCCTCCGTCGCCAGACGCGGGTTGTGTATCGGGAGTAGGTCGGTCGGCGTGTTGTGCTCGTCGTAGACCAGCACCCAGCCGGTGTCTGCGAGCAGCGCCTCGACGAATTGTCCGGGAGTGAGGACGGACCCGTTGGAGGTCGCTGCAAACCGCGGGCTGTACTCCACGATGTCCTGCGCGGTTACGATGAGCGCGGGCTGGTAACGGAGCTTATCGACGTCGTCAAGCGGCCCCTCCGACCCGTGCGCCAGGCGCTCTGCCAGTGCTTGGCCGACGCACCGATCCCGGGTGTAGTCCTCGTGTGCTTTGGCGATTTCGGCTGCGCGCACGGTCAGCGGCGCGACCAGGTCGTCAATCATGTTCGCCGGACCGGTGACCTGCAGGTGCTTCATCCCGCGAATGTCCGGATTCCGGGAGACGTGGGCACGCAGGTGCTGCGGCGGCTCGTCGGTGCGGTTGAGCTCCTTGACCTTGGTGCGCATGTAGGTGTCGAGGCCCTCGAAGTCGTAGGCCGCGGCGGCGCGGGTGAAGTCCAGGCGGTAGTACTCCCGGATTTCGACGTTGTTGAGCTGCCCGGAGCGCTTGTCAATCTGCATGACCGTGTCCAGCGACAGCTTCAGCTCCCGGGCGATTGCGACGGCTTTGTCGCGGGATTCGACATCAACATCGCCCTCGACGGTGCCGAACAGCCGCTCGGCGCAGCGCAGCAGGCGCTTGAGCCGGAAGGGGTCGAAGCCGATGCTGGCCGCCAACTCCCGGTGCCCGGTGGATTTTTCCGGGAGTGCGGCGCGCAGGTCGGCGAGCACGTCAATCCCCCGTGTCGCCAGCGCGCTGAGCAGTCCCAATGTCGTCATGGGGCTAAGGCTAGTGTCCGGGAGTGGGTGGCTTCAATCGCTTTTTGGCGTTATCCACAGCCGTCGTAAAGCATGCACAATCTGCACAAACGGGCTTGACGACGCACTCCCGAAAGTGCCCTATCGGAACGCGACCTCTCCCACCGGCCGGCGCAACTTCCGGGAGTGGAGGGTGTCGGGAGCGGCGGCCATGTCCTCGCACGCGCGCACTGCGGCCATGAGGTGCTCTTCCTTGGAGGATTGGTAGAACTCGCGGGCGGATTTCGGGAGTTTGGGTTTGTCGTGCAGTGGCATGTCGGAGACACTGAGCAGCGCGCCGTAGGGCACGCGGAAGCGGTAGCCGTTGGCGGCGATGGTGGCGGATTCCATTTCGACGCCGATGGCGGTGGATTTCTGCAGTTCCCGGTAGAGGTCGGTCTGGGAGCGCCACTCCCAGTTGCGGTCTGAGGTCGACAGCACGGTGCCGGTGCGTAGGCGCTTTTTCAGTTCGTCGCCGGTGAGTCCGGAGACGCGGGCGAGTGCATTGGTGACGGCGAGCTGAATTTCCGCAATCGGCGGGATGGGCTTTTCCAGGGGCACGTAGTTGTCGAGGACTCCGTCGGCGCGGTCGTAGCCGTTGGCGAGAATCATGTCGCCGATGCGCATGCGACCGTCGAGGCCAGCACAGTGTCCGACCATCATCCAGCAGTGCGGACGCGTGACGGCGAGACAGTCGGTGATGGTTTTGGCGTTGGAAGGGCCGACACCGATGTCAATGATGGTGATGCCGCATTTGTCGTCGCGAAGCAGGTGGTATGCCGGCATTTGCGAGGCATGCGCATCCTGACGGCAAATTCCGGGAGTGGGGATGGCGCCGATGTCGTAGCGCTTCCCACCCGGGCACGCCAGCGCCGTGTACCCGTGCGGATTTCCGGGAGTGAGGGTGGCGGCGTACTCGAGGAACACGTCGGTGTGCAGCTGGTAGTTGGTAAACAGCACGAAGCGCTGGATGTTGGCGGCGTGCGAGCCGGTGTAGTGCTCGAGTCGCTGGAGGGCGAGGTCGATGCGCTGGGCGGTAAAGAGGCTCAAAGGTTTGATGAGAAGGCCCAGGTAGTCGGCTTCGCCGTCGGCGATGGTGTCGTCAATGCAGGCGGAGTCGATGGGGGTGAATGTTTTCTCCACTGCCGCCAACATGCTTGCCGACGCTCCTTCCCTCCCCGCCGCTTCTTCGGCAGCCGCATCGAAGCCGCGGCACATCCGGAGTGGGATGGGCTGGTCGGAGACGCGCACCTCGACTTCGCCGCCGTGGTTGGCGAGCAGGTCGTTGATTTGCTCGATGAGGTAGGTGCGGAACATCACCGGGCGGGTGATAGTGGTGGCGTACACTCCCGGGCGGTCGACGAAGCCGTGTGACAGGGAGGGGTCGACATCCTCGACGGCGCTGCCGGCCGGGACGGTGAAGCGTAGTTCGGGGTAGTAGGCGCGCACCGGCCCACTCCCGGAATCTCCGTTAGTGGCGGCGGTGTACTGCTCGACTAGGTAGGCCATCCCCGCCCGGTGGATTTCGGTGAGCCGGTCGACGGCTGCGGCGGCGTCGGTGTAGAAGTCACCTTCGCCTTCGGTGGGCCAGAACGGGGGTGTTGCGGAGTCTCGTACCTGCATATCCCAAGGCTAGGCGGAGAGTTACCCGCTCGCATCCGCGCCGCGCTCATCCCACCAGACGCACCACGCTCATCACGCCAGACACACCAGACGCACTCATCGTGCCAGAGCCGGGCACGCTCACGAAACCACGCTCAGTGTCGGCTCCACACTCCTTCGCGGCTGCGGCGGACTTCAAAGACCTGGTGCACGTGGTAGCCGCCGATGATGGGGATGGTGAGGAAGTGGCGGCCGTCGTCAAGCTCGTGCCAGAGGATGCGACCGTAGCGCACGCCGTCGCGGACGTGGGCGCTGAGGTAGTCGGCGCGTTGTTGGCCGCGGAGGGTGGCGTAGAAGGCGGGGTCGACGGGGAGTTGGACGAGATTCCGGGAGTGGGGGTCGATGTCGGCTTCTTGCAGCCGGATGGCGACGGGTCGGCCGTCGACGATGAGGTCAGCGGTGTGACGGCTGAGGTGGATGATGTGGACGTCGCTTATTGTGGTGTGCATTTTGCGCTCCTATTCGCTCTTCCCCGCAGGCGGTCTGTGGGGCTGATCTTCCTTTGGGGCACCGGGTCCGCGAATCGGGCGGTTGCCTATCGACGCTGTCAAAGGCCATTTCTCGTCGATATCTTGTGATCGTGTCGCCCACCCTAACACCAACTAGACAGCTTTGTCTACCATCGCCCGCGCGCTTTACGACGACACCCTCCCCCGCCACTCCCGAAAGCTACCGCCTTCCACCTCGCCCGCTGACTACCCCTTCCCCATCAGCACCAGGACCACCAGCGCCACGTTGAGCGCGATGATGAGTCCGCAAATAACCCACGCGACCCGGCGCAGTAGTGGGGTGTTGGCCCAGATGCCCATCTCGGCACGCGAGGAGGTCATGCGCACCAGCGGGACCAGCGCAAACGGGATACCAATCGACAGCACCACCTGGCTGAGCACCAGCGCCCAGGTCGGCTCCACGCCGCTGGCGATAATGAGCAGCGCCGGAATGATGGTGACTATGCGGCGCACCAGCATCGGCACGTGCACTTTCAACAGGTCACGCATAATCAGGTCGCCGGCGTAGCAGCCGACAGAGGACGACGCCAGCCCGGAGGCCAACAGCCCAACGCCGAAAAGTATGCCCACCACGGGACCAAGTGCGCTGGTCACAGCGGCGTGGGCGCCTTCGATAGAGTCAGTCCCCTCCACCCCCGGGAGCGCTTCGGCCGCAAGACACAGCATGCCGATATTCACCGACCCGGCCAGCACGAGCGCACCGAAGACATCGATACGCGTGGCACGCAGGTGTTGGCGCAGCGAGGCGTCATCTTCCACCTTGTACTCGCGGTCGCGCACCAGCCCGGAGTGCAGGTAGACCGCATGCGGCATCACGGTCGCGCCCAGCATGGACGCCGCCAGCACCACGGTGTGCGCGCCTTGGAAGCGCGGCAGAATTCCGCTGGCCATCTCCCCGAGACTCAAGCCCGTGACAAACAGCCCGGCCAGGAACCCCACCGTAATGACCAGCAGGAACGCCACAATCACGCCTTCAAAAGTGCGTTGCGAACGCCCACCCTGCAACAGCAACAGCCCCAGCGAGACCACACCAACAATGACGCCACCGAGCAGCATCGGCGTCCCGAAAAGCAGATACAACGCGGTGGCACCACCAATAATTTCCGCCACATCCGTCGCTGCTGCCACAATCTCGGCCTGCACCCAGTACGCCAGTCGCCCCGGCCGGTTCGAACCAAAGCGGTCGGCAACACCTGCAGTCAGCGACCGCCCCGTCACCAGGCCGTACTTCGCCGACAGGTACTGCACAACCATCGCCATGAGGTTGGAAACCACCAGCACCCACAGCAGTAGATACCCGTAGCTAGCCCCCGCAGACAGGTTCGCAGCCACATTTCCGGGGTCCACGTAGGCAATCGCCGCCACAAACGCAGGCCCCAGCAGACTCATCATGGGCTTGCGGTTTTTCTCGCTTGACGACGTCACCTGCGACCCCTGTGCCCCAAAATTTTTCACCAGGCCATTATTTCACGGCCCCGACACTAAATCTTCAATCAGCCCAAAATTTGGGCAGCCATGGTGCCACCGAGATTTACTAGGCGGTCGGAGATGTCGTCGTCAAGCGAACCGACAAACACGACGGGTTCGGCCGCAAGCTCCCACTTGTAGCCGGTCGTGATGGTTTTCATGGCGTTTTCCGCGCCGGTGGTGTCGAAGCCGCCGCGGATCCAGTAGGAAAATGGCAGCCCCTTGGTGACTTCCTGCGCCTCCCGGAAGGTGGTGTCGAAGAAGTGCTTGAGCGCGCCGGAGATGTAACCGAAGTTGGCGGAGGTGCCGAGCAGGATGGCGTCGGCGCTGGTCAGGTCATCGATGGTGGCATCGAGAGCCTCGACGACCTTGACATTCACGCCCTCTAGCGCGGGATCGTTGGCACCCTCGAGCGCGTGGCTTAGGACTTCCTGCAGAAGCGGGGTCGGGGAATGGTGGACGACAAGAAGAGTAGGCATGCCCCGAGGGTAACGGCAGTGATAGGGTAAGCGCAGGTTTCAGCAACAATCCAATGTTTATCAATTCGAGTAAACGTGGCGTCCAGTAAGAAAGCCTCAAATTCGTACTGAACTAGGTGGCAATCTAAGAACGGAAAAATAGATGGAACCATACATCGGAATTGCAGTTTTTGAGTTAACAAAGCAAAGAGATTCAACCTCAGTGAATGAGAGCTTCTTCCGTGAGGACTTATACATTGTCTTTGCCGATTCTGATAGTGCCGCATACGCGCAGGTCGAAGCATTAGCCCACGAAAATGAATCAGCCCCAGAAGAGCCTTCCCACTCGGGAGGATCTGTCACGTTGCGCCACATCGTAGATGTCGCCCCCGCTCTTTACGGTCGCGTCGATACAGACATCGACATCTATTCTCGCCACTTCGCTTCCCTCGAGGATTACAAGCGCTTCGAAATGAAATTAGGTGGCAAAGATCCTCTAGCGGAGTCCTAGGCCTCGTACCATGAATCGCTTCCGCAATTTCGCAGCTGCCGCACTCCTCTTAGCCCTGACTTGCTACATTGGACTGTTTTTCGTCAGCACTGCACTCTCCGATGCCTGGACAATACCCCTCGCTGTCGGCGTCTTCGGATTCGGCCTAATCAGCTTCCTAACAGCGCTAAAAGCCCGGTCAAACGGTTTGACAATCGTAGCGGCACTAGTTGCATTCGCACTCTTGCCCCTAACGTATGCACTAGCCGTAGTTCTCGGCGGGCCCTAGAAAATCACCTGTCCGCGAGGAATTTTCAGACCCGCACGCAAGGCTTCCGGGAGGTCAGCGATGGAGTCGAGCCCTGCGCTCGCGCCACCATCACTACCATCGCCACCATCGCTACCAACACCGCCACCGAGCGAATCCAGAATCCACCGCTGCGCTGCACCCACGGGCACCTCGCCGAGAGTCACGTCACCATCACGCTTGGACAGTCGCCGTCCTTCAGAGTTCACCACCAGCGGCACGTGCACGAACGAAGGCGTCGCATACCCCAAAAGACCAGCTAAGTACCCCTGCCGCGGGGCGGAGGACATCAGGTCATCACCACGCACGACTTCAGTGACACCCTGCTCCGCGTCGTCGACGACGACCGCGAGGTTGTACGCCCACATGCCATCGGCACGCTGAAGGACAAAGTCATCGATCGGGGCGGTAATCTCGCCATGCAGCTCATCGGTCGCAGTCCCCTCACGCACCTGCGATTTCAGGCGTATCGACGGCCTTCTCCCCGCCGCCGCAAATTCGGCTTTTTTCGCGGCGAGGTGCTCGTCGTCAAGCGAACGGCACGTGCCGGGATACTGCCCCGGCACGCCATGGGGCGCGGAGGAGGCTGCGAGGATTTCGCGGCGCGTGCAGAAGCAGGGATAAGTCAGGCCGCGTTGCGTGAGGTCGGCGAGCGCGGATTCATACAGCTCAGAGCGTTCGGACTGGCGAACCGGAGTGCCATCCCAGTCGATGCCGATGGCCTCGAGATCGGCGAGCTGCTGCGCCTCATACTCGGGGCGGGAGCGCTGGCGGTCGATGTCCTCGATACGCACGATGAAGCGACCGCTCTGCGCGCGCGCGTGCGCCCAGGCCAACACTGCGGTACGCAGGTTTCCCAGGTGCAGCCGACCGGTCGGCGAGGGAGCGTAGCGGCCGGTGAATGAATTAGACGACATGGCTACAACGGTAGTTAATGTCGCGCGCTCTACGTAGCTGCCGTATTTTCCGTAGCCGTCACGGCTTTCGCAGCTTGCCGACTACCCGCCACTGCGACCGCAACGGATAGCACTGCGAATGCGATACAAACAATTCCAACCACCGCGCTACTTCCGCCACTCAGTCCCGCCGCGAGCGGGCCAACTGCCGTTCCCACATAGCCCACGATGTAGTAGCTGGAAACAGTCGCAGCAAGATTCTTTCCACGTGCCGCCTCTGAAACCCGCAGCAGCGAATACTTGAAAGAGATCCCTTGGCCGATACCACAGATAGCAGTTGCGATAATCAGCAAAACAGCAGTTGAGCTAAGCAAACTCAGCGTTACGCCGCCCAGCCCGAGCGCGAGAATCACCAGCCCCACCGGATACGAGACCCGCTGAACCCTCCGCCCGAGCATCACCTGAGTCACTGCCGACACTCCGAGCATCAAAGCTGTAATCGACGCAATCTTTAGCTGCGTATCGAAGCCCATATCCTTCGCAGCCAGCGGGACTACGGACTGGAAGAGACCGTTGACTCCATACGCACAACCAATCGCTAACGCTCCCGGAATGAAAACTCGAATCACATCCCGAGCCACACCAAACTGCGGCCGCCAGCTCACCGAATGTCTCTCGAAGCTACGCTCCCGCACGCGCGCGACACCAACCATCGAAACCACAGTCAATGCTGCGTAAATCCAGTACGGCATCTGCAGTGGCGACGATGAAAACTGTGCCACCACAGCCGAGGCCAACGGCCCCAAAGCCAATGCTCCGGAAACAGCAACCGTGCTCGTGAGAGCTCCAATCTGCGTAAACAACTTTTCCTGCAATAACGCAGTAAAAGAGCCGGTTGCTAACCCTACGGAAAAGCCCGACACAATTCGAGCGAGATACAAGACGGCCTCGTGCGAATCGACCAGCGCCGCCGCCAAGAACATCAGCGTTGAGACCAGAGACAGCCCCATGCTGGTAAGTGCAATGGGTTTTCGCCCGAGCGAATCCGACAAGTGGCCATAGGTCAGCGTAACGATGACCCCTACTGCGTAGCAGGCAAAAACCACCACGGTTTTATCGGTGCTCAGCCCCCAGTCGCGCTGATAGATGGCATATAGACCGGAGGGCATCGTGCTGCCAATCACTACGATGACCAGCCCAAGCGCTAGCGCTGCTCCATCTCGGACGTTGGCGGTTTTTGTAGCGCCCGCAGTCTTCATAGCGTTCGCTCGGGCATCAACAGCATCAGTAACACCCGCAGCCTTTGCAGCCTTCGCGTTAGCGTCACCTGCCGCACCTGCCAAACCTGTCATCTCCACCCCTCCGGCCATTTCATACTTTCTGGTTATGGAAAGTATGTTTTCACAAAATAGTTTGGATGACTAGACTTTCGACAGAACTAACTCGCAGCACCTTACGTCGTCACGCCCAAAAAAACCGCAAAACGCCCGTTCAGCCCACCCTTTCGCTTACAACCACTTGCTTCGAACACCGCAAAGTGATTCGCTAACACCATGAAACAGCGCACGTACTTCGAGCAGGCAGCCGCAATCGCCGCGGAATGCTCGTCTCCCGTGCGCCTGGTAATCCTGGAGTATCTCCTCAAAAATGGTCCGACTCGCGTGCGCAGCCTCGCCGAGTCCACCAACATCGCCGAATCGACGCTGTCCAACAATCTTCGACGCCTCCGCGAAGCCGAAATTGTCGATGTCGAGCGACAAGGGAAGAGCGCGACCTACTCCATCGCTAGCCCCTCAATACGCCAGGTAATTGCCAATCTTTTCCAGGCTGCCGGCGCCGACACTGCCGCACCCATCCCAGAGCACCAACCAGCAGTTACCTTCGCCCGGTCTTGCTACGACCACCTAGCAGGATCCCTCGGAGTACAACTCACTCGGGCCCTTTTCGCCAAAGAAGCACTCATCACCGACGCCGGGGACGTCACCTTTGGCCCCAACGCCGAGAAATGCTTCGCCTACCTCGGCACTGGCCTATCCAGCCTCGACGCAAGCAGGAAGACAGCGTTCCTCTGCAAGGACTGGACACACGCCGACTCTCACCTGGCCGGATCGCTCGGCGCCGCGCTCCTGCGTGGCCTCATTTCAAAGGGTTGGTTGACCCCAATCCCCAATTCCCGCGGACTCGAACTCACGGCAGAAGGCAAAGTCGGCCTCGAAGACTTCATCGGCACTCGCTTGGAGCCCTAGCCGGCAGGTAACATTCCCTCCCGTGACAAATAACGAAAACCTGCCCAAGTCTGGGCCGGGCAACGCCGAGGCTGCCGCTGTGAGCACCTCGCACGCGCCCGAGAACGCAACTAAGTCCGAATCCACAGCAACCACGCCACGCCACATCCCGGTACCGAAATCGCTGTACCCGATGTTCACGGCCATTTTCATTGGCGTGCTGATCGTCTCCAACATCACCGCCACCAAGGGCGTGGAAATCTTCGGCCTGGCCACCGACGGTGCCTTCTTCCTCTTCCCCTTGAGCTACGTCATCGGCGACGTGCTTTCCGAGTGCTACGGCTACAAAGCCACCCGCCGCACCGTGTGGACCGGGTTCGCCATCCTCGCCGGCGCAATGCTCTGCTTTTTTGCCGCCATCAAGCTCCCGGCGGCACCGTGGTACGAAAATCAGGAAGCATTCGCCACCGTCCTTGGCACCGTCCCGCAGCTTGTTCTCGCAGGTCTGGCCGGTTATGTCGTCGGTCAGCTACTCAACGCCTGGTCGCTCAACGCCATTAAGAAGCGCACTGGCGAAAAGGCTCTCTGGGCGCGCCTGATGGGCTCGACTGTGGTTGGTGAGTTCGTCGATACGCTCATCTTCTGCTCCATCGCCGCCACCGCCATCGGCATCGACACCTGGGGCACCTTCGTCAACTACGTCATCGTCGGCTTCATTTGGAAGACCGCCGTCGAAATCGTAGTCATGCCAATCACCTACGCCGTCATCGCGTGGGTCAAGCGCCGCGAAGGCTACTACGACACGCACGTTCCCGCTTAACGACGAAAAAAGTGCCGCGACCTCGCCTGAGATGCGAGTAGTCGCGGCACTTATTGCTTTTTACTTCACGTCTCGCTTGGCATTGGCCCAATGAGCAACGCCAACAGCCACAACAATCCAGGCCACCAGCACCACGATGTTGAACCACATCGGCTGCGTCATGCCTGCTTCAAAGCCAGTACGTGGATTCTCCGGGTTTGCCATCAGACCGCCCAGCTGCGTTGACAACTGCTGAATGCGCGCCCCCGGCGTGACCAGCCACAGTGGCCGGAAAATCGCATACGCGAGCGCCGCGAACTCCAGCATGCTCTCCACCACCAGGATCCACACCAGCGGAATAGCGACAGCGGCAACGCGCGAGCGTGTCAACACACCCAGCGACATCGCGATCAGCCCAAACACAACAAAGCCGAGCACTCCGGCGAGAATGTCCGGGGCAGCGTCGCCGCCCTTGAACTCGACGCGCGGCGAAACCGTCACCGCCAACCACGCAAGCGCCACACCGATGACCCAACAGACAGCAATCAACACAAGCGTCAGCGTCATCCGCGCCGAAAGCCACGAGCTCCTTCGGTCCTGCGTCAAGAACGCATGCGCATTCATCTGATCGTTGTACTCACCCGCCAGGGTGGAGCCACCAAAGGCAATCACAATCATGTTGAAGATCACCGTCCCCAACAACAGCAATTCCCAATCAGCTGTCGCACCAGCGTCCGCCGCCATACTGAAAGCCGCCATCGGCCCAGCTATCGAGCCCACCAACAGCACCACATACACCCACGTGCCACGCAGGCTGGCTAGCTTCGTCCACTCCGACCGCAAAGCGTTTCCAAAACTCATCTCAGTCACTCCCCTACTGCCCAATCGCCTGCGCGCGGTACTCCTGCGAGTCCTGGGTCGCAGCCAGGAACTTCTCCTCCAGATTGTCGCGCTTCGTGTTCAACCGCGTCACGAGCAGCCCCTCACGCAGAGCAGCGGCCGCAATGTCGCGGCGGAGTTGCTGCTCGCTGATGCCGTCGTAAAGCGGAATGCGCAATTGCTTATCGACGTCAACCCCCTGCGCCACCGGCCCCAACGCCTGCAGCAGCCGAGCGGGGTCATCGACCTCCACTTCGACGACCGTGCCGTCAGCGAGGAATTCATCCATGCTGTACTCGCCGATCATGCGGCCGCGGCCGATGACGACGATGCGGTCGGCGGTGAGCTGCATCTCGGAAAGAAGGTGCGACGACACGAGCACAGCGCAGCCCTGTGCGGCCAGGGCCTTGATGGTGTGGCGCATCCACGAGACGCCTTCCGGGTCGAGACCGTTGACCGGCTCATCCAAGATCAGATGCTGCGGCTTGCCGAGCAATGCCGCCGCCACTCCCAGACGCTGCTTCATACCCAGCGAATAGCCGCCGACCTTGTCCTTCGCGGCCTCGGTCATGCCGACTTGCTCGAGGCACTCCTCCACGCGGGTGTCGGGGATGCCGGCACCGCGGGCGAGGGCCCGCAGATGAGCGCGGCCCGAACGAGCCTTGTTGTGCCACGTCGCATCCAGAATCGCGCCCGCGACGCTGGGCTTATTCTTCAGCGTGGAAAAGGGCTGGTTGCTGTAGGTGTTGCCCTGCGAATCCGTTCCGGTGAACAAGGCCTGGCCCGTGGTCGGGGCATCGAGGCCCAGCATGCAGCGCATGGTGGTGGACTTGCCGGAGCCGTTTGGGCCGAGAAAACCTGTCACTACACCGTCGGGAACGGTGAAGGACAGGTCATCGACGGCTAATTTCGAGCCGTACTTCTTGCTGAGTCGTTCAACCGTGATCATGCCCTCCATGATGCCGGTTGAGACTGCCTCACGCAGTAGAGCTAGGTCTAGTTTTTAAGACTTACCGCCGGACTTCCACTGAGCCTCAGGGGCACCTGGAACCAGCACTTCGCGCATTAGACGCTCGGCATCATCCGCAGTTGGGACTGCATGGAAAACTACATAGACTCCCTTATTCATATTCACGAACCGGACAGTCTGCTCGCCTTCGGTTTCATTACCAAAGTCGCCTTCCGAGTGTGCGGACAACCGCTTATCCTCCGAAGTCAGCGTCAATCCCTTCTTCTGGTCACGGATGAAAGCACGCTGGGAACGAACCTCACCATCTTTGAACGTGAAGTTGACGCTCTGCCCGAAGCTGCTTTCGGAAGTTCCCAGCCCATAGGCGCTATACCGTGCGCCCTTTTCAATGTCACAGCTCACCGTGAGGTTACTGACATCCATATAGGTGCAAGTGCCGAGACCATCACGCAATTCTTCAGGGATTGCCGCGATGAGGTCCTTCAATGGCGTCGTCTCATTAAAACTCGATGGCGCCTCGGTACCCGCATCCCCCGCCGCCGAGGTAGCAGCAGAGGACTCCCCTGCCGGTTCCGTCGCGGAGGACTCCGAATCCGATGGTCTCAAGAACCACACGCCCGCAGCTGCTACGGCGATGACAGCAATAACAGCAGCACCGATCAGGCCGAATTTCTTGGAATTCGACTTCGACGTGGAATCTTCAGCCTTCTGCGGTGAGCCAGCCGGACCATAATTCGGAGCTGGCTCTACTCTGGTGGGTTGCTCCGCTGCAGAGAATTGCACGCCTGAGGAATCGGGTGCCGTCGGAGTGCTTTTCAGGTCGTACTGCCCGGCGCGACCGCTACTCACGGAATTAACGGACGGCGCAGATGTCTGCGCCGTCAAGCTACCGACAATCGGTGCCACTGCGGTCAACGCTCCCTGCGCGACAACGGTCTTTGGGTCATCCAGCGTTGCCAGCGGCCCCAGCTCTTTCAGCTGTTCCTGCACATACGGCACACGTGACGAGCCACCGGTCAGATAAAGCGCAGCCAGGTCGTCCGAGCTATTGATGCCCGCCAAGCTCAGGGTGTCACGAGTGATATCCACCGCTCGCGACACCATGTCGGCGATTGCCTCTTCGAATTCGCCACGTGTGATCTGCAGATTCTGCATATCTGGCCCAACTGCAACCTTAATCGTTGCCTGGGCGGTCTCGCTGAGAAGCTCCTTGGCTCTCCTAATGGAATCCATCAGAGCGTGCTTCTCCGCAACCGTTGCTTCAGAGCGCAGGCTTTCCTTCAACTCTGGGTTGATTTCTTCCAACTGCCTGTCCACCCAGCGGCGAATGAGCGCGTCAAAAGACTGACCACCAATCGTGTTATCGCCGTGCGCTGCCACGACTGAGAACTGGTGATTCTCGCCAACTTCCAACACCGCGATGTCAAGGGTGCCACCGCCGAAGTCAAAAACAGCGATCTTCTCGCCCGGCTTCAGCTCCTTGGACTTGGTGTAATAGGTGGCCGCGGCCTTCGGCTCGGAAATCGTGGTGACCTTCGTGGCGCTGAGCCCAAGCTGCTGCGCCGCATCGAGCAGAACCTGAATCTCCCGCTCTGACCACTCCTCCGGGTGCGTCAATACCAACTCCGATGGACGCGTGCCATTGTGCTCCTTGCAGGCGCGGGCGACGACCGACTGCAACACAGCCGCAACTGGGCTCGAGCTGGGAATGTCATAGCCGTTTTTCTGGAAAACCTGCTGCGGAATAAAGCGTTTCGGCGAACGGATGAGGCCACCGGGGTTCGATTCCGCCCGGTCAAGCGCCACATCGCCAACAAGGAATTCCTCTGGATCGTCCATATAGACCGAGGAACTCATGGTCATGCGGTCATGCGCCAGGCTCACTGGCTCAACTACCTGCTTGATTTGATTGGTGTGGGCGGCCGCTGTGTTGGAGGTACCGAAGTCGACTCCCAGGGACCACTCGCGCTCGCTCATTGTTCTTCCTTCACTAGTACGTTCGGCTGCTTGAGACGCGTGCTTGCGCTACTTATCTTCCGACTCTTCTTCACGCTTGGTGGCATCTTCGGACTTGCTCGTATCCTCGGACTTCTTTTCCGAATCCTTGGACTTACCCGCGTCCTCAGTCTCCTCAGCCGACTGAGTCTCAGGCGGAGTACCCTCCGGGTTCTTCTTCGCATCTTCGAAAATCATAAGCTGAGCTGCAAACATCTGCGACAGACGCGTCTTAGCCTCATTCTCGTCTTTCGGCTGAACTGAACTCTTCTCGGCATTCTCATCAGCATTCGCATCCGCAGAATTTGCGTCCTCTCCACGCTCCTTAGTGGAGTAGGAAGTAGAACCATAGACAACAAAGTCGTCGTAATGGGTGTAGCACTGGAGCTTCACGGTAGACATTGCCTCATCCCTGGACAGGCAGCGGGTATTCGGCAAATCCTGTGGCTCGACGTACTCTTCCCAACCATCTTCGGTGTCATACGACAACAACGTTGAGGCCAAGCTCGCAGCTGCCTCTGGGTTTCGTGCCTTCATCAGAGTATCCGCAGCAACAAAGGCTGTTTCCACGCCGGCTGCCTTCAGTGCTGCAGACATCAGGTCCTGTTCCATCCAGATACCGGTCAACGCGCGCGCATTCATGCTGGCCGGAAATGGCATGTAATCGTCGCGATACTCTTCAGGAAGCTTCACGACGTAACGGAAGAGCCCATCCGGATCGTACGGGGCATACCCGTCATTGGTGCCAAACCCCGCTTCAGTCTTATGCGCGGGCATTGCGGTCAACAGCGCAGTCTGCTTGGTGAAAAACTCCGACAAGAATTTCTGCTCATCTTCCACGGAGTTCGAATCGCCCAGCTTGGAAGTAGAGAGCAATACGTACTCGTTGAACGAAGTTGCGACGTTGAATTCTTCGCTATTCAGCGACGTGTAATTCGCCTTGACAGCTGTCGCCGGAGCGCTCAGCGGCTGGTAATTGACCGGGGTGAAGGTCACACTCCCATCGTCATCGAGGAAATCTGGCAGCTCGGAGTATGCCTTGCCGTAAGCTGCTGCGGCCTCCTTTGCGGTTTCAGCACTGTCATAGCGCAGCACTGCCCACGACGCCTGATGGGATTCATTGTCATCGTTCGCGCCGGTGTAGTAACCGGACTGCAGTTTGTCGTCAAATGGATCGCCCGCTTTGGCTACGGTTGGGCCAAAAGTCAGACTCAACCGTCCCGAATGCAGAACAGTGGAACTTCCGCGATTCGTTCGCAGCTCAGGGTCGAGTTCATAAGGAAGCAGTACATTCTTGGCAAGCTGGTTCGACTCCGGAACAATAGCGTCGCTCGGCGGAACCGTTGAATCGTCAAAGGGAGTTCGGTACTTCGTAACGTAAATCCCCGTATCCCACTTCTTCTCGGCAGTAGACGACGCCGCGTTCTTAGCCTTACCGTCCTTTTCTTCGCCTGCGGACGCATCCTTATCAGCGCCCGAACAGCTCACCATCAAGGCACCCGCCATCACTGTGGCACAGCTGACCTTCAGGTACTGCTGCCAGTTTCCTGCTTTACGAGTAATCGCCATCGGGCTCGTCCTCTCTATCTGGTTCTCGATCTAAACTGCCGAGAACATCTCATCTGGGTGGCTACAACTGTTTAGATGGAGGGACGAATAGAAAAGGTTACATCTCATTCCAAAATTCTCGATGCCCAGCACTAACGCCTTGTCACCCGTATAATCCTGGGCACGATGCCAGAATTTCCCCGCCCCTTTTCGAGGAGAACTCCATGCCAGGCAATGCAGCCGAACGCGCTACTACGACCGAGACGCGTGGACTGCAGAAGAAGGCAACAGCGCTCATCCAAACGATCCATGAGCGCATCCTAAAGCCGCTGCGAGCAGAGCAAGTGGGAGAGCTGGCCCTGGAGAAAATCCAATCCCAGCGGCAGCGCAAAACGGTCGTCGTGGTCGGCGAAATCGACCGCGGCAAATCGGCACTGACCAACGCGCTTGTCGGCATACATCCGGGTTCGCCCGAGGGCATTGATTTCACGACGGCCGTGCCTGTCGCAGTAGGGCAGTCGACGCAGCACGATCCGTCGCAAAGCCTTACTGACAAGGCCGTTCTCTACTACTCCAACAACCACCGGCTTGTCGACGTCGCGGAGCTCAACCTGCATATTGGCAAGGGCGACTTCGAGACCACGGGGAGTGGGCACCGGCCGTATGGTCTGCCGATGCCAACTGCAAATACCGAAGATGCGCCGACTCGAGCGTTCATTCCAGTGAGCTCGTCAGCGATGAAGGATATTGTGGTCATCGATACGCCGGGAGTGGGCGGAATTAACAGTGGCTTTAATGACCTTGTGCAGTCCAATGCGGAACAGGCGTGCGCACTGATTATCGCCTGCGATGCATCGACGCCGATTACGAAACCGGAGATGGACTTCATCAATGAGGTCAGTAAGAGCCTCGATTCGGTAGTTGTCGCGGTGACGAAGATTGATAAGCACCTGGGGCGGTGGAAGCAGATTGTCGCCAATGACCAGGCACTTCTCCGTCAACACACTGGCCGCGATTTCCCCGTCATCGGAGTTTCCAGCTTGCTGGCGACGTACCAAGCGGCAGATTACTCTACCGAGAGCGAGCGGCTCCGGGAGCTGTCAGGTATTGAGAATCTCCGCGAGACGGTCTTTGATTTCTTCAACCATGATGAACTGCTGCCCACGCTGGACGCGCTGCGGATGGTCTCGCAGGCGCTGAAAAAATTGCGCGCTGAGCAGGTTAAAAAGATCTCCACGTTGAAGGAAGGTGCCAATGCCCTGCCGCAGCTCAACAGCGAACTCGAGGATTTGCAATCGCTCAAACGCGAGCTCGAACAGTGGCAACACTACTTAAATCGAGATCTCACCAATCTCCGCCAGCAAACTGCGACATATGTCGATGAGCAATTCAATGCAGTTCGCACCGAGTGGATTGAGGCCATTGGCAAAAAAGGAATGGCTGTGTTGCGCAAGAATCCGCAATACTTTTCCGCGCAGATTGAAAAGGATTTCCAGCAGGCTGTCTTCACTTCGGTCAACTACTTCGCTGAGCAATTGCGCGATTCCATTGTGAGTCCGCTATTTGAATCTCCCGAGATCTGGAGCACGATTGAAAAGGAAATCGCTGACTCAGTGAAGGTGGATGCTCTACAAACTGGTGAGGTCCGCAAGAAAAGCGAAGACCTGATGGATCCGATGATGCTCATGATGGGCTTTTCGGGCGGCTCGGCGATTTCGGGCATCCTTGTTGGCCTCGGGGCCACGGCTTTTACCGGTGTCGGCGCAGTTGCAGGTGTCGGCTGGATTGCATTCAACATGGGTTTCCGAGCTATGAAACGCGGAAAGACCAACCTGACGACTTGGATTAAAGAGAGCACAAATACTGCCAAGATATTCACTAACCGCACGATTGACGGCATTCTCAATCGTGCGCGCCCAGTAATCGTTATCCAGTATCAGACCTCACTAAAAGAGAAGATTCAGAAGACGGAAGAGGAGATTCGTAACGCTAAGGCTGCAAGCCAACGCAGTCAAATGAATCTAAAGAATCGACTGGAAACATTAAATTCCAATGTCGAACTCTTAGATAAGCAGATCAAGAACGTTGAAGGCCTCATTACTCAGATTCGGCAGGCAATGAATTAATCATGAACAATGACCTGATTAGCACTGCACTGATTGCACACCTGGAAAATCTTGGCCGCACCGTCCCTGAGCTTGAGGAAGCCGCGAAGGCTATTACCACTCCGCTGTTCGCCGCCCCGAGGATTGTCCTCGTTGGCCGACTCAAAGCCGGAAAATCGACGCTGGTCAACGCCCTCGTCGGCAGCGATATCGCGGAAACTGGCGCACTTGAGGCCACCAACGTCGTCACTGTCTATCAAAATGGCGCGCCCAGCCGCGCCGAAGCACATCTTCTCGACGGTTCCACCGCTACCGTTCCCATTCGGCATGGTCACCACAGCGAGCTTCCAGTTCCGTCCGAACAAATCGCTTTCATTGACCGCTGGCTCCCCACCCGCTCCCTTGAGAACTTTTCGCTCATCGATACACCGGGGCTCGCCACACTCACCGAAAAGAACCAACTTGCCACATCCAGGGCGCTTATCGACGGCTTCGAGCAGACCAAAAATGCGTCTGTCGATGCCGATGCTGCGGTTTTCCTCTTTGAGTCCACACCACGCCAGGACGAAATCGATTTTGTGAGAAGCCTGGGGTTCACTCCCCTCAACACACTTGGAGTTTTGTCCCGCGCTGATTCATTTGGCCAGGGAGCCCTTGGGTACACCGACCCAATTGAGGATGCCACTTACTACGCCCGTCAGCTCTCCACCAGCCTCAAGGAGTTTTTCCTAACTATCATTCCGGTCTCCGGTTTGTTGGCTGAAACAGCAACCACCGGCCGTGTCACTGAAACAGAAGCGCGGTTCCTTTCCTCCTTAAGTCAGACTCCAGTGTCGACACTGATATCTGCAATGGACGAGGACTCACCGGCGGCGCTGGATAAGGCTCAGTTTTCCCAAACCCTGGACCTTTTTGGAGAATATGGCGTCTTCAAGGGGCGCTCCCAGGCAATCAATGGTGCCGCAGATTTAAGTGAATGGATCGCAAGAGTCTCAGGCATCGAACAGCTGCACTGGACACTGCATCACAGCCTTCGTCGTTTTGCGACAATTCATCGCGCCGTACGCGTCTACAACGAGTTGGAAAAGCTCCGCAGCACCTATCCGCAATATCGTCCCGAAATTCTGTCCACAATCTCGCAGATGAATATGGATACACGCCTGTTCGACGTGGCGTTGCTGCGAGATTTGAAAGCGCTAATCAGAAGCAGAGCGCGAGTAGAGCTGATTGATTTTGTGATTCGGATCCTGCGCGGCAACACCGGCGCAGAGAAACTGGGACTGGGGCAATACGCCACGCAGCCAGAGCTTCTGGATGAAATTAATAAGCAACGCTCTTTCTTAGAAGAGCTGACCTACGACTATCTCGATCCTGCCGAGGAAACCACGATTGTGACCCTCCAACGGGTTCTTGGTGCATTAGAGCGGGTGGCTAAGAATACGTTCTAGCACGTATCAGCACTGCTAGAACTGCACTTTTAGAGTTCCATCGGTGTTCATCATATCCTTCAGCGTACGACGGGCACGATGCAGACGAACCTTTGTCGCAGATACTGAAGATCCCTGGTGAGAGGCGATTTCCGCAATTTTCATACCCACCACGCTGGCGAGCACGAAAGCTTCACGAGCATCAGCGGAAAGCGAATTCAACGCGGTGGTGACATCGCCCATCCCTTCAACTGCACTGAAGGCATCGGGCACTGAGGGATCTGCTAGCTGAATCTCGCCACCCTCATCATCCTGGATGTATACAGCTTCCTTTTTTCGCCGCATCAGCTCTTTCGAGGCATTGGCCGCAATGCGGTAAAACCAAGTTTCAAACTTTGCATCCCCACGGAATTTTGCCATTCCGCGGAATGCCAGCCCCATCGCTTCCGCAAGCGCATCTTCCGCATCGTGCTGCGACCCAGTAATCCGGTAACAAACGTTGTACCCAATCTTGAGGTGAGGCTTGAGCAGCGCAGTGAATGCTGACTGATCACCGTTTTTAGCCTGTTCAACAAGCTCTTGTGTGTCCGTCACCGACTCACCCCTAAACAGAACTTCAGCTCTCCTGTTGGGCAATAATAATACACTGAGGGAAACTTAACCGGGCTTAGTTTATTGATTCAGGGCTAATCTCAGGCCAATATTTCACTAACCGCGACCATCGGACTAAGCCCACTTGACCGATGCTCAACATTTAAGTGGAGTTCTACCGGCCATCTGGCGCTCTACAGACCACCGAAAAAGTCATTTCCACTTTCAGATGCGTCAGCGCCACCGGTCATATCACCGGTATCGACGCCTCCGACTCCGCCGACGCCACCGACGCCACCGACGCCACCGATGTCTCCGATATCTCCGATGTCCTCGATTTCGCTAGAGAAATCAAAGTCATCGCTGAGGAGATTCTCGGAATCGTCCGAAGCGGGGCCTTCGCCGGCTTCAGCTAGAGCATGGTGGTCATCATTCTCCGCATCGTCGTCAAGCGTGTCGACATCGAGCGCGACATCATCGAGCGAATCGTCGGAGACCTCTTCCTCCGAGTACAAATCCGGCACGATGTCATCGGAGAGAGTTGGAGTTTCGGTGAACGCTCTATGAAAAATTGTGTCTTCGAGTCCATCGGGAATGTCGACGAGGGGGATATCAATCCCCTCGAACTCGTCATTCGGCATTGTCCGTCACACACTCCTTTCCGTGCTCTTTGATTAACAATAGTTCTATTTACGAAATTCTGAAATGTGTCTAGTCGCCTACTTGATTGGCCCTGTGCCCGCCAGATTCACGAGTGCCAGGTTCGGACGCTCAGCGCTCTCGGTGCCAGCACCAACAGCGCCCCCAGCGCTCACCGTATCCGGGTCGGTAGCAACCAAATCTGAGTCAGGGTCCGTGGTCGAAATCATCTCAAAGCCGCTGTCGGCCCAGGCATCTTCAAACTCGGCAATAGAAACTTCAAACCCATTACCATCAGGGATACCCGGATCAGCCAAGGTCACAGTGCCGGTAACGGTATCGACTTCAGTGACCACCAGCGCGTGATCATAGACGTTGTCCTCAAAGTACTGATCCGCCTCGTCGCCCCAAAGCTCACCGCTATCAACGATGGCGATAACACCGAAGCCGCTCCCCAGACGGGTCTCCAAGTCACTCATCGAAGAGTGAAGCTTTTCCGACGGAACATCGTTGGCCTGCAGGAGCGTAAGGATATTGTCCGTGGTCATGCCCTGACTGATGTCCTGGGTCAGCCCCAGTTGATAAGCCATATTGACCATGTGTTCCGGGTTACTAATGGAACCATTGAAGTACTCATTGACCAGGATTGCGACTGAAGTTGGACCACAGTAACCGTCGACTTCCTGGAAGAACCAATCCTCAGTCCACTCGTAACTGGATCCGTAGACGCCTTCCTCAGTCAGGGCGACGTCGGTGTCGTAGGAACCGGTGTTGTCGTAATCATTGTTGTCATAAGAGGTGTCGCCGTAATCGCCGTAGCTGTTATCGCCGTAGTCACCGTAGCCGTTATAGTCACCGTATGGGTCACTACCAAGCTCAATCGGAATACCGTTGGCATCCCAGGCGTAGAAGGTTCCATCGGGCATCGTGACCGCCGAAGATCCATCGGGAGCGATTTGGACGACATATCCATCCGGCGTGACCTGGTAGTAGGACCCATCATCTCCCCAGGCGTACTGAGTACCGTCTGAAGTCTGGTACCACTGCAGCACGCCCGTATCACCACCGGCACCGACATGACCTTCAGCAACCGTACTGGGCATAGGACTCTGGTGAATAGGCTCACCAGTGCCTGGCTCAATCATTGACAGTTGCGGCATCTCTGGCCTGACCTGCGTCTGTGTATCGGCCCCAAAGGGGTCAGCCTCTTGGACTGAGACACCGTCTAAGGAATCGCCTCCGGATTCCGGCGCCAATGAAGTGTCTTCTACCCCATCAAATTCATCGGTTCCGGCAGTGTCATCCATCATGAAGTCGTCGTTCATTGTCCCTCTTTAACATTCGGGGTTTGTAAACCGTCTCTGTCCTTTTGACGGCGAATCGCGAGGAATGGTTACGTTCGCGATTAATCTTTTAGAAATAAACCCCCGAAAGTGGGGGCTTGCGGGGGCAGGAGCGGACCAGTATCGAGGCAATTATCCTCGTGACCAGTACATTCCGATTACATGTCTGCTCCGGAGAGATCATCGGAGCTCATGTCCTCCTCCGCTGAGTCAACACCGAGATCAGCATCGGTCTGATGCGGAATCAGAGCTTCATAGTCAGCGACGTTGCCCAGATCCTGCATATCGAACTCAGCAGCGCTGACCTCTGTCTCCAGGATGCCGTCGGAGTTATCAGCGTCGACGAAGATCTTGTCGAACTTGCCATCCCCATCCAGGTCAACCAGCTCGGCGTTAGCAATTCCGTCACCGTCAGAGTCCAACATGACGCTGTCGAACTTGCCGTCACCGTTGGTGTCAGTCAGTTGAGTCTCGGCAACACCATCCTTGTCCAGATCCAGGCGGGTTTCGACAACCTGATCGTTGTCCAGCATGTCCTGCTGGTACGTATGACCGTACATGTCGGCGTATCGCGAGACATCCATCTGACCGTCGCCGGTGGCATCAGTTTGGAACTGAACGGTGTCGCCATCAATTGGGCGAGCGGTGGTCTCGTAGTAGCCGTCGCCGTCGAGATCGGCCTCTTCCATGACGGTATTACCCTGCTGATCGTAGTGGGTGGCGAAGTTAGCGCCAGTTGCATCCTGGTAGTGGTTGACGTCGTTCACACCATCGTTGTCAACATCTCGGCCCAGGTTGTAACCGTTGCCGGTTGCCTGAGTGCCCTGCGTTGACTGTGTGGTGGTGTCGGTTGCAGTGGTGTCAGTTGCAGTGGTGTCGGTGGTGTTCTCGTTCTGAGTTGCGTTGTTCTCGCTCATTGTGGGCCTCTTCCCTCGAAGTCTTCCAGCGAAGCTCTTCTTCGCTTTTCACTTCTTTAGACGGCCCAACCGAAACGAAAGGTTACAATCCATCGACGAAAGTTTTTCTTGCTGCTGCTAACAGCCCTCGAAACTCCCGCTGGCTCTGGCTCTGGCTCTGGCGCGTTCTGGCTGCCCGCCTCCCAGCCGCCCCGCCTCCACTTCACGACACAGGTGTCACCTCATGCCACCTCCACAGCTGGCACGAGGTGACATGGCTGTCGTGAAGTGCGAAAAGGTAGGAGCAGAGCCCCAGCCCGGCACACCCCAGCGCGAGCCCCAGCCGAGCCCCAAGCCCCTAATTCCCCACCGCACGACCACCGTTGGCGTAGTAGCGGCCCATGAACTCATCGCGGTACTCGAAGAACCGGTCCTCCAGGATCGCAGCGCGAATGTTCTCCACCAGCTTGACCATGAAAAACAGGTTGTGGATCGTGCACAGCGTGCCGGCCAGGTACTCCTTGGCCTTCAACAGATGATGCAGGTAGGCCCGGGAGTAATTCAGCGAAGTGTAGGAGGGCACCTCCGCGTCCACGGGGCGGAAGTCATTCTTAAAGCGGGCATTGGTCAAGGTCATCCGGCCATCGAGCGTGTACACACCACCACGGCGGGCAAGCCTGGTCGGAGCCACACAGTCAAAGGTGTCGGCACCGGCCTCGACAGCGGCGAAAATATCGTCCGGCTCGGAAATCCCCAGCAGGTGGCGGGCGCGGTCGTCGGGAAGCTCGTCATTAACCCAACCGCAGATCAAGCCCAGATTCTGCTTCTCAATCGCCCCACCAATGCCATAGCCGTGGAAGCCGAGCTGGCCGGCGTCCTCGAACTCGCGGGAGAGCTCGACTAGCCCACGAGCGGCCTTGCGGCGCAGGTCTTCGTACTGCGCACCCTGCACGACACCGAATAACTGCTGGATGGGCAACTGGCCGTCGTCAAGCGAATGGACGTGCCCGTCGACCTGACCGCGCGAAACTGTCAGCTCGTTGTGAGCCTGCAGGCAACGGCGCGCCCAGCGGTGCGTGCGCTCGACGGATGCCTCCTGGTAGCCGCGGGTGTTCATGAGCGTGGTGAGCTCGTCAAATGCCATCATGATGTCAGCGCCCAGCGCGTGCTGAATGCGCATGGACACCTCTGGCGTGAAGCGATGCTCGGAACCATCGATGTGCGAGCGGAAGGTCACGCCGTCCTCATCGACGAACGCGTTGCGCTCTTTGCCCTCGGCGACGATGTCGTCTTTCTGCATGCCGGTGACGTCCATCGCGAGGGTCTTTTTAAAGCCCGCGCCGAGGCTGAGCACCTGGAATCCGCCGGAGTCAGTGTACGTCGGGCCATTCCAGTTGGAGAACTTTGCCAATCCGCCGGCCTGGTCGACGATTTCCTCGCCGGGCTGCAGGTACAGGTGGTACGCGTTCGACAGCATCGCCTGCGCGCCGGTAGATCGCACCTGCTCGGGCGTGAGTGTTTTCACGGTCGCCTTCGTGCCGACCGGAATGAACGCCGGCGTAGCAATATCGCCATGCGGGGTGTGGATGGTGCCAGCACGTCCGCGCGCGCCTTCGATTTGCTTTACGACGTCAAAGCCCGTCGTCCTCGACTGCGACATGAAGCTCCTTGGTTGTGTTCCAGTGCTAATGCATTGAGGTTACCTGGGTGCTATTCGCAAGTTACTCAGCGCCGTCGTTTTCCTCGGGCTGGGTAGCGTTTTCTGGATCCCACACGGCGCGGCTACGACGTGGCGCTTCCTCTTCGAGTCCTTCGCGCTTCATCAGTTCCGCAACCGTAATCTTCTTCCGTTTGCGAGCCGGGCTGTAGTACGGGCGAACCTCGATGTCCTTGGCGTTTTCCGGGTTCGGCTGGGCGTCGGTTGGTTCAGCTGGCGCTGCCTGCATGAGCTGTTCGGTCGGCTCTGCCTGCTCCGGCTGCTCTGTCGGCTCCGGCTGTTCGGCCTGCTCCGGCTCAGCTGGTGCCGTCGGGGCGGACGGTTCGGCTCGCTCAGCCTGGTCAGAGCGCTCCGGCTGTTCGGCCTGCTCCGCCTGGTCAGCGGGCTCAAGCTCTTCCAGCTTTGCCTTCTTCCACCTCGGAATCCAGCGGTTACGCTTCTTGGTCGCAACCGCCACAGCGGTACCACCTGCTGCGCCCGCTGCGCCCGCCGCGCCCGCCGCAGCGGCTGCACCAGCACCGACTTCACCATCGGCACTGTCTGCTTCGTCCTCGTCAGCGTCCGTGTCGCCAAAGCCACGCCCAGCACCTTCGCTTTCAGGCAACAGGGACTCACCGCGAGCCATACGCTCGCGGCGGCCCTTCTCCACCAGCTCCTCGGAAACCTCTTCCAGGGCAGAGCCTTCGACATCCACAGAAGGCAACACCTTGTCCAGCCACTTCGGCATGTACCACGTAGCGCGGCCAAGCAGGAACATGGATGCCGGGATGAAGGTCATGCGAATAACGAAGGCGTCGAAAAGCACTGCGGCACCCAGCGCGAAGCCGAATACCTTAATAATCGCCAGGGGCTGCCCGGCGAAAGCCGCGAAGACGGAGATCATAATAATCGCAGCGGCAGTGACCACACGAGCGCCGAGAGTAAAGCCCTCAACGACCGATTCTTCGACCGCGTTGTACTTCGACTCTGGTGAGGATTCACCCTTGTTGTGGGTGTAATGCTCGCGCATGCGGGAAACCAGGAAGACCTGATAGTCCATGGCCAAACCGAACGTCACGCCGATGAGGAAGATTGGCACGAAGCTGACCAGCGGACCCGGAGTGCTAATCACGCCCCAGAGGCCGTCCTGGAAAAATGCCACTGTGACACCGAATGCGGCTGCGACAGAGAGCAAGAAGCCCACACCCGCAGTCAACGGCACCATCAGGGAACGGAAAATCATCAGCAGCAGGATCACTGCCAGACCCACGACAACGCCCAAGTAGAGCGGCATTGCGCCCTGGAGGCGGTCGGTGATGTCAATTTCAATAGGAACCAGACCAGTGACACCGGTGAATAGGCCGGTGGTCTGCTCAATCTGCTTCTGCTGATCGCGCACCGCGTTCATCAGCTGCTTGGTCGCAGGATCGAGTGGACCCGACTTCGGGGTCATAATCATCTTGACCGCAGTGCCGTCATGATTCATTCCAATCATCTGGATGTGCTCGACACCGACGTTGGATTTGAACTGGTCGACAGCGTAACTATAGGAAGCCTTGCGGGCGGCCTCGATGTCAGAGAGTTCCGGGTTCGTCTGTCTCAGGGACTCGATAAGTGGTTTGAGCACCGGCGCATCGGGCTTCACATCGTCCGACTTGGCAATAATGATGAGCTGAGAGTTACGTCCCGCACCGAAGCCCTCTTCAATCATGGTGATGGCCTTGCGGTTCGTGCTGTCCTTAGCCGCAGTAGAGTCGGACGGCAGCGCCAGCTTCAAGTGCATGGCCGGGTAGGCCAATGCCAACAGCAAGACGATACAGCCGACCAGGAACAACCCTGGGGCCTTGTGCACGAAAGTGACCCAACGTCGCCCCATCGTCATCTCACCGAAGAAGGAAGAGCGACGTTCCTTGCGCGGATTACGCGAGGGGTTGCCAGCAACACCGGGCACGCGACCAGCGAAGACCTTGTCGCCCAGCAGAGACATAACTGCCGGCAGCAGGGTCAGAGAGACCAGCACTGTGAAGGCCACCGTAATTGCCGCCGAAATACCCATCAGAGACATGAACGGCACCTTGGCGACCGTCAGCGCTGCCAACGCGACAATCACGGTGAGGCCGGCGAAAACCACAGCGGAGCCAGCCGTACCGGTAGCCATGCCGATGGCGTCTTCGTTGGTCATCCCTCGGGCTCTTTCTGCCCTGTAGCGAGAGAGGATGAACAGTGCGTAGTCAATACCGACAGCCAGGCCGAACATGACGGCAAGTACCGGGGTAATCGAGTTGACGTCGGTGAATGCGGTCATCAATGTCACGCCGAAGACACCGATGATAATGCCCACTACCGCCGTCACAATAGGCAGGAACGAAGCGACCAGAGATCCGAAGGTGACAACCAGCACGATAAATGCCACGGTCACACCGATAATCTCCGAGGTCGGAGCTACCTCAATCGCGGGCTGCATGCCCGGGCCAGAGGCCTCGACCTTGATACCGGCGTCACGACCGGCCTGCATTGCGTCGAGAAGCGCCTGCATATTCTCCGGTTCGATGTCCTGCGGCATCTTGGCGTCGAAAACGAAGGTGGAAATACCGTAGCGACCGTCATCGGACACGGTACGCAGGGCATTGGCATCGGCCTCGGCAACATCCTTGGGCAGGCCGGCGGCCATGCCCTGTTCCTTGACCATCGCCTGCATCTTCGGATTGAGGTCTACCGGGTTGTGAAGTTGCAAATCATCGGAGATTTGGCCGACATTGTCGCGGATGCCGTTAATGACCTGGTCAACAGCTTCTTTATTCTGTGGGTCATCGAGCCTCTGCCCCTCCGGGGCCTCGAAGGCGACATAGATACGCTGCTCTCGAATTGGGTTCGGAACATCGGGGAACTTTTCCTCAATCACGTGCGAAGCCGTTGCCGACGGCATGCCGGGGATCGAGAACTGGTCGATGAATCCCTTCTGGAATGCGGCAACTGCACCGCCCAGCCCCGCCAAAATCAGGAACCACGCGATGATCACAGTCCATTTATGCAGGTAGGAGAACCTGCCGAGTTTGAACAAGGCCTTTGCCATGTCAAGTTTCCCTTACGTCTAATATTCGCCTGGACCGCCCCAACTGCAGCTTCCCCAAGTTCGCGCTAACCAAGCACTCCCTCGGACTCCACCTGCAGTTTGAAGCCTCTTCGCTACTCCGATGCTAGCGACCACCCCGGATTGGCCAACATCAACTCTGGCGCTGACATGGTCATTGAGGGCGGGCACGACATAAAAACCGGAAATACTTTTGCTAAGAGTAGCGGACTTCCCGGATAAACGTGAACAATGGGGTGTGTGTTACTGATGTTATTTTTGTGATTTAGGTGCTCCAGGTCGGATGCCTCACCATTCACCGCTTTACGACGGGCACCTCCCCCGCACACACCACACTCAGGCAATCAGGGCCGATTAAATGCAAAACCCCCGAGGCTCCTACTTAAAGGAACCACCGGGGGTTTATTGGCGGTGACGGAGGGATTTGAACCCTCGGTACGGGGTTACCGCACAAAGCATTTCGAGTGCTTCACCTTCGGCCGCTCGGACACGTCACCGCTAAAAAACGTTACAGGTAGCCCCTTTATCTACCAAATCCCCAGGTCAGAAGGCTTAGCTGTCCACACAGTCGACACCGCCGGCCCTCCGCCAAGCCGTTCACAAAGAACCACAACCGCCGCCATCCCGAATCACTCCATCTACTGCACCATCCACTTAAACCACCGCGCTCTTCGGGGTGGCCAACGCCCGCTGAGATATGAAGGAATAGTCTGTAGCTTGAAATCTAGAAACTTAAACACAGAAGTGCAGCCACACAGAAAGGGTTCTCCCTCATGATTCGTTCCGCCATCATCGGCTACGGCAACTTGGGTCGCAGCGTCGAAAAGGTCATTGCCGACCAGCCAGATATGGAACTCGTCGGTGTTTTCTCCCGTCGCGATTCGCTGGACACTGAGGCCCGCGTGCTCCCGGCTGCGGATGTCGAAAAGTACAAGGACGAGGTAGACGTGCTGTTCGTGTGCCTCGGCTCGGCCACCGATGTCCCGGAGCAGGCCCCTGAGCTAGCAAAGAGCTTTACGACGGTCGACACCTACGACAACCACCACGAGATTCCGAAGCACCGCGCGGCCATGGACGCCTCCGCTCGTGAGGGTGACAACATCGCCATGATCTCGACCGGTTGGGACCCGGGCCTGTTCTCCCTGAACCGCGTCCTGGGCGCTGCCATCCTGCCGGGCGCAGACCAGATGACCTTCTGGGGACCAGGCCTGTCGCAGGGCCACTCCGATGCCGTGCGTCGTGTGCCGGGAGTGAAGAAGGGTGTCCAGTACACCAAGCCGAACCCGGAAGCTATCGAGGCCGTGAAGAAGGGCGAGGGCGCAGACCTGAAGGGTAACGAGTGCCACCTGCGCCACTGCTTCGTCGTCGCTGAAGAGACCGGCAACGCCGACGAGGACGCCAAGCTCAAGGAGCAGATCCGCGAAACCATCGTGACCATGCCGGATTACTTTGCCCCATACGAGACCATCGTGGACTTCATCTCTGAAGAGGAGTTCGACCGCGACCACCAGGGCATGCCGCACGGCGGCCAGGTCATTACCCGTGGCCAGGCCGGTACCTCCGGCCACGTCATCGAGTTCGGTCTCGAACTGGAGCGCAACCCCGACTTCACCGCAGCCGTCCAGGTTGCCTACGGTCGCGCTGCCTACCGCCTGAAGCAGGCTGGCGAGACTGGTGCCCGTACCGTCTTCGAGATCGCCCCGTACCTACTGTCCGCCGAACCACTGGATGACCTGGTGGCTCAGAAGCTGTAGCCAGCCCCAACGCTGACAGCCGGCCATCGAAACACAAAGAACCCCAACCGTCTCCGCACATCAGAAGCGGAGAAGGCTGGGGTTATCTCTACCCGAGAGCTAAACGCTTTACTTGTCAGTCAGCTTGCCCAAGGTCTCAGCGGCCTTATCCTTCAGGTCCTCAGCACCCTGCTTGATCTTGGACGCAGTCTGCTCGCCCTTGCCCTGGTTTGCCAGGTCGTCGTTGCCAACGGCGTCGCCGGCAGCTTCCTTAACCTTGCCACCCAACTCGTCGGCCTTGTTCTGCAGCTCGCTCATTATGTAAGCCTCCTATGTAAACGACTTATCTATTCTCTAGAGCCACCGTCTAGCAGCCCCATTAGTTCCGACGATACGTGAAAATGAAGACTCGTCACGGCCACAGCGGGAATTGTGACCTAACTGTGACCCCGCTCACGCTTCCGACTGCCGTTGCCGTTCGAAGAATTCCCGCAGGTAAACGGAGCATTCGTCGGCAAGCACACCCCCGCGCACCTGCGGAGTGAATGCGTGGGCGGGATCGCGGATGACATCGGCGATGGAGCCGCACGCGCCGGTCTTGGGCGACCACGCGCCGAAGACCACGCGCCCCACGCGCCCCATGACGCACGCGCCGGCGCACATCACGCACGGCTCAAGTGTCACGACCAACGTGCACTGCTCCAGCCGCCAGCCGTCACCAACAGCGCGGGTGGCCTCGCGCAACGCAATGACTTCGGCGTGGGCAAGTGGGTCACCATCCGCTTCCCGACGGTTCGAGCCCCGGCCCACAACCCTGCCCTCGGCATCCACGACCACAGCTCCCACCGGCACATCCCCGGGTGCCGTGTGAGCAGCTTCGGCGATAGCCAGGCGCATCCACTCTTCGTCGAGAATGTCCTGTTTTCGACGGGGCAGGGCGCTTGGCCGACCAGCTGGCTGGCTGGCTGCAAGGGCGCTTGGCCGCCCGGTCAGATGACCTTCGTCAGGGTTAGTCGTCATAGGGGTCGTAGTCGTCATCGTCACCGTCGTAATCCAGGTCGGCGACATCGGCGAGCTCCTCGGCACACCCCAGCTCCTCGGCGATGGCCAGAAGCTGCTCGGACGCCCACAGCGACTGATCGTCACAGATGGACTCCAGGGCTTCCTCCGAACAGCCCAGGTCAGCGAGGATATCCATATCTCCTTCGGCCCAGGCGTCGACATCGTCGAGCTCGTCCTCGTCGAGGTCGGGGATATCCAGATCCAGCTCGTCGAACACATCTGCCGCAATGTCGTCGGTGACGGCGGCGGTGGCGTCGGAAAGCACAACGCGCAGCGACCCAACGCCCTGGCGCACGAGAATAAAGTAATCGTCGTCGATATTGAGCATTCCGACAGCGGCGCGTTCCGAACGCAGATTGCGCAGCGCCTGTGCAGCGTCAGCGAGGGAATCGGTGGCGTCGTCCCCAAGATCGACGACGCGCCAACCGCGCTCCCCCATAGTTACGGCAACCGCGAAGGAGCGGTCGTCATCGGAGGTGTACCCTCCGGAAAAGGTCGTGCTCATAACCCACAACGCTAGTCGCTGTATGTCATGCTTGTCAGGTGAGCAATTTCGAGTCCCCCTCCCCTGCTTCGTCCTCCCTGTCAGCTGCACAATTACCCGCGGTATGCATCCTCGGTTTGGGCCTCATCGGTGGCTCCATGATGCGCGACCTGCGGGCCCATAACGTCGAATGCTTCGGTTGGAATCGCTCGTCCCCGACGGTCGAGGAAGCCACGAAGGAGGGATTCGACGCCAGTACAGATCTTCAAGCCACGCTCGAGCGAGCTGAGGCCAGCCGCGCGCTCATCGTAATTGGCACCCCCATGACAGTCGTCGGCACGATGCTCGACGCGATCAACGAGCACGCCCCCAGCTGTGGCATCACAGATGTGGTCTCCGTGAAGGCGGCCGTCGCCGCCGAGGTCTCCGCGCGCGGGATGGAGGAACGCTTCGTCGGCGCGCACCCAATGGCGGGTTCCGCGCAGGCGGGCTGGTCCGCCACGCTCGAAGGGCTTTTCGACGGCGCCCCCTGGGTCATCACCTACGACCTGGCAGCTGCTGCCGACGCTGCAGGCAAGCCCGTCCCGGAGCGGTGGATTGAAGTCTTTTCGCAGGTCGCCAACTTGGGAGCAGCTCTTGGCAGTCAACTCATTCCAGCGCTGAGCGATCACCACGATGCCAGTGTCGCCCGCATCTCCCACATGCCCCACCTAGCGGCCTACGCAATTGCCGCCGCCGGTGAAGCCGGTGGCCCCCTGGCCATTTCGCTTGCAGCCGGCTCTTTCCGCGACTGCACCCGCGTCGCCGCCGCTGCTCCTGACATGGTCATGTCCTGGTGTGAGAACAACACCGAACCCGTGCTCACCGCGCTTGACGACGTCATCGAGCGCCTCACCGCCGCGCGCACCCAGTTGGCCACCGAGGGAACCGCTATGGACCTGGCCAAAACCGGTCAGATTGCCCGTGTCCGCTACGAGGCCCGCCCTGCTCACCGCCCGATTTTCCGACTGCGCGTCGGCGAGGGCGGCTGGATCAACCAGTTGAAGTTGGCCGAAAGCGTCGGCGGACAGATAGATGTGTTCTAGTGTGGAACTATGTTTTCCCCCGAGCTGCACACCAGCCTCGCAGGCATCACTGTCGTCAACTTCGCCATTAACGTACCGGGACCACTGGCCGCTCAGCACTTGGGCCAGCTAGGCGCCCGGGTGATTAAGGTCGAGCCACCAACAGGCGATCCGCTCGGCGCCTTCGGCCGCTCCTGGTATGAAGCTATGTCCGCAGGTCACGAGATTATCCAGGCGGATCTGAAGAGCAATGAGGGTCGCGCACAGCTGAGCTCGCTGATCGATGAGGCCGATGTGGTCATCACCTCGGTTCGCCCCTCCGCGCTGGAACGCATGGGGCTGGCGGGCCTCCACGAACGCCCAAATGGGCCGGTACATATCGATATTGTCGGTGATACCGAAGCTCCAGAAACCCCTGGCCATGACCTGACCTACCAGGCGGAGGCCGGAACCCTCACACCTCCGGCGATGCCGCCGGTGCTGTTGGGCGACATTCTGGGCGCGCACTTTGCGGTCACCGCTGCCCTTGCCGGGTTGATTAAGCGGGCGGGTGCGGGTGCAGACGTCGTAAAGCAGCCTGGACTGCACTGCCGCATCGGCCTGAAGCAGGCTGGTGAGACCGGTGCCGCGCCGCTGAAGTACGGCATGACGGCGCCCGGCGGACTACTCGGTGGCGGCCTGTGGACGTACGGCCTCTACCCCAGCGCCGACGGCTACGCGGCCGTGGCAGCGCTGGAACCGCACTTTGCCGCCGCCCTGACCGAGGCCACTGGCGCGAGCAACCGCGAGGAACTTGCGGATTTCCTCCGCGAGCGCACCAACGCCGAAATCATGCAGCTTGCCAGCGAAAAGGCGCTGCCACTGGCTGCGGTGGAGTAAGAGGGCGACTTAAGGCCGCGTGCCTCGACGTACTCCTGGGCCTGGAGCCTTACGCGGTCAGCCCCGTGGCCTCCGCGGTGAGCTCCACCGAACGCAGTCGGTCAGGAACCTTCAACGACTGATGAGCCACAATCAGCTCATCCGCCGTCGAGTACTCACCGAACTGCGCAATCTGCTCACGCACCTGTGCCACCGTGCCAACTGCCGTGTGACGGAACATGTTCTGCACCTGGCGCCCCTGCGGGGTATCCATCAGAATCTCCGCCTCATCGTCAGTGAGATGATGCCCACCGCGGCTGAGGAACCGCCTGACCATGTTCCTGCGGGTAGCGAAGTACTGCTGCTGCGCATCCTCTTCGCTTTCCGACGCAATCACATTCATGGCCGCAAAAGCGTACGGCTTATCCAGCTGCTCAGAAGGCTGGAACTGCTCGCGGTAGACCGCGATGGCATCGCGAAGCGCGTCCGGCGCGAAGTGCGAAGCAAATGCGTACGGCAAGCCGAGCGCCGCCGCGAGCTGAGCACCAAAGAGCGAGGAGCCCAGGATGTACAGCGGCACGTGGGTGCCGCGGCCCGGAATCGCGTTGATGCCCTTAATCAGCGACTCGTCGGAGAGGTAACCGCGCAGCTCCTGCACATCCTGCGGGAAAGAATCGGAAGAGCGCGGGTCACGACGCAGCGCACGCATAGTGGCCTGGTCAGTGCCCGGCGCGCGGCCAAGCCCCAGCTCGATGCGATCCGGGTACAGGTTCGCGAGCGTGCCGAACTGCTCCGCGACCGTCAGCGGTGCATGATTCGGCAGCATGACGCCGCCGGAGCCGAGGGTGATGCTCTCGGTTTTTGCAGCCACGGCTGCGATAAGAACGGCCGGCGACGAGGATGCGATGGAGTTCATATTGTGGTGCTCTGCGTACCAAATACGCTGATACCCGGCCTTTTCCGCTGTCTGCGCCAAATCGATGGAGCCCTGTAGGGCGTCGGCGTGGGACTGCCCCGAGGCTACGGTAGCAAGGTCAAGAATGGACTCAGTACGAATCATGGTTCCACAGTCTAGACCGTTAGGCAGATATTGCGAGTTTGAGATGTTTCGAATACTGAGGCGTTGAGGTTTGGGGTTTGGGGGTTTGGAGGTTTGGGGTGGCTCGTGGGTGGACGGGCTCGTGGGTGCGGGTGGCAGGTGGCCGTTTGCGGGTGCGGGTGCGGTTTGCGGATGTAGTTTGCGGGTGGCGGTGACAGTTTGCGGGTGCGGGTGCGGTTTGCGGATGCGGGTGGGCGGAAATGCGGACTTCTTGTCGACTTCGCTTACGAAAAGGCACGAATACTCTAGTTCCCTGCTTGATTCTCCGCTCCGCCCCTCACCTGGCAATTCCGCCCCTCACCTGTCGATGAGATATTGGGGTTGCCCGCAAATCGTGGACACGTAGTG
>NZ_KV836191.1:0-821 GCF_001838285.1 Corynebacterium sp. HMSC074C03 | reverse complement strand
GGCACTGTTGCAAATAGTCGGTGGTGATAAACTTATCATCCCCTTTTGCTGATGGAGCTGCACATGAACCCATTCAAAGGCCGGCATTTTCAGCGTGACATCATTCTGTGGGCCGTACGCTGGTACTGCAAATACGGCATCAGTTACCGTGAGCTGCAGGAGATGCTGGCTGAACGCGGAGTGAATGTCGATCACTCCACGATTTACCGCTGGGTTCAGCGTTATGCGCCTGAAAATGGAAAAACGGCTGCGCTGGTACTGGCGTAACCCTTCCGATCTTTGCCCGTGGCACATGGATGAAACCTACGTGAAGGTCAATGGCCGCTGGGCGTATCTGTACCGGGCCGTCGACAGCCGGGGCCGCACTGTCGATTTTTATCTCTCCTCCCGTCGTAACAGCAAAGCTGCATACCGGTTTCTGGGTAAAATCCTCAACAACGTGAAGAAGTGGCAGATCCCACGATTCATCAACACGGATAAAGCGCCCGCCTATGGTCGCGCGCTTGCTCTGCTCAAACGCGAAGGCCGGTGCCCGTCTGACGTTGAACACCGACAGATTAAGTACCGGAACAACGTGATTGAATGCGATCATGGCAAACTGAAACGGATAATCAACGCCACGCTGGGATTTAAATCCATGAAGACGGCTTACGCCACCATCAAAGGTATTGAGGTGATGCGTGCACTACGCAAAGGCCAGGCCTCAGCATTTTATTATGGTGATCCCCTGGGCGAAATGCGCCTGGTAAGCAGAGTTTTTGAAATGTAAGGCCTTTGAATAAGACAAAAGGCTGCCTCATCGCTAACTTTGCAACAGTGCC
>NZ_KV836190.1:0-1064 GCF_001838285.1 Corynebacterium sp. HMSC074C03 | reverse complement strand
AAGTTTATCACCACCGACTATTTGCAACAGTGCCCCGTCCGGATACTGCCAGATATCGGCGTCCAGGGAGATGTCCTGAAGCGCGGTGTCCGGAATTTCAGGTTTGTGTCTCTACAAAGACTAACTATCAGAAAAACTCATCGAGCATCAAATGAAACTGCAATTTATTCATATCAGGATTATCAATACCATATTTTTGAAAAAGCCGTTTCTGTAATGAAGGAGAAAACTCACCGAGGCAGTTCCATAGGATGGCAAGATCCTGGTATCGGTCTGCGATTCCGACTCGTCCAACATCAATACAACCTATTAATTTCCCCTCGTCAAAAATAAGGTTATCAAGTGAGAAATCACCATGAGTGACGACTGAATCCGGTGAGAATGGCAAAAGCTTATGCATTTCTTTCCAGACTTGTTCAACAGGCCAGCCATTACGCTCGTCATCAAAATCACTAGCATCAACCAAACCGTTATTCATTCGTGATTGCGCCTGAGCGAGACGAAATACGCGATCGCTGTTAAAAGGACAATTACAAACAGGAATCGAATGCAACCGGCGCAGGAACACTGCCAGCGCATCAACAATATTTTCACCTGAATCAGGATATTCTTCTAATACCTGGAATGCTGTTTTCCCGGGGATCGCAGTGGTGAGTAACCATGCATCATCAGGAGTACGGATAAAATGCTTGATGGTCGGAAGAGGCATAAATGCCGTCAGCCAGTTTAGTCTGACCATCTCATCTGTAACATCATTGGCAACGCTACCTTTGCCATGTTTCAGAAACAACTCTGGCGCATTGGGCTTCCCATACAATCGATAGATTGTCGCACCTGATTGCCCGACATTATCGCGAGCCCATCTATACCCATATAAATCAGCATCCAGGTTGGAATTTAATCGCGGCCTCGAGCAAGACGTTTCCCGTTGAATATGGCTCATAACACCCCTTGTATTACTGTTTATGTAAGCAGACAGTTTTATTGTTCATGATGATATATTTTTATCTTGTGCAATATAACATGGGTTGGCACTGTTGCAAATAGTCGGTGGTGATAAACTT
>NZ_KV836189.1:0-209083 GCF_001838285.1 Corynebacterium sp. HMSC074C03 | reverse complement strand
CCCATTATCGGGGACACTCACAAGGTAACGGGCGGGCGATAGTGAGGCGTAGGGGTAACGCTGGCGGGAGGTGAAGACTCTTCTGGGGGCGAGTACAGCAGAAGTGCTCCGACCGTAGCGAAATCAGAGCGTTACGGCAGCGGAGCGGTGATGCTGAGTGAGTTCCCTGGATTGAACTGCAGGTTGGGGCTACTGGAAGTCCTGAATGATCTCGTCGATAAGCGGCTGTGCGGCCTCGGCGCCAATATTCGCGAAAACAAACTCCTGGTAGATGCGGTTATCCTCGTCGATGACCATAACGAAAGGGGAGCCCTTGTTGACGCCGCTAAATGCGTGCTTGCCGGGTAGCTCGTATGGCACGTAGTTCTCGACGGACTCAGCCTTTTCATTAATCCGGCTGACAGTGGCCGGGTCCTCGGCCGTACTGAGCATTGCGGTGCCACCGTCGCCAACTGCCATTACGCAGGTGAAGCCATGTACGCTCTCGCTGCCAAAAATGACGGGTTTAGAGTCATCCGACTCGACGCAGCTGCCAACCGCTTCCTTAACAGCATCAGGAGTGAAATTCTGGATTGACTCAGGCAGTGCAGAGGTGCCCATGAAACCCGAGCTGCTTCCAGGGGCCTCCGGCGATTCCGAGGCA
This sequence comes from Corynebacterium sp. HMSC074C03, assembly GCF_001838285.1. Classification (NCBI taxonomy): domain Bacteria; kingdom Bacillati; phylum Actinomycetota; class Actinomycetes; order Mycobacteriales; family Corynebacteriaceae; genus Corynebacterium; species Corynebacterium sp. HMSC074C03. The sequence continues at coordinate 208,440 of NZ_KV836189.1, read as the reverse complement.
GGGGAAGTGGAAGGGACAGTCAGCGCTGGCGACGGTTCGGGGTTGCTTGAGCATGCGCCAATCAGGAAAAGCGAGCTGGCAGCAATAACAACGCCACCAATCTGCGTGGACTTCAACAGTGAATGCATGCCAGTTATCGTAGGGCAGCTCATCTTTGGGTGTAAATTGCGCGAAAATTGAAGCAAGTCGATTGCGGATCAACTGTCACGAATGAACATCCATAAGAATTCCCATGCAACGCGATGCAAAAATGCATGAAGCAAAGTGCTGGCTGGGGTAGTGGTGCCTTCGTAGGCGGTGGGATGCGGCTAGCCGGTGGTTCCCTTCTGAGCCAGAGTAGACTCAACCAACGTGATGAGTTTTCGACGCCGCCGCAAAGTAGTTCCCGCCCGCACTGAGGGAGAGTTGGATGCAATGCAAGCGGCCGGCGAGATTGTCGGTCGTGCGTTGCTGGCCTGCCGAGATGCCGCTAAGCCAGGGGTGACCACGGCGGATCTCAATGAGATTGCGCATCAGGTCATTACCGATGCGGGTGCAACGCCATCTTTCCTTGGTTATGAAGGTTTCCCGGCATCTATCTGTGCATCCGTGAATGAAGTTATCGTCCATGGCATTCCGTCCTCGGCCACAGTTCTATCCGAAGGTGACCTGGTCTCGATTGACTGTGGCGCAATTCTGGACGGTTGGCACGGCGATTCGGCACTTACTTTCGGCGTCGGAAAGCTGAGTAAAGATGTCGAAAAATTGAACATTGCGACATCTGAGGTCCTTGCCGAAGGTATTAAGGCCATGGTGCCGGGTGCTCGCCTCACCGATATTTCGTATGCGCTTGAAATGGCCACCCGTGAGGCTGAACTGCGCCACGATATTGAGCTCGGCATCGTCGATGGCTACGGCGGGCACGGCATTGGGCGCGAGATGCACATGGATCCCTTCCTCCCCAACGAAGGTAAAGCAGGAAAGGGGCCCCGCATCGTCGAAGGCTCTGTATTGGCCATTGAGCCGATGCTCATTCTCGGCGGCGAGTGGGGTAGTGATGAGCTTGACGACGGCTGGACAGTCGTCAGCGCTGATCGAATGCCGGCATCCCATTGGGAGCACACAGTTGCCGCCACGGCGGACGGCCCCAGAATTCTGACTCCTCGGTATGAATAACTAGTGCGTGAGGGGCCACGCGAAAGATCAGAATATTGCCACTTGAGACGCGATGGCCTCTGTCCCCGTGGGGTGAATCCGCCTGCCGTCGCTTGCAGGCGGCCCCAGAGTGGTCGTATTTGGTAAAAACGCAGGTCGCGTGTAAAGTTGGGCGATGGTGTGGGCGCAGTGTCGCTGCAGTGGTGATTATCCCTGCACGGAACTGCTAAAACGCCAGGCAGAGTAGAGATTTCCCAACTGGTGCCGGGGTTGTCCCGGGTATCCACCAGAGAGACGTGGAGGACATGGCTAAAAAGGAAGGCGCAATTGAGGTTGAGGGTCGCGTCGTCGAGCCCTTGCCGAACGCGATGTTCCGAGTGGAGCTGGACAACGGGCACAAGGTGCTCGCCCATATCAGTGGCAAGATGCGCCAGCACTACATCCGTATTCTCCCGGAAGACCGAGTCGTAGTGGAGCTTTCTCCGTACGATCTCGAGCGTGGGCGAATCGTCTACCGCTACAAGTAAATTGACCGGACCACTGTTGGTAGTGGTTATGGGCTTATTTACTAACTAGACAGAAACTCCACCGTCCTAGCTGCTTCTGGTGACGGCCGCGTGATGTTGAGACCTGGTGTCTCAACAGTTCGGCGCGGTGGTTCTTTATGAAATCTTTTCCACAGAAGTAAGCGAGAATACCTCCGGCAACGGTGGCTGGAGCCTTTCTATAACACCTGCGCGACTCGGCGTCCGACCGAGTAAGCCGGGTCTGGAAAGGATGGCAGTGGAGTAAACCACCGCATCAACCGGAAGGAAATTGCCGTATGGCACGCCTTGCTGGAGTTGACCTGCCACGTAACAAGCGTATGGAGGTCGCTCTTACCTACATCTATGGCATCGGCCCCGCCCGTGCTAATGAGCTGCTGGAGAAGACCGGCATCTCTCCGGATCTGCGCACCGACGCTCTCACCGATGAGCAGGTTGCTGCGCTGCGTGACGTGATTGAAGCTACCTGGAAGGTCGAGGGTGACCTCCGCCGCCAGGTTCAGGCTGATATCCGCCGCAAGATTGAGATTGGTTCCTACCAGGGTCTGCGCCACCGTCGTGGCCTGCCGGTCCGTGGTCAGCGCACCAAGACCAATGCTCGTACGCGTAAGGGTCCGAAGAAGACGATCGCCGGAAAGAAGAAGTAAAACATGGCAGCTCCGAAGTCCGCACGCGGCCGTCGTACCGGCCGTCGCGTTGTAAAGAAGAACGTGGCTCAGGGCCACGCATACATCAAGTCCACCTTCAACAACACCATCGTGTCCATCACGGACCCGAAGGGCGCTGTTATCTCGTGGGCCTCCTCTGGTCACGTCGGTTTCAAGGGCTCTCGTAAGTCCACTCCGTTCGCTGCTCAGATGGCCGCCGAGAACGCTGCTCGTAAGGCCATGGAGCACGGTATGAAGAAGGTTGACGTTTTCGTTAAGGGTCCGGGTTCGGGCCGCGAAACCGCCATCCGTTCCCTCCAGGCCGCTGGCCTTGAGGTGTCCTCGATCTCGGATGTGACCCCTCAGCCGCACAACGGCTGCCGTCCGCCGAAGCGTCGTCGCGTCTAGGAATAGGGTAAGGAGAGAACAGAAATGGCCCGTTATACCGGTCCCGCAACCCGTAAGTCCCGTCGTCTCCGCGTCGACCTCGTCGGTGGCGACATGAACTTTGAGCGTCGTCCCTACCCTCCGGGGCAGGCTGGCCGCGCTCGTATCAAGGAGTCGGAGTACCTGCTCCAGCTCCAGGAGAAGCAGAAGGCACGTTTCACCTACGGCGTGATGGAGAAGCAGTTCCGTCGCTACTACGCCGAGGCTCACCGTCGTCCGGGCAAGACTGGCGATAACCTCGTCGTCCTGCTGGAGTCGCGTCTCGACAACGTTGTCTACCGCGCTGGTCTGGCTCGTACCCGCCGCCAGGCTCGTCAGCTGGTTTCCCACGGCCACTTCACCGTTAACGGTAAGAAGATTAACGTGCCGTCCTTCCAGGTAAGCCAGTACGACATCATCGACGTGCGCCCGAAGTCGCAGAAGATGATTTGGTTCGAAGAGGCACAGGAGAACCTGGTCGACGCTGTCGTCCCGGCATGGCTTCAGGTTGTTCCTGAGTCCCTGCGCATCCTCGTGCACCAGACCCCGGAACGCGCACAGATCGACATTCCGCTTCAGGAACAGCTGATCGTCGAGTTCTACTCGAAGTAATAACCAACTTCGCTTGCATCCATTCATTCCCTATGGCGTCATATAGCGGTCGCCACCTGGAGGATTTTCGAAAATGCTCATTTCCCAGCGCCCAACGCTGACTGAGGACTACATTGATTCCTCTCGCTCCCGGTTCGTTATCGAGCCGCTGGAGCCGGGTTTCGGTTACACCCTCGGTAACTCTCTTCGTCGTACGTTGCTGTCGTCCATTCCGGGCGCTGCAGTCACCAGCATCCGCATCGACGGTGTGCTGCACGAGTTCACCACTATCCCGGGCGTGAAGGAAGATGTCTCGGACATCATCCTGAACATCAAGGGTCTGGTGCTCTCGAGCGAGTTCGACGAGCCGGCTACCGTTTACCTGCGTCGCGAAGGTGCAGGCGCGGTGACCGCTGCAGACATTGAGTGCCCAGCAGGTGTGGAGATTCATAACCCGGATCACCACATCGCTACTCTCAACGAATCCGGTCGCCTGGAAATTGAGATGATCGTTGAGCGTGGTCGTGGCTACGTGCCGGCGACCCCGAACTCCGGTGGCGAAATTGGCCGCATTCCGATGGACCAGATTTACTCGCCAGTTCTGAAGGTCAGCTACAAGGTGGAGGCTACTCGTGTTGAGCAGCGCACCGACTTCGACAAGCTGATCATCGATGTCGAGACCAAGAACTCGATCACCGCCCGCGACGCAATGGCGTCGGCAGGCAAGACTCTGGTTGAGCTGTTCGGTCTGGCACGTGAGCTGAACGAGGCTGCTGAGGGCATCGAGATTGGCCCGAGCCCGCGCGAGGCTGAGGATGTCGCTGCGTACCAGACTCCGATTGAGGATCTGGACTTCTCTATGCGCTCCTACAACTGCCTCAAGCGTGAGGAGATCCACACTGTCGGTGAGCTCGCTGCTCGTACCGAGTCGGATCTGCTGGATATCCGCAACTTCGGTGACAAGTCCATCAATGAGGTCAAGGAAAAGCTCGCTGAGCTTGGCCTGGCTCTGAAGGATTCCCCGAACAACTTCGACCCGGCTGCTGTCGCTGATTTGGACGCTGCCTCGGGCGATGACGCTGACTGGACTGATGGCGCAAGCGCTGGCTACGACGAGTAGTTCACCGACGCGACTTCATTAAAACGAGGAGATACCTATGCCTACCCCTAAGCAGGGTTCCCGTCTCGGCGGCTCCGCTTCGCACCAGAAGAAGATTCTGGCCAACCTCGCGAAGCAGCTCATCGAGCACGGCAAGATTAAGACCACCGACACCAAGGCCAAGCTGCTGCGTCCGTACGTTGAGAAGCTGATCACCAAGGCAAAGCGCGGCACTCTCGCAGATCGCCGCAACGTTGCAAAGCTGCTTAACGACAACTACGCAGTTAAGAAGCTGTTCGACGAGATCGGTCCGCAGTTCGCTGATCGCGACGGCGGCTACACCCGCATCATTAAGCTGGGTAACCGCAAGGGCGACAACGCCCCGATCTCTCTGATCGCTCTGGTTGAGGAAGAGACCGCAACTGCTGAGGCAACTCGCGCAACTCGCGCCGCTGCTTCCAAGCAGGCTGAAGAGGCAAAGGCCGAAGAGGCCGAGGCTGAGGCTGCTGAAGCTGAGGCTGCAGAGGAGGAGTAATTCCCCTCGCCGACGGCTTTTGGCCGTCACAGCTTTGAACCCCCGGCGAGTAGTTCATATCTGAACTCTCTACCGGGGGTTCTTTGTGCTTGACGACGGCGCACAGCGCCCGACCCCAGTTCTGTCTCCGGTTACACCGAAGATTACGTACCAACATTGAGAGCTGTACGGAGGCCCTTCGGTGGAAACTACTGATTTTCTAATCCGGGGTCCCGGCTACAATCTGTTAACCGTGACATCACTTACGCCAACGACTCCGGATACCCCGTGCGATTCTCCCGATCGTGCCGCTACGGGGAGTACCGCCTCCGACCTGGTTCGGTTGCGTTTTGACATTGCCTATGATGGGACAGATTTCCACGGTTGGGCTGCTCAGCGCGATAAGCCTACGGGAGAACCGGTGCGGACTGTGCAGGCGACGTTGGAATCCACTCTGGAGAAGGTGTTGCGCACTCCAGTGCAACTGACTGTGGCGGGTCGTACAGATGCCGGCGTTCATGCCTCCGGTCAGGTGGCTCATGCAGATGTTCCTGTCTCCTGTTTAGACACACGTTCCATCGCAGGGGACCCGGGTAATTTGGTTCGTCGTGTAGCGCGACTATTGCCCGCGGGCGTGACGCTTCGGGGCGCCTCGTTTGCGCCCCCTGGCTTCGATGCCCGCTTTTCCGCGTTACGTCGGCATTATGTCTATCGTGTCACTAGTTGCGTCAGTGGTCCGCTTCCTACCCGTGCTCGCGATACGGCCCACTGGCGACGGTCAGTGGATATCGACCGCATGCAGGTGGCAGCTGATGCTCTACTGGGGCTCAATGACTTCGCCGCTTTTTGTCGACACAAGCCACATGCGACAACCACTAGAGATTTACAGCGGTTCCAGTGGTTCGACGTATCTACGGGGCAAGAGCCAGAGCTGTACGAGGCCCATGTGACTGCCGACGCGTTCTGCTGGTCTATGGTGCGCTCACTGGTTGGGGCCTGCCTTAGCGTCGGTGAAGGGCGGCGTGAGGTTGGATTCACTGAACAGTTGTTGAGCGAAGAGAAGCGTTCCCCGTTGGTCCCGGTGGCAGAGGCACGTGGGCTCAGCCTGGTAGGTGTTGACTACCCCGGAGATGCGGATCTGGCGGCCAGGGCGGAGCAGACTCGCGAACGTCGTGATGTCCGGACAGATGTGGACGAGGCTTAAATGTACAAGCTCTCGGTAATATTCCCTGAAGAAAGTGACCGTAGGAGGAGTGTTCGGTAGTGGTGTGGGCAATTGTTAGCTTGGTTGCGCTGCTCGTAATCCCCGGCGCTGTTGTAGTGCGAGCCAGCGGCGTTCGTACACCGTGGGCGCTGGCCCTCGGTCCTGCGGTGACGTTTGGTATCGCAGGCACCGCAGGGTGGGCGCTCGGCGCTATCGATGTGCGCTTCACCTTGGTCAGTGCGTCTATCTGCTGGGCCGTGACACTACTTCTCGCGCTTTGCTGGAGTGGCGGCAGCGCTTTGATTCGGCGACGGCGCGGTGGTGTCAATCGCTCGGTGTCGGCCGAGGCGCAGCCGCTCGCCGCAAGTCGATGGCGCGAGTTGGGTTATGGGCTAATCGCAGGTATCGGGGTCATCATCGCAGCGGCGGTTCTCACGTGGACCGCTATCGGCCGCATCGCTTCAATGTCAGAGGGGATGGCGACCATCCAGCAAGGCTGGGACACACTCTGGCATGCAAGTGTGCTCCGTTCGATTACGGAAGACGGCATGGCCTCGGCCACTAGGATGGGCGAGATCCAGAATGTGGAAACTCAGGCGGTGTCCTACTATCCCGCCGCATGGCATGCGTTCGGTGCGCTTTGGATACTGATTGTCCGTCTACCAATCACCGAGGCGGTCAATTACCTCGGCATTATCATTCCGGCCGTGACCATACCCACGGCTGCTGCGGCGCTGACCTGGCGAATTATTGATCGCCAAAGGCTGTCCACCGCCGTTGCCGCGGGGGTTGCGGCGCTTGTTTCCGCAGCGCTTCCGGTATTGATGCCCGTCGGGGTCTTTGTGGGGGCTTGGCCGTACCAGGTCTCGATTGCGCTAGCGATTACCGTTTTTGCCTTTGTTACGTCGCTCCCGCACGCACCTCAGCGCATCTTGAGCGCCGCTCTTGCGATAATCGGTATCGGAGAGCTCCATCCGGCATCGGTGCCTACAGCTGTTATGCTCGGTGCAATCTGGTGGTTGTGCTACCGCCTGCCGCGTCCCGCGCATCCTGAACTGGGCGCGGTTCGCGCCAGGCTTTACGACGTCGCGGTGATTGCAGCCGCCTTTGTGCCAGCAGTGGCAGTTCTACTGCCGCAGTGGCTTACGGGAACTTCTCAGACCGAGGATGTGCGTGCGGTTAGCGCTGAAGTAGACGACCTCGATCGTTTCGATGCGTGGTATCGAGGCGCCACAATGCTGACTCGCCACACTGAGGAATTCCGGCCGTTCTGGCCAATTATCATCCTCGGTTTCATCGGGATGGCGGTTTTGGTTTTCGCAGGTACTTCGCGCCGACGGGTGTGGGTAGTACCGGCCTGGTTTGTTTCGGTGTTGATGACGACCCACGCGCTCAACCATTTTGGTGGCGTGCCGGGCGATATTCTCGCGCTGTATACGGATCTTCACTATTCGACGCCTCACCGGTTGGTGATGGTCACCGCGTATCTGTATTCCGCGTTTGCGGGTATCGCCGTGGCGTGGGGCTGCGCGTGGGCGGCTCGAATTAGTGAATCAAAGGTGCCATCGACGGGACGGGTTCTGGGGTTGAGCTTAGCGACGGTGAGCTCTGCTGTACTTGTGGTCTATGGAGTGGCGTCTAATGCTAGCGCTGCGGATTTCGCCTACAAGAGCCCTCGAGAATGGCAAATCATTTCCAATGCTGACCTGAAGGCATTTGATTGGTTGGCCGAACAGCCGGAGGCACATAAGTACCGCACGCTTACGAATCCGCCGGAGGGGTCCAGCTGGATGTACGCTCGCAATGACTTGCCGGTGGTGTTCCCGCACTACGACTGGCCAGTGGCGAACAAGTGGACTGCCACCTCAATGCTGTATTGGCACGCTGATTACCTCGGTTTTCCAGACCCCGATCGGCCGGATGGGGTGAACGATGTCGATCGCTCAGCACGAAAGCTGAACGTGGGATTCATCTATTTGTCACCCCCGGGTATTTGGGATTCCAAGGAGGATTTAGAGTTTCCTGGTGAAGGGCTCTGGGTAGCTCCAGGGGTAACCCCTGTTTATCGAGATAGGGAAGTAACTATCTTCGCTTTCAACGATGTGATTACGCCAGAACGCATCGACGAGATGCGAGCTAGTTCTCCGGAAGTAATTCCTCCCTCGGCTACTAGGGGATGGAGCGATGGTCGGGTAGGTTAGGACACCATGCGGATGAATAAATTTATGGCAACGATCGCAGCCGGTGTGATGATGACTTTCGCGCTGGCCGGATGTGGAGACGACGAGCCGGCTAAGCCGGAAGTCTCGAATCGCTCCGTCAGTTCTTCCGCAAAGACTAAATCCTCGACTCCGCCGAAACCGACTGAGGAGTCGACGAAAACCACAGAATCAGAGACGCCGACGGAAACTCCTGCAATCACCCAGGTCAATGATGCGGATTACACTCCGGCGGACGGCCCAAATACTCGACTCTTTCAGTTGGAGGATGGCACGACACGTTGCTTCCTCAACGATTTGAGCGGCGATGCCTACTTGGCCTGTCAGGTGAATCTTGCCAATCCTCCGATGGTCGATGACGGCACGGGGAACAAGGTTCCCGCCAATGCTGTGTCCTGGAATCCGGGGGGAGTTACTTACGAGGTCCTTACTTTCCCGCCGGCGGGTGAGATGAAGACGCTACCAACGAATTCTCAGTTGAGCGCATTCGGATACAGCTGCGCGGCCTATGGCCCGTCGACTCTGGAGTGCTCGGGACCAGCGGGCGCTGCCACTATCGACAATGGCAATGTCACCGGTGCACAGATGCCGAAGGAGGATGTGCCTCCTGCAGCAGGCGGTCAGCCGGGTGGCCAAGAAAATGGCGCTCCGAATGACCCAGCGCAGCAGGGTGAGCCTGACGGCTCCCCGGCACCGGGCGGTCTGCCAGATTTGGGCGCGTTGATTCCGGGACTGAACCGCTAGCTGCCCGCATAGCTAGTGGCTGCAGTTCATCGGTAGTGCGGGAGGTAGATAGCGTCCAGGTGAATTCGCCCATCACCAGTCGAGGGCATGAAGCTGGCATTTCCGATGCTGCTGCCGTGGGCGAACCTGCACGACTGACCGCGATGATTCTCGCGATTCCCGTACGCAGGTCGGGCTCATACTCTTCGACGACAACCACATCGACGGTGTCATCTCCAGCTCGCGCGAGAAGTACTGCGCCCAGATCAAGAGCCACAGTAAAGAAATGTGGACGGGACGTGCGAATTCCTACTCGATAGCCGAGCGAGAGCATTCCGATGAGCAACTCGCAAATGTCCTGATTTCCGCAGTCGACCTCCAATCGGGGGAGGTTCGCAGGACACATTGTGATGGTTTGTCCACTGCTCCCGACCCCTATGACCTGCGCTGGACCATTAGTGATAGCGATGTCACGTTGTCGGCTTAACCACAGGTGCGGTTTGCGCCCCAACGCCGCCACATGATGAGAGCGTCCAGTGCGGCGCAGCTGTACTACCTCCGCAGAGCTCTCAGTCAGAGCACACTCCTGTGCCGTTAATCGCCGTGCGCGAATGCCAAGGGTCCCCAGCCTATGGATGAGGAAGCGTAGGGCTTTGTCAGCGGAGGCTTCCACCGGAAGAGTTGCGACCAGATGTGTCCAGGGCTCAGGGGTTGTGCCGGAGCGTTCGGCCGCTCGGAAGTAGCGGTGCGCATGCTCTCCGCGGATTTCCGGCGCAATGTGATAAAAACACAGCGCATCCAGGGTCACTGGGCTGTCGTCGGCAAGCGAGACGATATCCGCAGCGCTTAGCTGGCTACGCAGGCCGGGTGTGAGACGTAGTCCGATGAGCTGTCCTGGTTCGGTGCGTCGCAGACGGTCGCGAAGGCTGCGTCCGCGCACAGGGACATGCGCGCCTGCAGTGATGATTATTGCTGTAATGAGCAGCCACAATGACAATGGCATGTGAAAATCCCCCCAATATGTTCCCCACTAAAATTCCCCTGGTCGCACAGTAGCGCGGCCTGGCTTACTCTGCAGGGTAGAGATTATTTGGGGGAATAGTTTTGGGGGAAACTCATGCCACGTACACCGACCACGCCTAGCCAGGTCAGCGGTCATCGATTCTTGATTCGTCGGATTGAGCATGCACTTGTGCGTGCGGATTCGCGAATGCTGCACGACCCTCTGCGCACGCGAACCCGAGCACTGTTTATCGGCTGTGCGCTGGTGGTTTTACTGGCCGCCGGTACTGCGGTGCTGTCGTTGGTGCGACCGCAGGGCGGTTCTAGCTCCAATGAGCAGCTGATTGTCGTGTCGGGGTCGGAGGGCCTACATGTACGTGTCAATGGTCGATTGCATCCAGTCGCGAATCTCGCATCGGCGCGGTTAATTTTGGGCAATCCTGCTGAGCCGAAACGGGTGCGCAGTAGCGAGTTGGACAAAGAGGACATCAGTTTTGCTGTCGGGATTGAGGGCGCACCAGCAGTTCCGGCCGCGCCGGCAGGCTCTGGGGCCTCGGGAGCTGCCAAGAAGGGCAGCGCAGGTGCGCCGGAGCTGGCACTGTCTTTATGCGAGCGGACGGTGCAAGACCTCGGGCAACCGTGGATTGTTGCAGAGTCACTTGCGCGTCTTGAGGAAGTACGTGGGGAACCGCAGCAGCTTACCCGGACCCACTCGGACAGTGCCGTTGTTGCCGATGGCCAAAACCTCTGGCTGATTACGCAGGGCTACCGCTCGCGGTTGGATATCAACCACCCGGAGCACGCCGCTGTTTCTCGAGCGCTGGGGTTGGAGCGCTCCGTAGTCCGGCCTGTCACCCCTGCATTGCTCAGAACGATTCCGGAGGTTCCGATTCTGGCCGCGCCAGCAATTCCAAACCGCGGCGCACCCACACACTTCGCCGCCCCATTCGACACAGTCGGCAATGTGGTCGAGGTCGGGCAGCGGCGCGTTATCGTGCTTGACGACGGTGCCGCGATTCTCTCCCCGGTGCTAGGAGAGCTATTAGCTGCGCATAGTCCAGTTCTGCAGGCCAGTGAAGGGCAGCTGGCGGCAGTTCCCGTTGCGAATGCGCCAGTAGTCCCGGGACTACCTGAAAAGCCGTTGACGTTTGCCGATGCTGATGGCTGGCTGTGTACCGGCCGGATAGCAGGACGGCCGCAAGCTCTCGTGCAGTGGTCGCAGCATGCTCCGGAGGGGCGGCACGTGGATTACCCGCATGCCGACGGTTCGGGTGTGGCCGTCGACGGTTTCGTGGATGGTCGCAGCCGTGAGCGCAGCTCGATCGCAGTAAGCGTAAATGGGGCTGTACACGTCATTTCGCCAGAGGGGATGCGCTTTGCTGTGCACGATCGCACGACGTTGGCTGCCCTCGGGTTTAATGCATCAACCAATGCCGATAGCGGTGGCACGCGACCAGTGGACTGGGAAGTGCTGGCCGCGCTGCGTGGAGGCCCTGAGCTGAGTAAGCAGGCGGCGCTAGGGCCGCTGTCTGGGACGCGAGAGCAGCCAGGCACCTAGGCCCAGCGCGCATATCAGGAGCAAACCAGTCGCCCGGAGCGGTGCATTGCGCTCCTGCGAAGAAAGCAGATCCGGCGGAGCCGGTGCGGTAGCGGGACTGGCGTCGTGCTGCGCGGCGGTGTCCACAGTGGTCCAAATCAGAGCGTCATACGGTGCAATGATGCCGCGACCAAGGCCGAGGTCGGAACTAATTGGGCTCGCGGAATTAAGGATGATGTCGCGAACCTGTGCTGGGGAAAGCTCTGGGTTTCGTGCCAGCAGCAGGGCAGCCGTTCCCGACACGGCTGGCGTGGCAAAACTGGTGCCGGCGATTTGCTGAGCTCGGGTGTTATCCCCGGACCCGAACACGTGGCGGTCTATGAGGCCGCTAGGGGTGCGCGGATCGGGACCGAGTACGGGACCGCCGGGAGCGGAGACATTGACCCATTGTCCCGTGATTGCATACTCCGCGGGTTGCGCTTGGCCAGCATCGTCGAACTGTACTGCTGATACTGCGATTACCTCCGGCAGGACTGCGGGCCACGCTACGGATCCGGCCTGACAACTATCGCCCTTATTTCCTGCCGCTGCGACCACTACTGCGCCTGAGACTTCCGCACGTGCGACGCTCTCGGCAACATCCGTTGCACCTTGGGGCATTACACCTGCCGGGGCACACGATGTGAGCGAGATATTGATAACCCTCGCGCCCTCCGCGACGGCCCTGTCGATAGCTTGCGCCAGCGACTCCAAATTGCCTTCGCCATCGGCCGTTTGTCTTATCGACAACACGTGCGCGTCGGGCGCCAGTCCCGCGAAACCATCGGCACCGGGCCGGCCTGCAATAATGCCGGCTACTAGAGTTCCGTGACCGTCGCAGTCTACGAACCCGCTGTCGCCGTCGACAAAATCGCCACCGTCGAGAACCTCGCCCAGGCGCTCATTGGGTGAGACCCCGGTATCGATCACCGCCACCGTAATCCCCGCACCCGTCGTCAGTTGCCATGCTTGGCGAAACCGAAGAGTTTTTTCGATCACTGTCGGTTCACGCAGTGCGCTTTCCGACGACAGCATCGTGGCCACGCAGTCCTGGCTGTTCTGGGCAGCCGCTATTGGGGCGATGCCCGACGGTGCTACTGCGGTGGCCGCCGTCAACGTGGAGATAAGCACTGTGGAAAGGGCGGTCGTGGCGGTGAGACGGGTTTTTATGGCATTCATGAAAAGTGGGTTTTTCACTGGAAGAACCCACTTACGAACTCAGGGAATTCGGCAATGATGGCCGCAATGGGCAGAATGACGGCGATGCTGCAGGCCTCGGTTAGCTCAGCTATGCGGCGCGTTGTAGGTGAGATGCGTGACGCTGGAAATGCGGCTAAGGCGGTGGCTGCAAGCATTGGGACGACAAGGCCAGCGGAAACTGGCCAATTGCCTTCGAACCACTGTTGAAAGGCGACAGCCACAATGACGGCAAGACCAGCTAAAGCAGTGCAGGTGGAAGCTACTTTCCGGGCTTGGCCACGGGAGTGAATTGCACAAAAGACTATGACAGCAGCAGCCATGCCCAGAGGCCACCACCTGTTCGCATAGGCTCCGGAGAAAAGTACCACCAGGGTGAAGATGCTGAGACTTCCGGTGCCACTGCAGAGGATGCCGTCGAGAATCCAACCCGCTCGCTTAGGTGCGGTGTGGGATATTTCGGGAGTTTCGCTGTCATCGAAGCTCTCTCCGGCGGCAGGGACTTTGGGTACGCGAATACCGGCAGCCTTGATAGCCAGGGAAGGTGCCAGCAGTATCAGGATGACTGCACTAGCAGCGGTGAGTGCTCCTGATTGAACCGAGTTCTGGAAAAGTGCGACAGCCGCAGCGTAAATACCGAAGGTAACTGCAGCGCTGAGACCCGCGGCGCCCAGGGTAACAGTGATGCGGTTGTCGCCGCCGTCGGTGTTGGAAATGAGAAAAACCAAACCGGTGACGGCAAGCGCGACGCTAATCGCAGCAGTCGGCGGCCAGTCGGTGAGTATGCGGTGTAGGTCGAGGCCAACGAAGCAGAGCCCCGAAGCGCTGCCCAGAATGAGCACTTGCAGCTCCAGGGACATGACAATCGCCGGTTTTGCGCTACGCAACAGAGCCAGGCGCAGTCCACCGGCTACTGCCAGCAGCGCGATGAAGCTGATTGCCGCGGCCAGTGTGGAATCGGTACTGCTCAAGCTCAGTGAGGCAGCTGCAATTGAAGCTGTGGCCACGAGGGCGGCGGTACAGCCAACAACCAAATCAGCCGTACCGATACCGTCGGTATAGGTGGTGTCGGTAATAGCATCGGCGGCATCGAAGAGCCGAGGTTTGGGCACGGGCCCTGGGTCGTTGATAACAACCAGGCGTTCGCCTGGCGCAATACCGGCATCGTTCAGGGTGTCGTCGGCAAGCAGTATCGTGCCAGCGGCGGTCCGTAGCTGCCACTGTGCCAGCGGGAAGTCCGCAATGTCGATATCGAAAATTTGCAGGATATCCGGTACGAGTGCGGCGATTGCGACGTTGGTCGGTAACGCAAGGTCTGCGTGTGCTCGGTTGGTGTCTTCGGGCATGTGTGCGGCATCAATGCGCACGCGAATGAGTTCCCCCAGCATGTATTTCCCCCATGAATTCTGCATGCTTTAGTCCCTCTAGAGTGGCGTACAACTTGTTAGAGCGCTACTCGGAGTAGTAACTGCGCGTGCCCCCGCTATCAGTTTCGGCCATGCGCTGCGAGAATCCGGAGTGTGTTTTAAGCTATGTGCACACCGATTGGTCGGGGGATTGGCCGTCGAGTGAACACAAGGGGCGACACATAGCGGGGGGATTTTTGTGACTAGTGCACGGGCGGGGATTTCGGCTACCCGAAAAGCGGGGCCACAGCCTATGACGGGCACAATCGCGCCGGATGCGCCACCGGAAGCGCCGGAGCCACAGCCGGTGCCGCTGATGCGTGCACTCATGCCGTTGATCATGGTCGTGGCGGTGGTTGGCATGGTGGTGTTGATGTTTGTCTCTGGGATGGGACGTAACCCGATGTCGTTTATGTTTCCGCTGATGATGGTGTTTTCCACTGTGGGCATGATGGTGTCGGGCGGGGCGGGAAATAAGGACATGGCACCGGCGCGAAAGGACTATCAGAGGCATTTGTCCAGTATTCGCCGGGCGGTGGCGAAAGCAGCGAGGATGCAGCGTGAATCGGCGCAGTTTATCCACCCTCGGCCTGGAACTCTGTGGCAGCTGGGGGCGATGGGGCGGGCGTGCGAACGCCGAAAGGGGGACCCGGATTTCTTGCAGCTGCGCATCGGGGTGGCAACGCAGCAGCCCGCAACGCCTGTGACACCGCCGGCAATTCCGGCGCCCGAGAAACTGGATCCGGTTTCCGCCGTAGCACTGCGGGAAGTTATTCGATCGGCTCGTCAGGTTGAGGGAGTGCCCTTTGCCATAGATGTGTCGGCCTTTGAAATCATCGCCCTCACTGGAGATACCGCGGCGCAGGGGCTGGCTCGAGCGATGGTCGCCCACTCCGCTGCGTTGCATCATCCGGAGGATTGCCTGATTGCAGTTGTGGGAGATGGGTGGGAATGGCTGAAATGGACACCACACCACGGACACCCCTCAGTTACTGATGCCTGTGGCTCAGCGCGGTTGCGGGCAGCGACGTGTGCGCAGCTGACGGAGCTACTCACGGCTATCGACACACTGCCAGCTGCAGTGCTGATTGTGCTGGCGAATTCGAGCGGACAGCTCGATGTCACTGAACTGACACCGATTTTTGACGCGGCGGGGTCGGAGACCTCGGTAGTTCTGCTGACCGTCGTGGAGGCGCAGTCAACGTTGTGGGAGGCCGCGGTTAACCATGGCATCGCGCTGGTCGTTTCCACTACTGCTGTGCATGCGGAAACCGCGTCCGGAAGGCAGGAGATTGGTGTACCTGATCAGCTGAGTCCAGCAGAAGCGGAGGTTCTTGGGCGGAGCTTGGCGCGTTTTGAAGTGCCAACAAGCGCAGATGATTCTGTTAAGACCTCGGAAGATCCGGTTATGGAGGAGCTCGGGTTGTATCCGCCTCCGACAGCTCTGCGCTACCGACCGCGCTCTGGCAGTGCTCGTCTGCGTATTCCCGTTGGGGCTGATGACGGCGGCGCGCCGGTCTATCTGGATTTTAAGGAGAGCGCCGAGGGCGGCATGGGGCCACACGGTCTGTGCGTTGGTGCCACAGGATCGGGTAAGTCGGAATTCCTCCGAACGACCGTGGTAGGCCTCGCAGCCACGCACAGTCCAGATCAGTTGAACTTTGTGCTGGTGGACTTCAAAGGCGGGGCGACGTTTCTGGGACTGGATCAATTGCCTCATGTCTCGGCGGTGATTACCAACTTGGAGCAGGAGCTAATCCTGGTCAACCGCATGGAAGACGCACTGCGCGGTGAGATGACGCGGCGTCAAGAGCAGCTACGCGCTGCGGGGAACTTCGCTGGTGTCAGCGACTATGAACAGGCCCGGCGCGCTGGGCAGATAGATGCGCCACCTATGCCCGCGTTGCTGATTGTGGTGGATGAGTTTTCGGAGCTGCTCTCCGCACGCCCGGAGTTTGCCGAGCTCTTCGTTGCGATTGGTCGGTTGGGGCGCAGTTTACACATGCATTTGCTGCTGGCCAGTCAGCGTCTGGAGGAAGGCCGCTTACGCGGACTGGAAAGCCATCTTTCCTATCGCATTGGGTTGAAGACCTTTTCCGTCGCGGAGTCCCGCAGCGTGCTGGGGGTTCCGGATGCCTATCATCTGCCGGCCATCCCGGGCATTGGGTATATCAAATCTGCTGCCGCCGAGCCGGTGCGTTTTCGGTCGGCGTATGTTTCCGGCCCGGTGGTCCGTCCGCAGCCTGTTGACGGTGCGGCGGCTGGGGCAGAGCAGGGGCTGCAGGGCCAGGTCGCCGCTGTTGCTGAGTTTACCGCTGAAAATTGGACGCGGGAGGCTTTCGGCGCGTCGTCAAGCGATGGTGGAATGGTGGATCCGCCTGCACAAACACCGGAGCAGACGGTGCTCGGTGCCGTGGTGGCAGCGGTGTCGCACGTACCGACACGTGCGCATCGCGTGTGGCTGCCACCATTACCGGAGGCCATCGAGCTCCAGCCCGACGAGCAGCTGCCGCGACAGCGGTTGACCGGTGTGATTGGGCTGGTGGACAAGCCGCTGTTTCAGCGCCAAGACCCACTGCGGATTGACCTGCGCACAACCGGCGGGCACGTGGCAATCGTCGGAGCTCCGCGGTCAGGAAAGACCACTGCTGCACGCACAGCGGTCCTCGCGCTTGCCGACGGCATCAGCGCCCGTGACCTGCATTTTTATATCGTTGATTGTGGTGCGGGCGGTTTGAGCGACCTGGCTGAGTTGCCGCATGTCGCGTCGGTTGCACACCGCGGAGACGAGGAGCTTATTCGCCGTACGCTTGGTTTTTTGCGTCGTGAGGTAAGTCGTCGGGAACAGCTCTTTCGCACTAATGGATGGCTCTCGTCGGAAGCAGCACGGGCGGCAGGGCAGCCAGATTCGGTGTTGGTCATTGACGGCTGGGGTGCGTTCAAAACGGAGTTTCCGGCGCTGAGTGACGATGTGCAGGCGCTGGTTGCAGATGGATTGGCGGTGGGAATTCATGTCCTGCTGACAGCCCATCGGTGGACGGACATGAGACCTGCCGTTCGCGACCTGATTGGTACTCGGATTGAGCTGCGTCAGGCGGAGTCGATGGATTCAATGATTGATCGTAAGGCAGCGGAGCTGGTGCCGGAGAGCCCAGGACGTGGGGTCGCGCCGGGCGGCTTTGCGATGTTGGTAGCTCTCACCGGTGCTGCGGACACCAAGCGGATTGTAGAGACGGTGCCACACGGTGAGCAGGCGCCCAAGCTCCAGTTGTTGCCGCGGCGGATTGATATTGCGCGTTTGCCGCGACCAGCGGCCGCGACGAGAGGTGCGATTGCAGTGGGTCTCGAAGAAGCCGGTCTGGGCGCGGTGATATTCCACCCCGAAAAGGATCGCCACCTACTGATATTCGGTTCGGCGGGCAGTGGCAGAACCGCCGCGCTGAGGGGCATCGTTCACCAGCTGCGGTACTCGCAGTTGGACTCGAAATTCGTCGTGATTGACTACCGCCGTGGGCTCATGGAGGCCGTGCCCCAAGAGCGGCTGGCCGGCTATGCAGGCTCGGCTGCGGTGGCGACGCCCATGCTGGCAGAGCTGGCAGAGGTACTGAAGGCTCGTCTCCCGCAACCGGATATCACCCCAGCGCAGTTGAAGGCCCGAAATTGGTGGAGTGGTCCAACCATCAATGTCATCGTGGATGACTATGACCTCGTGGCTGGCTCACGGGGTAACCCCTTGCAGCCGCTGGCAGAAGTCATCGCTCACGCCGCCGATATTGGGCTCAATATCTTTTTCGCCCGTCGAATCAGCGGGGCGTTGCGTTCCCTCCACGACCCGGTCATGGGTGCGGTTAAGGATCAGGGCGCCAGCGTCTTTGTCATGGATGGCACACGCGACGACGGCCCCATCCTCGGCGTAAAGCCCTGCGAACAGCCTCCGGGTCGTGGCTATTGGGTGGCGCACGGCCAGAGTCCGCAGGTTGTGCAGTTGGGTTTGTTGGATACTGCTGGTGACCAGGAGGACAGTTGATGATTCGGGTCGATTCTCCTGACACCACTCAGACCCCGACGCTGCGCCACGGTACCTGGCATCTGTGGGGACTCGCGGCACCTGCAGACACCACAGAACTGGCTGTGCATGGCCCTAGACCGCTTCTCGAGAGCATGCAAACAGTCATTGTGCCCAGCTATTGGGGTGCTGTGCGACAGTGCCGGCTGGCCTCCGCGCTATTGGCTGCCGAACTCAATCCGTACATTCTGACGCTTGCCGACGCCGTTGTGGAACTCGATGAGGCGACTGTGTCTCATAGCGTGTTGGTGGAAGTAGAGGAAACGCGTGTCTGTGTCACTCGCCTGAGCGGTGGGCACATTGACAGTCGGATGACACATTTGGTCGGAGCGAACGACAGCGCACCGCTGGTGGAAACAGTTATTGCGCTGGCTTACCAGCTGACCATGTATCCGGATGTACCCCAGGGGATACCTGATGATGTGGAAGTTAGCGGTGGGCGCGGTATTACCGAGTATCCGCCCCGCTGGCAGGAGGATATTGAGTTCATCGTCGGCGAAGTTCCACCTGGGCTAGCGAACCCGCGGCGAGCTCTACTAGTCGATCGTCTGCGCGACCGTGGGTTTTTGGTCTTCGACTGTCCAGCCTCGCGGCTCGGGGAGTGCGTAAATCCGGCCTGGTTGAAAAGCATCGGCGACGCTGAAGCCGGTGAAGTGGAGCAATTGGAGGATTTCGCGGGGAGGCGTCCTGCAGCCAGGGTAGAAGCCAGCGCAGTGTCGAATCAAAGCGCAGTTGTGTCAGTAGCTGCCGTTGGTTTGTTGACGGTGGTGGTGCTGATTGTTGGGATTGCTGCATGGCTCATTAGTGGCGGCATAGGCAGTGAGAACGAGGGGAGGCAGAAGCAGCGTGAGACATCGCACGCACAGGCTCCTCCTGTAACTACGCCACCTGTAACTACGCCACCACCCGCATCGAAACCGGTTCCCGATTCTGCTCCAGTAGTCACGCTGGCCAATGCGGGCGTGGAAGCTCGGTTTCCCGGCGGGTGGGAGCTTGATTCGGCAAGTCCGTTCGACCGTCTGATTGCGGTGGATGGCGGAGATATGCGCGTATTGGTGCTCGCTAATCCGCTTTCGCAGGACATGGCGCTTGAACATCTAGCAGCAGCTTTGAGTAGCTCCGTTGCCGGGGATGAGACAAAGTCCGCGCCGGAACGCAGGCAAGTACTGGGCACCGATGTCGTAGTCGTAGAGGAGCGGCTGCCGTCAGGTAATTCGATAGTGCTCTGGCATCACAAAGTGATGGACGGAACTCAAGTCAGTGTGGGGTGCCAGTTCAGAGGAAGGACTATTGCGCCGGTACGGCCCGTATGCGACCAGGCAGTAGTAAGCGCTCGGCCGGTGCCGTAATACGCAAGGGGCGTAGAGAAGGTGACTGGGGCTGGGCGGGGGTAGGTAGGGGTAAAGGTCAGAAAACCAAAATGGAACCGAATCGGGGTTTTTCGCGCCAAACAATATGACGGGTTTTTTAACGCGGGAAGCTGGCTGGCTCGCGCGGGGAGGTAAAAATGCCGTCGTTAATCAGTCACTCAACACGAAAAAGGGGGAAACAGTGGCAAACCTATTTGCAGCCGAATCAGATCAAATGACCACTACCGCAGGGGACGTCGATGGCGTCAACTCGGAAGTACAGGGCGAGCTGGGGCGCATTCGAGGCGTCGTGGACGGTCTGGCGGGGGAATGGAAGGGCCAGGCTAAAGACAGCTTCGATGATCTGATGCTTCGTTGGGATGACGCAGCTATGCGTCTATCCAATGCGCTGACGGATATCGCGGATAACATTCGCGCAAATTCCAGCAGCTTCGATGCGGGCGAGGACGAGGGGGCGTCGTCGTTTAAGCAGGTGGCAGCAGCGGGTGCGTCGTTGCTGAACCTCTAAACGTTTTGTCGGATCGCACAATTACAACACTGAATCACACAACACACATCACCTTTTGGGGAAAGGGTTCTTAATGCAACCAATTAGGTACAGCTTCGGCGGCATCGACGGTGCTGCGGATGACATTCGTTCCACTTCTGGCACTATCAACGGGCTGCTCGGAGATTTGAAGAAGCGCATCGCGCCGATGGTCTCTACGTGGGAGGGTGAGTCTTCGGATTCTTACCAGGAGGCTCAGCGTGAATGGGACACAGCAGCGGAGGAGCTCAATATGATTCTCACGACTATTGCGGATACTGTCAGCGCAGGTAGTCAGCGAATGGCGGATATTAACCGCCGTGCAGCAGCTAGCTGGGGATAGCTTGGATCCTGGTTGAGGCACTTTTGATTGAGCTATGTAACCGGGGGGAGGGGGAGGACATTTGCTCAATTGAGATCCTCAATTAGGTATCTGCCTTTGACGTATTCTTGCTAGCAGCACTCCGGGGGGGGGAAAGGCCAGTCTCAGTAGTTTGCAGCTGAGACTGGCTTTGGCATTTTTGTTCTAGCGCCATCTCAAGGTAAAGTAGCCAAACTGTGTGCGCACACGTGAATGTTGCCCCGGGTCTCCACCGGCCGCCGGGGAATAACAACAGTGTGCACGGTGGCTGGCAAATCTACACGGACCCTAAAAGGAGTCATGTTGTCTACTTTCCATCCGAAGGACGGTGACATCGAGCGCAAGTGGTACGTCATCGACGCTACCGACGTTGTTCTCGGCCGTCTGGCTACTCACGCCGCAGACTTGCTGCGCGGTAAGGGCAAGGCTTACTTCGCCCCTAACGTCGACTGCGGTGACCACGTCATCATCATCAACGCCGATAAGGTGCACGTCTCCTCTAACAAGCGGGAACGTGAGATGCGCTACCGCCACTCGGGCTTCCCGGGCGGCCTGAAGTCGATGACCCTGGGTCGTTCCCTCGAGGTTCACCCGGAGCGCGTTATCGCTGAGGCTATTGAGGGCATGATGCCGCACAACAAGCTTTCGCGTGCGTCCATCAAGAAGCTGCACGTCTTCGCCGGCTCCGAGCACCCGTTCGCCGGTCAGAAGCCTGAAAACTACGAGATCAAGGCGGTGGCACAGTGACCAACCCACAGGACGTCAACGAGAACCAGAACGTAGAGGCCACCGAGGCTTCCTACGATGATGTTCAGGCTGCCGCTGCTGCTGCCACCGAAGAGTTCACCTCTTCCATCGGCGATGCAGTTGCTACTGAGACCGAGGCTGAGGCTGCTCCGGCTGCACCGCTGACCCTGGATCGTCCGATTCAGACCGTCGGTCGTCGTAAGCGCGCTGTTGCCCGCGTCGTTCTGACTGCCGGCTCCGGCAAGATTGTCTGCAACGGTCGCGAGCTCGAGGATTACTTCCCGAACAAGCTGCACCAGCAGGAAATCAAGGATCCGCTGGTCCTGGTTGAGCGTGACAGCCAGTTCGACATCAAGGCCAACATCAACGGTGGTGGCCCGTCCGGTCAGGCCGGTGCTCTGCGCCTGGCTATCGCTCGTGCCCTGAACGAGTTCAACCCGGAGGAGCGCAGCGTTCTCAAGAAGGCTGGCTTCCTCACCCGCGACGCTCGTGCTGTCGAGCGCAAGAAGGCTGGTCTGCACAAGGCCCGTCGCGCACCGCAGTACTCCAAGCGTTAGGCTTTACTGTTTCGAAAAGCACCTCAGTTTGCGTATTACGCGCAAGCCGGGGTGCTTTTTTGGGTTAAAGTCCGCCGTGACCAGGCATGGCTGCATTTTTGGGGCAAGCCCCGTACGTTAGACTTTTATCCGTTAAAAACTGCCACGAGAATCGTTTTTCGCGGTGTGATTGCGGTGCGATGGAAGTGCGATTGTAGTGCGATGGGAAGAAGGAAACCGTATGGCGGTGAGCACCACAGCCACCAAGACCTCCGACGTGAAGAGCTCCTCTAGCTCGTCGTCGGTGGCGAAGCATCCCTTCCGCATTCGACGCGTACCAGGCATTGATGGGCTGCGCGGTCTGGCCGTTGCCACAGTGGTGATCTACCACTACTTCGATAATGTGCTGCCCGGTGGCTACATCGGCGTGGATATCTTCTTCGTGCTCTCCGGATTTCTTATCACCTCGCTTCTGGTGCGCGAACGCGCGGTCACTGGGCGCATCGACCTAAAGGACTTCTGGCTCCGTCGACTGCGCCGCATCGCCCCGGCTGCGATGTTTGTGTTATTTATTTCCATCGCCGTCGCAGGTCTGGTTGGCGGTGATTCCGCTGTTGGCTTGTCGACGCAGTTTCTCGGCACGGTCTTTTTCGTCAATAACTGGACGCAGATTGCGGGCTCTCAGTCCTATTTCGCGGATTCTGGTGTGCAGCTGCTAGCCCACTACTGGTCACTGTCGGTAGAGGAGCAGTTCTACTTGCTCTGGCCACTAATCTTTGTGGCTCTTCTCGCGCTGAAGCTGGCATCTCGCAAGCTGGCAGCAGTGGCGGGCATTGGCGCGGTTGCTTCTTTCGTGTGGATGGTCTCGCTTTACGATCCGAAGGTCGACCCCACGAGGGTCTACTACGGCACCGATACTCACGCCTTTGGTCTCCTGTTTGGTGCGGCCCTCGCATTGTGGTTGACGTCGACGTCGTCACGCGCGGAGGCGGACTCCTGGCCACGCACGGAACCCTTGCTGCGGGATTTCTTTGGCAGTTCTGCCCAGGCTTTCGTAGTGGCCTCGCTGCCGCTGATTTTCCTGTCGTTGGTTTTGCTGATGATGTCAGATACCGCGTCGGCGACTTACCGCGGTGGGTTGGTGTTCGCGTCGTTGCTGTCGGCGGCGGTTCTCTATCTCGTCGTTCGCGGTGTTTCACCCGTGCGTCAGATTTTTGAGTTCAAGCCACTGTGCTGGCTGGGAAAGATTTCTTTCTCGCTGTACCTGTGGCACTGGCCGGTCATCGTGCTCATCCGTGAACTGCTGGAGCGCAATGAGGCGATGCAGTATGAGAAACTCGCTGCCTTTGCAGGTATTGCGCTGGCGCTGCTTTTGGCGAACTGGTCGTACAAGAATGTGGAATCCCCAATTCGCCGGATGGGTTACCGCCGTTGGATGTCGCAGTTTTCGGGCACGCAGTTTGCCGGTTCCTGGAAGCCGCGCGTTGCAGCAGTGCTGGCGTTGGTCGTCGTGGTCGGTGCAGTGGCAGGGATGGCCACGGCGCCGAAGATGACGCGTTTGGAGGCACAGCTACAGGAGGCAGCTGAGCGCCGTGCACAGGCACAGAAGGCGGAGGAAGCCGAGTTGGCCAAGCGCGTTATGCCGCGTGGTGACCAGATCACTGCTATCGGCGACTCTGTGATGCTCGCCTCGGCGTCCGCGTTGGAGGAGAAGCTGCCCGGCATCTACATCGATGCGGCAGTTTCCCGTGGTTATCCGGCCGCGCCGGAGATTATCGCCAGTATGAAGGCGGCGGGTACGCTCGATCCATTCGTTGTGCTGGGTCTTGGTATCAACCAGTCGGCTGCGGCATCGGACGAACACCTGTTGGATGAGATTCTCGATTCGCTGGGTGAAGACCGCATCATTGTCCTAATCAACCCGTACGGTGATCGCGTGTGGATGCCTCAGTCGGAGAAGGAAGTCCTCGACGCGGCAAAGAAGCGCGACAATGTCTATGTGGCTGACTGGTGCCATGGTGTGCGTGACGATTTGTCCAAGCTGCGCGCGGACCTTATCCATCCGACCCCGGATGGCGCCGAGGTCTATGCCAATGCCGTGGTCGATGCTTTCCAGCAGTATGCGAAGAACAAGAAACGCATTCCGGGCACCTGCGGAATCTAATAAAAATCTAGTTAGTAGTGTTTCCACGGTAAAGTAAGTGGCTGTGGCCAAACAAAAGTCTTCCTCCAGTCACCGCGGATTAAAGATTTTCCTCGGCATCGTCCTCGGTATCTTCGCGCTCTTCGGTGTGTTTTACGCTGTCGATTACGTGCTGAATAAGGACCATGTCCCGCGCGGGTCTACCGTTGCGGGGATTGACATCAGCACGCTGAGCGCGAATCACGCTGAGGCGAAGCTCGAAGAACAGCTCGGTGATCTTTCCACTCATCCAGTGGCGTTGCGTGCCGGCGAGCGCGCGGCGGAGGTTCTGCCCGAGGAGGCGGGGCTGAGCATCGACTGGGAGAAGACGGTCGCTCAGGCGGGCAAGCAGACGGCGAACCCAGTTACCTGGGTGCGCAGTTTCTTTACTACCCGTGAGCTGGATTTGGTCAGCGATATCGATAGCTCTAAGTTCGAACCGCAGGTCGACCGTCTCGTCGGCGAACTGACTATTGCTCCCGTCGATGGTGAGGTCAAGCTTGTTGACGGCCGCGTGGAAACAACTCCACCGGTTATCGGCCAAGATGTCGACCGCAATGCGGTCAGCGGGGATTTGGCCGCCAAGTGGTTGTCGCCGGAGGGCATCGATGTGGAGACCACCGCGCACGACCCGGCTATCGGTGAAGATCAGGTTCGTGAGGCAGCTGAGGGAGAGGCCGCCGATGCCGTGTCGGGTCCCATTGTTGCCAAGGGCCGCGATGGCAAAGATGGTGTAATTCCTCCGGAGCGCATGGCTGAGATCATCAGCTTTGTGCCGCGCGACGGCGGATTGGCCGCCGATATCAATGTCGACCGCGCACGCGAGATCCTCGAGGAGGGGCTGGCTGCTTCCGAGGTTGATAAGCGCAATGCGTCGATACGCTTCAGCGGTGGTTCGCGTGAAGTGGTCCCCTCAGTTGATGGCGTAGCCGTGAAGTGGGATGAAACTATGAAGGACTTCGCCGAGCGTGTGACTTCGACGGATAAGCGCGAGTTCGATGCGGTCTACGAGGACCAGCCCGCCACCTACACCACCGAACAAGCGGAAAGTGCGACCTTCGATGATGTCATTGGTGAGTTCACCACCGGTGGCTTCAGCTCGGCATCGGGAACAAACATTGCCCTGGTGTCTCAGATGGTCAACGGCGCATTCGTGGCGCCGGGCGATACATTCAGCCTGAACGGCTACACGGGTCCGCGCGGTACTGCGCAGGGCTTTGTCGAGTCGGGCATCATCCTCAACGGTCATGCGGATAAGGCTGTCGGCGGTGGCATTAGCCAGTTCGCCACTACTTTGTACAATGCTTCGTACTTTGCGGGCATGGAGGATGTCGCGCACACTCCGCACAGTTACTACATTTCGCGTTACCCGGCCGGCCGTGAGGCGACGGTGTACGAGGGCGCAATCGACCTGGCGTTTAAGAACAGTTCCGACACTCCGATTCTTATCGAGGCCGTTACTACTGGCTCCGACGTCACTGTGCGCATCAAGGGTGTGAAGAGGGTCAACGTCGAGTCCATCAATGGTGGTCGTTGGGCATACACGCAACCGCAGCGCATGCAGGTCAGTGGCAGCTCTTGCCAGCCGTCGTCGGGTGCGCAGGGTTTTACCACTTCCGACACACGCGTCATTCGGGACCTCTCTGGCGCGGAAATCTCGCGTGAAACTCAGACTACGGTTTATGACCCGCAGCCAATTGTGTCCTGTGGCTAGTCTGGATTCGCCTAGGCGACCGGCTAAAGTAATACAGCATTGACAATGCAACAGTCCGCGATACCAAAACTCATAAACCCCCAAGGAGTGGTCTAGCAACAATGGCACGTCTTTTCGGAACTGATGGCGTCCGCGGTTTGGCGAATAAGACTCTGACCGCACCGCTGGCAATGCGGCTGGGTGCTGCTGCGGCCACTGTGCTGACTAGCGGCACGAATCCATCGGGGCGTCGTCCCCTGGCCATTGTTGGCCGCGATCCGCGTGTCTCCGGTGAGATGCTCGCCGCAGCGCTGTCTGCCGGCATGGCTTCCCAGGGCGTCGACGTCTTGCGTGTCGGTGTGCTGCCCACTCCGGCTGTCGCTTTCCTCACCGACGACTACGGTGCCGACATGGGTGTGATGATTTCGGCTTCTCACAACCCCATGCCGGACAACGGCATCAAGTTCTTCGCCGCGGGCGGCACCAAGCTTGACGACGCGGTGGAGAAGGAAATCGAACACGCTCTCCACAACCTGCCGGAGACCGGCCCCACGGGCACCGGAGTGGGTCGTGTCATCGAGGAGGCCCCAGACGGGCTCGACCGCTACCTGTTCCACCTCTCCCGTGCGGTCAGTACCAAGCTCGACGGCATTCGCGTCGTGGTGGATTGTGCAAATGGTGCTGCTTCGCAGGCAGCCCCCATGGCGTACGCGGCCGCCGGTGCCGACGTCGTCGCTATTCACGACAAGCCGAACTCTTACAACATCAACGACAACTGCGGTTCCACCCACATTGAGGTTTTGCGCGCGGCAGTGCTGGAGCACGGCGCGGATCTGGGACTGGCTCACGATGGCGATGCCGACCGCTGCCTGGCTGTGGATTCGCAGGGCAACATCGTCGACGGTGATCAAATCATGGCCATTCTGGCCGTCGCCATGAAGGAAGAGGGGCTGTTGCACCACAACACGCTGGTGGCCACTGTGATGAGCAACCTCGGCCTCAAGCTGGCGATGGAGGAAAACGATATCGCCCTGCGCACCACCAAGGTCGGCGACCGCTATGTGCTGGCTGATTTGAACGCTGGCGGTTACTCGCTCGGCGGTGAGCAGTCGGGGCACGTGGTCATTCCGGATCACGCCACCACTGGTGACGGCACCCTCACCGGTCTGTACCTCATGGCGCGGATGGCACGCACTGGTAAGTCTCTGGCTGAGCTGGCCTCCGTAATGAAGGTGCTGCCGCAGACTCTGATCAACGTACCGGTGTCGAACAAGGCCGCAATTCTGGAGTCTGATGAGGTCAAGGCCGCCATCGAGGCAGCAGAGGAGAAGCTGGGTTCCACCGGCCGCGTGCTGCTGCGCCCGTCCGGCACCGAGGAGCTCTTCCGCGTAATGGTAGAGGCCGCCGATGCGGAATCGGCGCGCAAGATTGCCGGGGAGTTAGCTGCTGTCGTGGCCGCAGTCTAGAGTCAGGAGTGTGGAAATGAATGATGCGCCAGAGGACATTAAAGCCCGTTTTGCCCCGGGTGAAGCCGACATCCAGGTAGAGGTAGTCGATCGTGACGGTCGAGTTCTCGGTACCGTCGGCAAGCTTGAAGCACACGTTCCGCCGGGAATTTTGCACCGCGCCTTTTCCCTTTTCCTCTTCGATGAGCAGGGACGCATGCTGCTGCAGCGCCGTGCGGAGTCGAAGTATCACTCACCACTGCTGCTGACGAATGCGACCTGCTCGCACCCACTGCCGGGGGAGCCGGTGGCGGATGCCGTTGAGCGTCGTGCGAAGGAAGAGCTCGGTGCGGATGTCTCCCAGTTGGAGGAAATCGGCATCGTTATCTACCAGGTCATCGATGATCGTTCGGGACTGGCGGAGCACGAGTACAACCATGTCTACGCCGGCATCGTCGATCCGAAGTCGGTGGATATCAACCCCGATGAGGTCGATGAAGTGGTGTACGTGACCCCGCAGGAGCTCGCCGAACGCCGCGCGAACGAACCGATGACGGAGTGGTTTAACCACGTCTGGGGTGTTGGCGCGGAGAAGTTCTCCAAGTACGGTTTCGACATTGCGGGTGTGCCGGGTATCCATGGCCCCGCGGAGGCGCAGGCTGCCGCACAGTCGGTTTCGGAAAGGGATGTGTAGCTTCGTGACCAGCGTAGAAAACGCCAGCGTCGACGACTTCGGCCTCGACAAGTCCGAGGAATTGGAGACCGGGGAGTTCTATGCCCTGGCCAATGAACAGGGTGCCGCATTCGGTGAAGGGCATGCCAAGTCGATTCTGTTGGGCGAGCACTCTGTCGTCTATGGCAAGCCAGCTATCGCGCTGCCGGTGACATCGCTGCGCACGATGGCGTGGATTGACCGTGTGGAGGATTCTCCCGTCCTGTTTTCCATGGACGGCGAGGTCATTGACATCGACGAGCTGCCGGAGCGCTTTGCCTCCATCGCCGCTGCACTCCGCGCTGGCCTGCGCACCTTCGGTATTCCCGAGCGTGACCTGCTGATTCGTCTCCGCTCCGGTATCCCGCCCGCCGCAGGGCTGGGTGGTTCTGCCGCTGTGGCACATGCGCTTATCGACGCAGTGCGTGACCTCGCCGATGGCACTTTGGGCGAACGTCAGCGCTTTGACCTGGTGCAGGAAGCTGAGCGTCTGGCGCACGGTAACCCCTCTGGCCTGGATGCCACGGTTGCCCGTGCGTCTCGTCCGGTCTACTTCAAGCAGGGGGAGTTCCATCCGCTGCAGGTAGCCAAGAAGATGTGGCTGGTGCTGGGGGATACCGGTGTGCGTGGCTCGACGTCGCTGGCCGTTGCTCGCGTGCGTGGTTTCGTCGATTCCCATCGAGTCCACGGCCAGGAATTGTTGGATCACTTAGGGCAGCTGGCCGATGGCGCGGTGCACAACCTGGCCAAGGGTGATTTTGCCCGTCTGGGACATCGCATGGACTCGGCGCAGGAAGCGCTAGAGGAACTAGGTGTTGGACATGAGTCCATCACTGATCTCGTCACTGCCGCACGTCTGGCAGGTGCCCACGGTGCAAAGCTCACTGGTGCCGGTTGCGGCGGCTGTGTGATGGCGCTGGCAGAGTCCGCCGATCACGCGGAACTGATTAGCCATGCCATGATGGGCGCCAATGCCGTTGCTACTTGGACTGTGGAGGTAAATCCCTCGTGACCACGACCGCTACCGCCGTCGCTCATCCCAACATCGCCCTGATTAAATACTGGGGCAAGCGCGATGAGGCCGTGCAGCTGCCGGCCACAGGTTCGCTGTCCCTTACTCTGGGCATCGCTCCGACGACTACCACGGTGTCGCTTATCGACGATCCCAGCGTCACCGCCGACTTGGGCACACTGAACGGCCAGGAGATGGTGGGCAAGGATCTCTCCCGCGTCCAGAAGTTTTTGGATTTGGTCCGCGAGCGTGCGGGCAGCACTAGCTTCGCAGAGGTGACCAGCACCAACGAGATTCCGACGGGCGCTGGACTGGCTTCGTCCGCGTCAGGTTTCGGTGCTCTCGCGCTGGCCGCGGCGAAGGCCTACGGCCTGGACTACACCCCGGAACAGCTCTCGGCTCTGGCCCGTCGCGGTTCGGGCTCGGCCTGTCGCTCTATTTTCGGCGGCCTCGTCGAGTGGCTGCCCGGCGATGACGATGCTTCGAGCCACGCAGTGGCTCTGCCGGATTCCGGCCTGGACCTCTCCCTGGTCGTGGCGGTTTTGGCCCCAGGCCGCAAGAAGATCGACAGCCGTGCCGCCATGCGTCGCACGGTCGAGACCTCACCGTTCTTCCCGGCGTGGGTGGAGCAGGTGCCCCGCGATATCGAGGACATGAAGGCCGCCATTGCCGCTGCGGACTTCACTGCGGTCGGCGAGCTTGCCGAGGCCAATGCCATGCGCATGCACGCTACTATGCTGGGGGCTCTTCCTCCGGTGCGTTACTGGAATCCGGATTCGGTGGCGGCTCTCGATCTCGTCGCTACGCTGCGCGACGAGGGCACCGAGTGCTACGCCACCATGGATGCCGGTCCGAACGTGAAGGTGCTGTGCCGCAGCGGCGATGCTGAGACCATCGCGGATCGTTTCCGCGCAGAGTTCGAGGATATTGACGTGCTGGTTTCCGGCTCCGGCCCCGGCGCATACCTGGTGTAGCTGGGGGAGTAGTTGAGTAGCGCTAAGGGCGAACCTTTCGAAGGCGAATCGATTGGCCGCGGCTGTGGCAAACTGTATCTCACCGGCGAATATGCAGTGATGGATGTTGAGGGGCTGGCCGTCATCGCAGGAGTCAACCGCTATGTGACGGTTCGGTGCCACGATGCCGACCCATCGCAGCCGATCTCTCGCGTGTACTCCAGCTATTACGGCCCGCAGGGGCGCGTCATTGATATTGATGCGCCAGGTGACATCGCTACCCATACGATTTCCCTGGTCTATCGCATTGCTGCGGGCGAGCTGGAAAACACTCCAGAGAGCCCCATCAATATTGTCATTGAATCGGACCTTGATGACGCCGATAGCGGTGCGAAGTATGGCCTGGGATCCTCCGGGGCTGTCGCTGTGGCAGTGACTCGTGCGCTGGGAGTGCACCTAGGCCTGGAGCTCAATTCGCTGGACGTGTACAAGATTGCGATGGTGGCCACGCTTCTGGCTGGTGCGGCTGGTTCCGGCGGCGATATCGCGTGCTCCGCGCACGGCGGGGTGGTGCTCTATCGCCGGCCGAATCCGACGGCGCTTGCAGAACTCGTGGCGGCTGATCCTGTGGCTGCCGTGGCGGCACCGTGGCCGAATCTTTGCATTGACGCCCGTGCCGACCTCGGCGGGCTACAACTGTTGGTCGGCTGGACGGGCAGCCCGGTGAAGACGGACTCTCAGTTGAAGAAGGCCGGTGGCGCAGACCGTGATTTTGTACGCGGGGTCTCGTCGATAAGCGAAAAACTCTGGCAGGCACTTGCCGACGGTGACCACACAGCGGCGTTTGCCTGCCTGCGCGAGAATCGGACGCTGCTGCAGGACTATGAGCGCGAGCGTGCTGTGTGCATCGAGACGGAGAAACTGAAAGCGCTCGCCGACATCGCCGATGGCGCGGGGGCCGCGGGCAAGAGCAGTGGCTCTGGTGGTGGTGACTGTGGAATCGCGCTGGTCGGAGTCTCAAATGGTGCCGATGCTGAGGCGACTGCCGCGGACATCACCGCGCGCTGGCGGGCTGCTGGCATTCGGCCGTTGCCGCTGAAGCTGGCCGCTCAACTTTGACCACAATTTTTAGACCGTAGAATTTAAGACAGCTGGAATTTACAGAAGCTGGGAACCGAAGCTGCATGCAGCTAGAAAGGGTCGCTTAGGACAATGGCTGAAAAGAGCTCACACGACCTGGAATATGCACACGTACCACTGAGCTGGATTGGTCCGGTGCGCATTAGTGGCAACGTCATGAATGACGAGGTGAAGATTCCGCTGGCTACCTACGAGACCCCGCTGTGGCCGTCCTGTGGTCGCGGTGCGAAGGTCTCCCGCATGATTGAAGGCGGTATTACCTGCACCTTCGTTGGCGAGAAGATGACTCGCTCGGTGATTTTCACACTCAACTCGGCAGCTGACGCCGTCGTTGCGCGCGACAACATCCTGTCTCGTTATGACGAGCTGAAGAAGGTCGTGGAGTCCTCCTCGCGTTTTGCCAGGCTGGTGGATATTCACTTTCAGATCGCATCGCGTCTGCTCTTTGTCCGCTTTGACTTCTTCTCCGGTGACGCCTCGGGCCACAACATGGCCACGCTGGCGTCTGAGCGTTTGATGTCCTACCTGATGGAGCAGATGCCAGAGTTGGGCTATGGCTCTATTTCGGGAAACTACTGCACCGATAAGAAGACCTCCGCCGTCAACGGCATTTTGGGTCGCGGTAAGTACATGATTGCCGAAGCCGTCATTCCGGAGCCAGTTGTCCGCGAACGTCTGCGCACAACTGCCAAGCGTCTGGCCGAGCTCAACGAGCGCAAGAACCTCGTCGGCTCCATCATGGCCGGTTCGCTGCGCAGCGGTAATGCGCACTACGCCAATATGCTGCTGGGCTTTTACCTCGCCACCGGTCAGGACGCTGCGAATATCGTCGAAGGCTCGCAGGGGCTGACGCAGGTAGAGGCGCTTGACGACGGCTCCGTGCGCTTTAGCTGCACCCTGCCACATTTGATCGTCGGTTCCGTGGGCAACGGCAAGGGCTTGGACTTCGTGGAGAAGAATCTCACGGCGCTGGGCTGCAAGGAGGACCGTGAGCCGGGTGAGAATGCCCGTCGTCTAGCAGCGTGCTGCGCGGCAATCGTCTGGTGTGGTGAGCTTTCCCTGCTCGCGGCACAGACGAACCCGGGTGAGCTGATGGAGGCGCACGTTTCTATCGAGCGTGCGAAGTAGCGCGTCGCAACAATTCGCAAAACCTAAGACAAATCTCAGGTAAACGCGCTAGATTTCTGTAGTAGGCAATTAACATTTTGTGGGCAAAATATCCCGTGGTCTGATGACTGCTCTGATGGTCGTTCTGACGGTCGTTCTGGTGACATGGGATGTTTCGTTGCCCGTTATTTCTTAAAATCTGTAGAGGTAGTGAAGGCACGGTTTTGATGACAACAAGCAATGTGACCCCGGTCGGTATTGATGACATCGCTTTTGCGACGGGTTCGTACTGCATTGACCTCGCCGATATTGCGCCCCGACTCGGAGCGGAACCGGCAAAATATCACAAGGGCCTGGGGCAGGAACGCTCCAGCGTGGTTGCCTCTGATGAAGATCCGGTGACGATGGCCGCGACTGCGGTGAAGAAGATTGTGGATCGCCACGGTATCGACGGCGTGCGCACCATCATGTTCGCCACTGAGACCGGTATCGACCAGTCGAAGGCCGCTGCCGTCTATGTCCACGAGTTGGTTGGTCTTGACCCGCACGCGCGCTCTGTTGAGCTGAAGCAGGCTTGCTACTCGGGTACCGCGGCGCTGCAGTTTGCGTGCGCTCTGGTGGCCCGCAATCCGGAGGAAAAGGTCATCGTTGTCGCCTCCGACATTGCCCGCTATGACCTGGACTCCGCTGCGGAGCCAACCCAGGGCGCAGGTGCTGTGGCCATGCTGGTGACCGCTAATCCGCGCATCCTGGCCATCGATGCGGCTTCGGGCGTCTTCACCCGCGAAGTTATGGACTTCTGGCGTCCGAACCACCGCAGTCAGGCGTTGGTGGAGGGCAAGCTCTCTATTGGCGCCTACATCGACGCTGTTCAGGGTGCTTACGAGGACTACCGTGCCCGCGGCGGTGTGGACTTCAGCGAGATCGACTACTTCAGCTACCACCAGCCGTTTACCAAGATGGCCTACAAGGCGCACCGGCAGCTGTCGGCCAATAACGGTGTGGAGCTCACCGCAGAGGACGAGGCCCGCCAGCTCGGCCCAACCACTGAGTACAACCGCATCATCGGTAACTCCTACACAGCATCGGCCTACTTCGGCCTGCTCTCGCTGCTGGACACCGAGAAGGACCTGACTGGTAAGAAGGTCGCTGTTGTCTCCTATGGTTCCGGCTCAGTTGCTGAGTTCCTCACCGGCAATGTGGTCGAGGGCTACGAGTCCCAGCTGCGCGCCGCAGATAATGCTCGTGAACTGGAAGAGCGCGTAAAGCTCGATGATCCGACCTACTACCGCCACGCTCAGGTGACGCATGAAGATCCGGGTGAGTACTCAAACCTGGGAGACGACGCACTGATTGGCACCGGTCCTTTCAGCTTCACCGGTGTTGAGGGTTGTAAGCGTATCTACCGCGCTCGTTAGCCCGGGGGCACCCGCACTAGTACTTCAACGGAACCGAATCCCCTTTTTTCGCGCCTAACAGTAATAAGAACTGTTTTTCGCGGGGAAGGGGATTTTTCGTGTCCGCAAGTTTTACTGGAGGCCGTGGCGGAGGCTTGCTGCACTTTTCGGAAGATGCAGTGACCTCGGCTGCCCGAGAGATTGAGCAGCGCGGCCGTGACGGCCATGAGCGGTGGGGAAGCGCTCCCGATATTTCCGCAGCAGACTGTGGCCAGGGGTTTGCCGCCCAGGGGCGTCGTCTGCAGCAGGCGGCAGTGCGGCTGCGTGAGCACGGGCAAGCGATGTACGCGGGACTTGGCAACCATGCTCCGGCAGTGCGGGAACAGTGGCGTGTCTTTGCAAGCTGTGACAGCGACGGGAGTGCCGACCTCGGTGGAATTGAGGTAGTGGACTGATGCCGTGGGTTGCTCGAATTCTTCCGATATTGGTGCGTGTTATTGGCCGTGGAAGCCGTATTGGAGCCAAGCGCGGGGTCGGCGGCATCGGCAAGAATCTGCCCAAAGTCTTGGATAAGGTGCGGCGCGCTGACGGCTGGAAAGGCAGCGCCCTATCCAAGTTCTCCAACTCCGTGGGGTTGATAGCCTCCGCGATAACTATTGTTATGGCTTTCGATTGGGGCGGTTTGAAAGGCGATGCTGCCGACGCTGCCAAAGAGCGCTGTGATAAAGCCGCGCAGGACTGTGCGAATCAGGATGAGCAGTCCGCCGATGGCGCGCAGAGTGTCGGCGAGTGCGGCAAGAAAGTCGACGAGGTCCTCGAGGATTGCGAAAAGCAGGCCGAAGACATGGCTGAGCAAACCGACGGCGTCCTCTCTCAGTGCGAAGCGCTTGTCGACGATCCGGAGGTCGGCGCCGAAGCCGCACAAGTGGCCCAGCAGGTGTGCAACAGTCTCGTCGACTCCACTGGTCAGCTCTACGATGCGCGCAATACCTGCATCGAGCAGTGCCTTGAACAGGCAGCGTGTGACACTGAGGCCGCAGTGGTCGCCACCCCGCCGCAGCCTCCTACTGTTCCTGCCAGTTCGGGTGCTACCTCGGCGGCCTGTGCAGAGGTGGCTGAGTCTGTGAGTGGTGAAGAAGCTACTGTGACCGGTGGCAACGGCGCTATCGCTGGTGGAATTGGGGTTGCCGCCAACGTTGATATTGGGATTGAGGCAGGCGTTGCTGCTGGGATATCCGCTGGAGGTGCCATTGGTGCTGTAGGTGCGGCCAGCATCGCCGGAATTGCGGAGGCTGTGGGTGTTGCAGGCAGTGTCGCGTCCTCACTGCTCAACTTAGACATGTGCATAGAAATGGAAGAACCAGTGTGTGAACAGGCACCAGCACCAGCACCAGCTCCCGCGCCGGAGGACTGTGAGTCGGAGGACTGTGAGCCGGAACCCGAGCCCGAACCCGAACCGGAACCTGAGGATTGCGAACCAGCCCCGGAACCTGAGCCTGAGCCTGAACCTGAACCAGAACCAGAAGACGCGCCTGAACCGCCTCCTCCAGCTGAGAAACTAAAGCACCTGGGAATCGAGCTGCCACAGGAGCCGCAGCCAGAACAACAAGCAGAAACACAGCCAGAACCAGCTCAGGACTCGGCAGCATCAGTGCAGGAATCTGCTTCAGCTGTGCCCGAGCCCCCTGAGCAGCCCAACGCCCAGGAGCTTGTGGGCGCGGTTAATTCGCCAACGGCAGGTGAGTGGTAATGGGGAGTAAGCATGCCGCGAAATATGACCGGATTGGGCAGGCCTATTACGACGCTGCTGCAATGACCAGGCAGGAGTTCGAAACGGCGATACAGAGGGCACAGAAAGAATTGCAGGGTTTGGAAGAGCGTCGTAAAGCACGCGAAATTAAGGAGAGAGAGGTGGCGAAGGGCGTCGAGAAGCAGCAAAAAACCGCCCGACCGAAGGGAACCGTTACGCGATTGTTCGGGCGGGCGGGGAAAGGGACGCCGACGGTGAAGTCGATTCGGGGCGTGTCCTGAAGCGTGGCCTAGTGATTACTTGCCGGGAATCAGCGAGTGCTCCGGGTTTTCCGGCAGCTCCTTGATGAGCCACTCCATGTCGCGGTTAGTTGTGCCCTTGATAGTGGCGGTCGGGTCCGCGAAATCCGAGTACTTCTTGTCGTCACCGACCGTGGCCAGCAGGAAGCCTGTGAGCGCGGCGCGCGCAACCTCCTGGTACTTCACCTTGGAAGAAGAGAAGCCCGCTAGGCGACGGAGAAGAGTTGTCTCCGAGAAGCTGCTCTGGTCAGCGTTGTCTACTTCGCGGTAAACGACATCGCCCTTCCACTGAACAGCCAGGCGAGCCGGGTTGCCACGATCGAGCCACTGATCCTCGCCAGGGGCCAGGACGAGGCCCGGAGCCGAGACATTGGTGGCAGCGGCGGTGGAGGAAGGCGCGGTAGTCGCGGGGTAGACGCAGCCAACGCCGGAGATGATGTCGTGACCAGCGGCGGCGAGGACGGCTACGCCAGCGCCCATGCCGTGGCCGGCGACACCGAGTTTCTTCGGGTGGACGACGACCTTGCCCTCACCGAGGCGGACACCAGCGAGAATCTGGAGCGCTGTCTCCAAATCGTTGGCGAGACCTCGGTGGTCTGCCACAATGCCATTTTCGGTGTCCGGAGCAGCGACCGCGATGCCCCACGAAGCTAGGTGACGCAGCGTGGCGTGGTACTCCTCAATCGGTGTGCGCCAATCGTGTGCGAAGGCGATACCGGGGATGCCATTGCCCTCGGCAGGTGTGTAGACCTTTCCCGGCAGGCCAGTAAAAGCTAGGTCACCGACCATGACGCGGTGCGGTCCACGCTTGGAAAGATTAGATGTCAGAGTCTTCAAGTTGTCAGCCACAGTGAATAGCTTAACTATAAGGTGCATACCTTTGCTGAAAAAGTGCCAGGATGAGCGAGAATGTCTATTTCGTTATGACGATTTTCCGCTTCGCGGGTTATTCTGTAGGGCATGTGTGGAATCGTTGGATATGTGGGCCATCAGCCCGCCCTGGATATTGCTGTCGATGCGCTACGACGCATGGAATACCGTGGCTATGACTCCGCGGGTGTTGCCATTGTCGACAATCAGGGGCATATCACTGTAGAGAAGAAGGCCGGTAAACTCGCCAACCTCGAGGCTGCCCTTGACGCGGATGGGCGCGACAAAATCACTGGAACCACTGGAATTGGGCACACCCGTTGGGCTACCCACGGTCGCCCAATTGATGAGAATGCCCACCCACACCAGTCCTATGACGGCAAGGTGGCTATCGTCCACAACGGCATTATCGAGAACTTTGCTCCGCTACGTCAGGAGCTGGAGGATGCCGGCATTGAGCTGAAGTCCGAAACCGACTCCGAGGTCGCCGCGCACATGCTCGCACGTGCCCTGGACGGTTCCGACGGCGGATCTACCGCTGGTGATTTCGAGGCCTCTGCGCTGTCCGTGCTCAACCGCCTCGAGGGTGCTTTCACGCTGTTGTTTACTCATGCAGACCACCCGGATCGCATCATCGCTGCTCGTCGCTCCACTCCGCTGATTGTCGGAGTGGGCGAAAACGAAATGTTCCTCGGCTCTGACGTTGCGGCTTTCATCGCGCACACCCGCGAGGCCGTGGAGCTGGGGCAGGACAACGTCGTCATCATCACCGCGGATGATTACCGCATCCTGGATTTCGCCGGCAACGAGCAGCAGGGTCGACCATTCACCATCGACTGGGATCTCGCCGCAGCCGAAAAGGGTGGCTATGACTCCTTCATGATGAAGGAAATCCACGAGCAGGCTGCCGCCGTCCGCGATACGTTGGCCGGTCACCTCGTTGATGGCCGCATCGTTCTCGACGAGTCCCGCCTAAGCGACCAAGATCTGCGTGACATCGAGAAGGTCTTCGTCGTCGCCTGTGGTACCGCATACCACTCCGGTTTGTTGGCCAAGTACGCCATTGAGCACTGGGTTCGTATCCCGGTCGAGATTGAGGTCGCGTCCGAGTTCCGCTACCGCGATCCGGTGCTGGACCGCCAAACGCTGGTGGTCGCTATTTCGCAGTCGGGTGAGACTGCGGACACCCTCGAGGCCGTGCGGCACGCAAAGAGCCAGGGCGCCCGCGTGCTGGCAGTCTGTAACACCAACGGTGCACAGATTCCGCGTGAGTCTGACGCCGTGCTCTACACGCACGCCGGCCCGGAGATTGGTGTTGCTGCAACCAAGTCGTTCCTGGCGCAGGTAGCCGCAAATTACCTGGTCGGATTGGCTCTTGCCCAGGCACGCGGCACTAAGTACCCGGATGAGGTCACTCGCGAGTTTGAAGAGCTGGAGACCATCCCGGCACTGATTGACAAGGTCGTTGCTAAGGGCGATGAGTTCATCGACATGGCCAAGGAAATCGGTGCTATTCCGACGATGCTCTTCCTTGGCCGTCACGTTGGCTTCCCAGTCGCACTTGAGGGTGCGCTGAAGCTCAAGGAGCTTGCCTACATTCACGCAGAGGGGTTCCCGGCAGGCGAGCTCAAGCATGGCCCAATTGCACTCATCGAGGATGATCTTCCGGTCGTCGTTGTAGTGCCATCGCCGAAGGGACGCGCCGTGCTGCACTCCAAGATTGTCTCCAACATCCAGGAGATTCGTGCCCGTGGCGCCAAGACCATCGTGATTGCCGAAGAAGGGGATCAGTCGGTGGTTCCGTTTGCGAACTACCTGATTGAGATCCCGGAGACGTCCACGCTGCTCCAGCCGCTGTTGTCTACGATTCCGATGCAGTTCCTGGCAGCTGAGATCGCTCGCCAGTGCGGTAACGAGGACATCGATAAGCCGCGCAACCTGGCTAAGTCAGTCACCGTCGAGTAGTTCGTCCTGCTTTCGTCGGTACTGCTCAATCTCCGCATCGAGTTCTTCATCCGTGAGGGACTCGATGCGTTTTTCTTCCTCCTCTGTTAGCTCCCAGACCTCGTCAGGTATGTCGCAAAATGACAACATCCAATCGAGGTTGCGTTTCTGAATCGTCTTCATCTTTCGTGTCACGCGCTGATGAAAAGTTTGCTTGCCGACGTTCTTTAGCGGCCCAACCGGAACGCTAGTCGCGGTGTCTCCATCGCGGGAAGTCCACACTTCCGTTCCATCGGGGTACCTGTCGATGTCCCAGCCCTCGTGAGTTTTTAGGTTGTGGTGTCGGCGGCAGAGACAGTGCAGATTCTCTGTGTCAGTTGGCCCGCCCTGCTCGGGATTGTCGTGGTTGTACGGCTGAATATGGTCCAGGTCGCACTTGGATGCCGGGACGTCACAGCCGGGGAAGCGGCAGGTACCGTCGCGACCACGGACGCGAGCCACTTGGCTCTCGGTGGGGCGGTAACCATCCACCTTGCTGTCGGCGGAGATGCGGATGTGAGTTGCGCGAGCAATCCATTCTTCGGTGGCTACCTCGCTCAGCCAGCCGACGCCATCAATCCATGCTGGCCCACCGCCGACCTCGCGGTAGACATTGATGACAATCTCGGCATTGGTCGAATTCTGTGCCAGCTGTAGTAGCGCTTCCGCCTGCGTGCACTGTTCACCACGATTGATTGCGGTGTTGCGAATCCCCTGGATCCTGGCCATGAGTTCGGTCGCGCGGTCGTTTTCAAGGATTGCTGTGACCTTTTTGTGCTTGCCATCGCCCGTGTCGGCGAGTGTGACCGCTTCGCCTTCTGGAACCCGTTGGGTGCCGTCGTTGCGGGCGCAGTCGTTGTACTCAGAAACCAAGTCGCCGATTAGGCGAGACAGCGTGTAGACACCAATCATTGCTTGTCGAGGTCGCGTCGGAGTGAGCATTTCCAAAAGATGGGGCTCTACCGTGTCGAACTGGTCTGGTGACAGCCCGGCAACGCCATTGGCGATGGCGCGGAGATGTGCTAGAGAGAAACAGAAGGTGGATTCGATGAGAGCTCGGACTTTTGGTAGGCGCTCGAACATCAGCGCGATCTCGCACAGCGTAGAGCACTTGCCGCGGCTAAGGCCGGTTCGGATGCTTATGCGGGCGAGATGGTGATTGACGTCTACCGCGTCACCGGGAGCGCAGATATCGATGAGTTGAAGGTCTGCGGCGTTGGTGGCACGGGCCGCGATGCTAATGGGGTCGTCGGATTGCTGGTTGGCCCAGGAGGGCTTTTGACCTGGTGCTGGAAGTTCTATGGGCGGCGATGACATTGGTTATCCCCCTGATTACTACGTGTCCGCCGGAGAATTGAAGATTGAGTTCTGTGGTGGAGAGGAGCGTGGAGAGGCTCGTTCAACCAGCCCCGCCAACCTCTGTGCACCGGACAAAGAACTTTTGCTTACAAATTTTCCCTACAACCCAAATCGTACACCTGTTTGAAGAAGTGTCAATAGAGTTTTAGAAATATGTTCTAAAACTCCATGCTGAATTAGATCTGGCCGCGCCGTCCGAGCCTCCGTCCGAGCCTCCGCCGCCCGAGCCTCGTCGGCAGTGCGCCGTACATAGGCAGGACTCGCTGCCGTACATGGCGCGGCGTTTGCTTGTTGGTCGAAGAGTCCTCGGTGCCACCCTCCTCGGCGCGATCCAGCTCGTCTAAGAACTCGTGGATGAGTTCTAAGGTATTGGGGGAGTAGAGCAGCGCGAGGTGGTCAGACCAGTCGCCACCGCCGGTGGCGTTGTTGACGTTCGTAACGTGGTGACCCTCTTGTTCGGGCAAAAAGGCGCCGGTCCACGGGCGAACTACGGTGTCGAAAGGGGTGCCGATATTCAGGTAGTGCGGGCCGCGTCGGGTAATGCCACGCGCTGCGCGGTTCAGAGTCGCAATATAGTCGGAGTCCAGCAGCTGTTGAATACAGGCACGGCCGACAAGGCGGTCGACGAGTTTGTGCATTGGTAGGCCGCATCGCTCAAGGGCACTGAGCCTTCGGCGCATGCCCCACGCAGTAGTGCCGCGATGGTTTCCCGCAAGCGAGATGACTGCCCGCACGGGGCTGTTGTCGGAGGCGAACTGCTCGGCGTCTTCTTCGTTGAGGCCATGGTTGAGGGCGTCGTCGTAAAGCGAATCGATGCTCGCGTTGGCGTAACTGCGACAGTGCAGACCGCCCTGGGAATGACCGATGAGGTCGATGCGGGGTAGGGAGAGTTGGGCTCGGAAGCGGTCGAGAAGGTCGGTGACTTCGGCGA
Organism: Corynebacterium sp. HMSC074C03; assembly: GCF_001838285.1. NCBI lineage: Bacteria > Bacillati > Actinomycetota > Actinomycetes > Mycobacteriales > Corynebacteriaceae > Corynebacterium > Corynebacterium sp. HMSC074C03. The sequence goes on along the minus strand of NZ_KV836189.1, from coordinate 167,718 downwards.
GCGCATCGTTCAAATCGGTGGTGGCTTTGACGCTGCGGAGGCGGCTGACTAGCGCGGCGGGGTCGGAGCCGTAATCGAGTGAGAATACAGGGCGATTCCGGGCGAGGAACGGCCCCAACATGGCGAAGGAGTTGAACGAGTTCATCCAGGTGCCGTGAACCAGGACAATTGGTGTGCGGCCGTTGTATCCATCCAGGTCGGGAGTGACTTTGCCGTCGAGGATTTCGCGAACGTCCTGCGCGCCGTGGGGGATCCATTCGGGATGACGCAACGAGCGCAGGTATGCCTGCGGAAAGGCGCGCAGTAGAGGGCCGAAAACTCGCGTGCTCGGGGAGTAGTCATCCATAGGGGCTAATCGTAGGCTGGGTTTATGACGTACTGCTACACAGCTGCCGAAATTCGCGCTGCGGAACAGCCCTATCTGGACGCACAAACGCGTGACGACGAACTCATGCGCCACGCAGCCGCCGCTGTGTCGGAGGTGGCGGAGCGGATGCTCGCTAAGGTGTCGCCGGAGCCTGGTCGCGGTCGTGTGCTGCTGTTGGTTGGGTCGGGAGGCAATGGTGGCGATGCGCTCTATGCCGGCCGGGACTTGTCGTCGGGCGGACATGGCGTGGATGCAGTTTTGCTGGGCACCAAGCCACATGAACGGGCGCTGAAAGCGTTTGAGCTCGCAGGCGGGCGGGTGCTGCCGTTGGGGTGTGACCGGGAGACGGATTTATCGAAGATTCTGTGGTCGATAAGTGAAGACTACGCACTGATTATCGACGGAATTGTGGGGCTCGGTGGTCATGGTGCGCTGCGCGAAGAGGCTGCGTGGCTGGTGCGCGAGGCAAACATAGGCGAGGTGCCTATTCTCTCGGTCGACGTGCCGAGTGGTGTGGAAGCCGATACCGGACGCACTTTTGATCCGCCCTCCCAGACCATCAACCCCGACCTCGACCTGGAAGAGGGCCAGGATCCGTACCTGCCATCCCACGTCGAGGCCACGACAACGGTGACCTTCGGCGGACTGCGCTACGCGCATGCACTGTCGGAAGCCTGTGGTGAGGTCGAATTGCACGAAATTGCGCTCGATGCCTTCTCCCTCGAACTTCCAGGACTGGGACAGACACTCTATGAAAACGGTCACTACAATGCCGTCCACCACCAGACTCCGACCGTAGAGTTTTACGAAGCCCTAGGCGGGAGCTTTCCGGCACCTTTTGGCGCGAAGACTCAGCTCGAACCCGGTGCTAATGACCACAAGTACTCCACTGGAGTTACAGGTATCGCCGCCGGTAGCGAGGCGTATCCGGGCGCTGGTCAGCTGTGTGCCTCCGCTGCCGTGCACGCGACCAGTCCCGCGGTTATCTATGTCGGCGACGTGGATGCCCGCAACCGCATCACCGCAGCCTTGCCGACGGTCATTGCGCAGCCGGACTCGGTGGATCGTAAAGAGGTGCGCGTCGATGCCTGGGTTGTCGGCCCTGGTCGCGGCACTGATGAGCGCGCGGCCGAGGAACTGCGCGACATTCTGGCCACCGACAAACCAGTCGTCATCGACGCTGACGCACTGACGCTGCTGTCGAAGCATGAGGACATCCGACAGCTCGTCCGCGAGCGCGGCCAAGAGCGCAACCTGCGCACTGTTCTCACTCCGCACGCCGGCGAATTTGAGCGCCTTACCGGGCACGAGGTCACTAACGCCATCGCAGATGCCCGTGAACTTGCCGAGCAGTTCTCCTGTGAAGTGTTGCTCAAGGGACGCCGCACCGTGATTGCCAATCCGACAACGCAGCGCACAGTCGTGATTGACGCGGGTAGCTCCTGGGCAGCCACGCCGGGCTCCGGCGATGTACTGTCCGGACTTCTCGGCGCCTGGGTAGCGCGTGGCGAATCCCTCTACGTACCAGTAATTATTCACGCTCGCGCCGCATTCTTGGCCGCGCAGACAGAGTTCGGACCAGCACCCTGCAGCGCCCAGGACATCGCTGAATCCATCCGAGATGCCACCGCATGGTTCACCAATGAAGGCAGCAGTGGCAAAATACGGCTATGACTTCCTCGGCACCAGCCATCCTGACCCATACCGTTAATCTCGACGCAATCACCCACAATGTGAAGACCGTCAAGGCCATCGCAGGGGTGTCGGAATTCATGGCCGTCGTCAAGGCGGACGGCTACTCGCAGGGTGCGCTGCAGACCGCGCGTGCCGCACTGGCCGGCGGCGCAACACAGCTCGGCGTCGCAACAATCGACGAGGCGCTCTCCCTCCGCGAGGAACACCGCACCACGCTTGACGACGGCCACACCATCCCCATCCTCGCCTGGATCTGGGACGCGGCAGCCACCTCGTTGCTGCAGCGTGCTGTGGCTGCAGATATTGACCTCGGCCTGCCGTCGATGGCTCATGCGCTGGCCGTGGCCAATGCCGGGCGGGCGCTATCGGTGACACCACGTGTGACGGTGATGGTCGATACGGGCTTGGGTCGCTCGGGATTCTCTATGGCCAATGGGGACTTTGAGAATGCGGTTGATCAGCTGGTCGAGCTGCACAAGACCGGCGCGCTGAACATCACCGGTGCTTTCACGCACTTTGCGTGCGCGGATGAGCCGGGCAACGAGAGCGTCGATAAGCAGGCGCAGAATTTCCGAACCGCCATTTCTGTCCTGCGCGAGGCGGGGCTGGACGAGATGATTAACCATGCGGCGAATTCGCCGGCATCGTTGTCGCGTCCTGACCTGACCTTCGACATGGTGCGCCCAGGGCTGGCGATTTATGGTGGCGAGCCAATTGTGGGGTCCACCCATGGATTGCGTTCAGCGATGCGGTGGGAAGCGTCGGTCATCTTGGTCAAGAAGCTGCCGGCAGGGCAGTCGGTGTCCTACGGACAGACCTGGACAGCTGACCGCGATACCACCATCGGCATCGTGCCCTGCGGCTATGCCGACGGCATGATGCGCTCGGCATCCGGTCGTTTCGAAGTCAGCATCAATGGCACACGCTATCCGCAGGTAGGACGCGTGTGCATGGATCAGTTCGTCGTCGACCTTGGTCCAGACAGTGATGTCGAGGCCGGCGACACGGCGGTCATCGTCGGTGATCCTACACTGGGGGAGCCCGGTCTCGATGACCTCGCGGAGGCATCCGGCACCATTAACTACGAAATCCTCACCGCGCCGAAGGGACGCAGCGAGCGAAAGTGGGTGCGCAGCCGCATCGCGCCAACCGCAGAGGACATGCGTGACCTCGGCGAGGAGATTGGCCGGGAGCTAGCCGCCGGGGATCTGGTGATTCTCGATGGCCCACTCGGCGCGGGTAAGACCACTCTCACGCAGGGCATCGCCCGCGGCATGAATGTGCGCGGTCGCGTGACGTCGCCGACGTTCACCATCGCCCGCGAGCACCGTCCGCTCGCAAAAGATGGCGTCACCCTCATCCACGTCGACGCCTATCGACTCTTCGGCGAAGAGGGACCCGGCTCCGATGGCGAGGCCTTCGATGCGCTGGATTCACTCGATCTGGACACCGACCTCGAGGACAGCGTCGTGGTCGCCGAGTGGGGAATGGGGCTCGCCGAGGTGCTCTCTGAGCGCTATCTGCAGGTGAGTATCGATCGTTCGCGTGACGACGATACCCGCGTCGTCACCTGGAAGTGGAGCAAGTAGCTTCAAGTCGGTTCAAGTAGGTTACTGAGTATGAACATTTTGGCCGTTGACACATCGACCCCACAGGTCACCGCGGGAATTGTCCGCGATGGTGAAACCGTGGCCGAAAAGCTGCACCTGGATGCCCGCGCGCACAACGAGGTGCTGGTGCCGCTGATTCAGCAGTGCCTCACCGACAGTGGGGTGGCGGCAGCCGAGCTAGATGCCGTGGTTGTCGGCTGTGGTCCGGGGCCGTTTACGGGTTTGCGCGTTGGTATGGCCACCGCAGCCTCCTTTGCCGACGCTCTGGGAATTCCCTGCTACGGCATCTGCAGCCTGGATGCGCTCGCGGGTGGTGTTGGCGATGAACTGGTCGTCACCGATGCTCGCCGCCGCGAGGTGTACTTCGCGGCCTACCGCGATGGCCAGCGAGTTTTCGGTCCGGCAGTGGCCAAGCCAGCCGACGTCATGGAGCTTCTCAAGGAAGAGCTCGCAGCAGAAGTCGCAGACTTCACGCCGAGCCACGCCCGCGGCAGCCTCAGCCACATCGAGCAAATTGCCGGGCTTGAGGTTGCTGCCGAACAAGTCTTTCCCACTCCGAAAGCCATGGTTGAAGCGGCCCACTTTGACTCCGCGCCGGGCCCACTGGTGCCGCTGTACTTGCGCCGTCCGGATGCCGTTGTCCCGAAGGCTATGAGATGAGCGTCGTCAAGCTAGTGCGTCTCGGGCCTCCTGCAGCCAAGGCGTGTGCGGCGATCGAGGCGGAGCTATTTGCCGGCGATGATCCCTGGCCGGAATCGGTCTTTATGGCAGAGCTGGCCGCGCCGAACAATTTCTACGTCGGGCTGATCGCAGAGGCAGACGGGGACGAAGAACTGTGCGGCTATGCGGGAATTACCAGGCTGGGGCCTGCGGGTGCCGCCGAGTACGAGATTCACACCATCGGCGTGGGGCAGAAGTGGCAGCGTCGAGGTTTTGGGGCGCAGCTCATGGACGCGCTGATGGCAGCGGTGGCGGAGGATCCGGGCCCAGTGTTTTTAGAAGTGCGCACGGATAATGAACCCGCTATCGCCATGTATCGACGCTACGGCTTCGAAAATATGGGGCTACGAAAAAACTACTACCCGGGCTCTGGGGCGGACGCTTACACAATGTGCCGGCCTGTGCCCGCCGGCTAAATGTTGACGTAGCGACTATTCTGCGCTAGACCGGTCACATGGCTAAAACCTTTGCAAAGCAGCTCGTAGAAACCCTAGAGAATCAAGGTGTCAAGCGAATCTTCGGACTCGTCGGAGATAGTTTGAACCCCATTGTCGACGCGGTGCGTGAGTCCTCCATTGAGTGGGTGCACGTCCGCAACGAGGAGGCTGCGGCCTTCGCTGCCGGTGCCGAGTCCCTGGTCACCGGCGAATTAGCAGTGTGTGCGGCCTCTTGCGGTCCGGGTAACACCCACCTCATTCAGGGCCTCTATGACTCCCACCGCAACGGCGCAAAGGTGCTGGCGCTGGCATCGCACATTCCTTCTCGCCAGATTGGCTCGAATTTCTTCCAGGAGACCCATCCGGAGTTTATCTTCAACGAGTGCTCCGGTTACTGCGAGATGGTGAACTCCGCTGAGCAGGGTGGCGTCGTTTTGCATCATGCTATCCAGTCGACCATGACTGGCCACGGTGTTTCCGTGCTGGTTCTGCCGGGCGACATTACAACGCATGAAGTGGAAAATGATGAGTTCGTCACCTCCACTATCAGCAGCGGTCGCCCAGTCGTATTCCCTGATGCCGGCCAGGCCGCCGCGCTTGCCGACGCAATCAATGAGGCTAAAACCGTCACGCTTTTCTGTGGCGCAGGTGTGAAGGATGCCCGCGAACAGGTGCTCAAGCTTGCGGAGAAGATTAAGTCGCCGGTGGGGCATGCGCTGGGTGGCAAGATGTACATCCAGTACGACAACCCCTATGACGTCGGAATGTCCGGACTGCTGGGCTACGGCGCCTGCCACGATGCCTCTAACGATGCTGATTTGTTGATTCTGCTCGGTACTGACTTCCCGTACAACGACTTCCTGCCGACTAAGAACGTCGCCCAGGTCGATATCGATGGTCGCGCCATCGGTCGTCGTACCACGGTGAAGTACCCAGTCGTCGGCGATGTGGCTGCAACGATCGAAACCATCCTGCCGTACCTGGATGAAAAGACCGACCGCTCCTTCCTGGACAAGCAGCTGCGGAACCACGAGCGCCTGCTCAGCCACGTCATCGAGGCATACACCCATGACGTTGAGAACATGCGCCCGATTCACCCGGAGTATGTGGCCGACCTGATTGATAAGTACGCCGATGACGATGCCGTCTTCACCGTCGACACCGGTATGGGCAATGTCTGGGCTGCACGCTACGTCACGCCGAATGGCAGGCGAGAGCAGATCGGTTCTTTCCGTCACGGCACTATGGCCAATGCACTGTCGCAGGCCATTGGTGTGCAGGCTGCTGACCGGGACCGTCAGGTCATTACCTTCAACGGTGACGGTGGCCTGTCAATGCTGCTCGGTGAGCTCATCACCGTGCAGCAGCAGCAGCTGCCGATCAAGATGTTTGTGTTCAACAACTCCTCGCTCGGCATGGTCAAGTTGGAAATGCTGGTCCAGGGTCTGCCGGAGCACCAGACCGACCACGGGGCAGTCGACTACGCGGGAGTCGCGGAGTCGCTGGGTATCAAGGCCATCCGCATTGAAGATCCGGCCGATGCACCCCGCCTGATTCAGGAGGCGCTGGCCTACGACGGTCCGGTACTGGTGGACATGGTCACCGACCCGAACGCTCTGTCCATTCCGGCGAATATCACCTGGGACATGCTGATGGGATTCTCCAAGGCCGCTACGCGCACCGTCTTCGGTGGTGGCGTTGGCCAGATGATCAACATGGCACGGTCGAACCTGCGTAACATTCCGCGTCCGTAGCGGGGGTATCGCCCTCGAGATGCGGGAGCGGGGTCGGTGCGGTACCACTGTGTCCATGATTAAAGGTTTTCTGGTGAACCCTGACCTGACGCATCGCATCATCGAATTCGAGCTGGATGCCGCCGCTACCTTCCTCGGTGGCGTTTCCACCGACCGGGTTTCTGTGGTGTTCCAGGAAGATGGCACCGATTACGCCGCTTTGTACAACCCGACGGCCAAGGCTGAGGGCGCTGAACCGAACCCGGTCGCGTCCCTCGGCCGCAATGAGGCAGCCACGGGTAACTCCGCTTTCTTCACCGACCCGACCACCGCTATCTGTGGAACGGTTGTCTTCGTCGATGCCGAGGGCGAGGACATTGGGGACGAGGAGATCGAACGCATCAAGCACGGCATGCGTGCCGTTCGTCACTACCGCGATGACTACCCGGAGGAATACGCCCTCTGGCGTGCCGCTGTGAGGAACCTCGGTCGCCTCGAGATTTAAGCTCGGTCGCTGGTAAGCGACCCGGTGCCGCGCTAGTACCATTACTGCTATGACCGAGTTGACCCTGCTGGCAATCGAGAGTTCCTGCGATGAGACAGGCGCTGCAGTGATGCGTGTGCGCTACGACGACACGGACACCAGCACCCCAGCCATTCCAGAGGTGGAAGTGCTTGCCGACGTCGTCGCATCCTCCATGGAACAGCACGCCCGCTTCGGCGGTGTAGTCCCGGAGATTGCTTCCCGCGCTCATTTGGAAGCCCTGCAGCCAGTGGTTTCCGAGGCGCGTGCGCAAGCAGCTGCCAAGCTCGGTATCGAAACTTTTATCCCAGATGCCGTCGCCGCAACCGTGGGGCCTGGTCTCGCCGGTGCGCTGCTGGTTGGTTCGGCAGGCGCGAAGGCCTATGCCGCCGCCTGGGGTGTGCCTTTCTACGGCATTAACCACCTTGGTGGCCACGTTGCTGTCGGAGCTCTCGACGGCGCGGATCTGTCCAATGCAGTGGCGCTGCTAGTTTCCGGCGGGCACACGCAGCTGCTGCGTGTGCAGGGGGTTGGTCGTCCGATGGAGGAGCTCGGATCGACGCTTGACGACGCGGCCGGAGAGGCATACGACAAGGTTTCTAGGTTGCTGGGGTTGGGTTACCCGGGCGGCCCGATTATCGATAAGTTGGCTAAGCAGGGAAATCGCAAGGCCATCGCGTTTCCTCGGGCCATGATGCGCCAGCAGGATGCGCGCCATGACTTCTCCTTCTCCGGCTTGAAGACAGCCGTGGCCCGCTATGTCGAGGCAGCGGAGAAGGAAGGTCGTGAGTACTCGGTCGAAGACGTCTGTGCTTCCTTCCAGGAAGCGGTCTGCGATGTGTTGACGAAGAAGGCCGTTCGCGCCGCTCAGGATGTGGGGGCGAGCACTCTGCTGCTCGGTGGCGGTGTAGCTGCGAACTCGAGGTTGCGTGAACTCGCAGCGGCGCGGGCTACGTCGGCGGGAATTACTCTGCATGTGCCCCCGATTAAGCTGTGTACTGATAATGGTGTCATGATTGGCGCAGCTGCCGCCTACCTCATCGCCGCGGGAGCTAAGCCCTCTGGTTACGCCTGTCCGACCGACCCATCCATGCCAGTGGAAGAGCCTGTAGTGCAATGAGCGGTAATTTCAATCAGTGGGAACTGAACCCTGAGCAGCCCGAGCAATCGAACCAGTCCGAGTGGGCGGAGACACAGCAGTTCGCGCCAGTATCTGGCGGTAGTGGTAGCAGTACGCGCAGCGGTCTGGTCTGGTCACTTGTTGCAGTCGTGGCTATCGCGTTGGTCGCCGTGCTCGGTTACCTGGCGTGGGGAGTAAAAACCGAGCGGATCAGTTTGCCCGTGGTAGAGGTGGCGCAAGAGTCGTCGTCAAGCGTGGAGCAAACGCCTGCGGAGATAACGTCGACGAAAACAGTTACCCAGACGCAGACTGAAACGCAGGTTCAGCAGGAACCGGTGTGGCGGGAAAACTCCGGCTTTATTTCTTCGGTTGAGACTTCTCGGGGAACCATTGTGCCGGCGAGCCTGGCGTGTGACGGTCATTATGTGGTGATTGTCCAGTCCGTGATAGGCGGCAACAATTCGACAACGCGGCAGGAATTGGCACGTGCGCTTGAGCAGGACTCGGACCTTCGGTACGCCACGCCTGGGCTGTGTCCGTCATTGAGGCCTTCCTATGAGGACAAGGACGTTTACGCTGTCTACTTCGATGCTGGTAGCGCGGAAGAAGCTTGCTCGTTGAAGCGCCAGTGGGGCGGAAACGTGCGCGCAATGAAAAATGAGACTGATTACCACTCAGACCCGTGTTAAATTCCGTTAATTGACTATGACTTGTTTCTCTGTCGTCGATTGCAGAACAACTACAGGAAAGCGCTTGCCCAAAAATGAGTAAAGACTACAGCGAGTGGGAGCTTCAGCCATCCGATAATTCGCAAGATCAGACTGAGCTGTTTGCACCACAGTCGCAAGCACCGCAAGGTGAAGATCAGCGCGGCCGTGGTCGGGGAGTGTTATGGGCGATGGTCACGCTGCTGCTTGTTTTGATTGTCGCTGTAGCGACGGTGCTTTACCTAGTTGTGAGGGGTCGAGGTGAACAGTGGCTTGGTGCAGGCGCCAAGGATGAAGCAGCGCCGAAGCGTACTGTTACCGCGACTGCGACGGAGACCGTGAAGGTGAAGTCGCCGGAGAAGACCAAGAAGGAACGCTGTGCGGCATCGGCTTTCGTCAATGATGCAAGTCGATTCGTTGTTCATTTTTGTGATGGCCAGTGGGCTGTGACTGGGGTTGAAGGCACCGGTGGATTCGGCGCGTGGCGCTGGGGCGGTTCGGGATGGGCTGAATACGAGCGCCACGGGACACAATCGCCCAGTGACTACGCCTGCTTCGACATGGACCGGCTGAAGCGAGAAGGCGCCCCGGTTGGTTTCCAGAATGCGGTGACAGCATGCGAGGGGTCAGAGACCACGACGTCCACGGAGAAGGAAGCGAAGAAGACAGCAACAAAGACTAGGGAAACCACGAGTACGGCTAGCTCTGAGTATCCGATTAGTGGGGATTGCGAGGCATCGGCGTTCCCGACTACGGAGGAGAACTTTACGGTCGTCGCCTGTGACGGATGGTGGGCACTGGGTGGACGCGCAAACAGCGGTGGACTGGTGGTTTACCAATGGGACGAAGGTGCCTGGCAAAGGAGGGAGCCAGACAGTCGTTACACAACCGGCTCGGGCGGTCCCTGCTTTAGCGATGAATACATCGAAGAACACGGAATGACGGTTACGGTGTTCGATCGGATGGCTTGCAACCCCGACAAGCTGACTAACTAGCATTAGCGCTCACTATTGTTGAGTGTTAGCACTTGCAGGGGTAGAGTGCTAACGAAGGTTGTTTGACACACAGTTGTTCACCCGCGACGACGGCTGTGCACGGCAGACCAACCGGCACAAGAACATCACATCACCGCATGTATGGAGGAATTCATCGTGGCGAACGTCAACATCAAGCCGCTGGAGGACCGCGTCCTCGTCCAGATCAACGAAGCAGAGACCACCACGGCTTCCGGCCTGGTTATCCCGGACTCCGCTAAGGAGAAGCCGCAGGAGGCCACCGTTATTGCAGTTGGTCCGGGTCGCTGGGCCGATGACGATGACCGCATTCCTATGGACGTCAAGGAGGGTGACATCGTCATCTTCTCCAAGTACGGCGGCGCTGAGCTGAAGTACCAGGGCGAGGAGTACCTGCTGCTGTCGCAGCGCGACATCCTGGCTGTTATCGAGAACTAAAGGGAGGACGTACCCACACATGGCGAAGCTTATTGCTTTTAACGAAGAGGCTCGCGAAGGCCTCAAGCGCGGTGTGGACACGCTTGCCGACGCAGTCAAGGTCACGCTTGGCCCGAAGGGTCGCAACGTTGTCCTGGACAAGGCCTTCGGTGGTCCGCTGGTCACCAATGACGGTGTGACCATCGCCCGCGATATCGACGTTGAGGATCCGTTCGAGAACCTCGGCGCTCAGTTGGTTAAGTCTGTTGCGGTCAAGACCAATGACGTTGCCGGTGACGGCACTACTACCGCAACGCTGCTGGCACAGGCGCTGGTCCACGAGGGTCTGCGCAATGTTGCAGCTGGCGCAAACCCGGTTTCCCTGAACCGCGGTATCCACGCTGCATCCGATAAGGCTGTTGAACTGCTGAAGCAGCGTGCCACCCCGGTGAGCAGCTCCGCTGCCATCGCTCAGGTGGCAACCGTTTCCTCGCGTGACACTGAAATCGGCGACCTGGTTGCAGGTGCTATGGACAAGGTTGGCAAGGACGGCGTCGTCTCTGTTGAAGAGTCGCAGTCGATTGCCACCGAGCTGTCCGTGACTGAGGGCGTGTCCTTTAATAAGGGCTTCCTCTCCCCGTACTTCATCACCGACGTTGAGGCTCAACAGGCAATTCTCGACGGTGCACAGGTGCTGCTGGTCCGCGAGAAGATTTCCTCCCTGCCAGAGTTCCTGCCGATTTTGGAGAAGATTGCCGAGTCCGGCAAGCCGACTCTGATTATGGCTGAGGATATCGAGGGCGAGGCTCTGTCCGCGCTGGTTATCAACGCTATGCGCAAGACCTTGAAGGTTGCCGCAGTGAAGGCACCGTACTTCGGTGACCGTCGTAAGGCGTTCATGGATGACTTGGCAGTCGTCACCGGTGCAACCGTCGTTACGGCTGACACCGGCATGCAGCTCAAGGACGTTGGACTTGAGGTGCTGGGTAATGCGCGCCGCATCACCATTACCAAGGATGAGACCGTCCTGGTTGACGGTGCTGGCACCGCTGAGGCTGTGGAAGAGCGTCGTAACCAGATTCGTGCCGAGATTGAACGCACCGACTCTGACTGGGACCGCGAGAAGCTGGAAGAACGTCTGGCGAAGCTCTCTGGCGGCGTGGCTGTCATTAAGGTTGGCGCTGCTACCGAGACCGAGGTCAACGAGCGCAAGCTGCGCGTCGAGGATGCCATCAACGCTGCTCGTGCAGCAGCCCAGGAAGGCGTTATCGCCGGTGGCGGTTCCGTGCTGGTGCAGATTTCCCGTGAACTCGAGGCATTTGCCGACGAGTTTGAGGGAGACGAGGCAGTCGGTGTTCGCGCAGTTGCCAAGGCTCTGACCCGTCCGGCTTTCTGGATTGCAGAGAACGCTGGTAAGGACGGCGCAGTCGTCGTCTACCACATCGGTGAGCAGGAGAACGGCAACGGCTACAACGCTGCAACCGACACTTACGAGAACCTGATTGAGTCCGGTGTCATCGACCCGGTCAAGGTCACTCACTCCGCAGTCGTCAACGCAACCTCCGTGGCACGCATGCTGCTGACTACCGAGGCTTCCGTTGTGGACAAGCCGGAAGAGGAGCCGGAGAACGATCACGCTCACTAATCGCTAATGAGCTAGTGCACTAGTTGCTAGTACGCGAAATGCTCCCCGCCTTTCAATCGAAGGGTGGGGAGCACTTTTGTTTCTATGTGAGTTAGCTGGAGGCCGAAAGAGCAGAGAACCTACATGGCAGTGACCAGAACGCGTTCAAGTTCGCGCTCGCGTGCAGCCGGCTTAGCTCGAAGGATCTCATTTCGCTCAGACTCGCTGAGACCACCCCACACGCCGTATGGTTCACCAACCTTGAGTGCGTGACTACGGCACTGCATGAGAACGGGGCAAGAACGGCAGATAGCCTTCGCGCGGGCTTCGCGGAGGCTGCGTGCGCGTCCGCGCTCGCCTTCCGGGTGGAAGAAAGTTGCGGAGTCCTGCCCGCGGCAAGAGCCGTGCAGCTGCCAATCCCACAAATCTGCATTGGGCCCGGGCAAGTGGTCGATGTACGTCATCGGATTTGATGTCTCCTTCACTGAGCTTTCTTGAAGCAGTGAGCTCAAGTGTGGAGGCCAACAATGAACGGTTGGTAAACCCCAGGAGGCTAACCGGGATACTGTGCAAACAATTCCGTCAAACTCTTATCAAATTTTTAGAAACGACCAGGTCGGCGCGAACGCAGACCGTCGACAAAGCCTGCGCAGTATTCCCATGGGGCGTAGCGGGTTCGGTCCGGGTCGAACTGCGGCTCGTGGACTGGGGACTCCTGGCCTGACAGAAGCATCAAGTAGTGATTTTCCAGTACATCCCAGTTATAAAAGTGCTCGTCACCGCAGTCCTCACACAGCATGCACACGCCAAGCAGTCCCTCTGGACTCAGTGCAGTACGAAATAGGCGAACGGCGGAAAGGTCTTCAAGAACTTCCCGACGTTCCTGGTCTGTCAACGGCGCGAAAGGCTCATCCGGCTCGAGGAAGCTTGCCGGGTCATTGGGATCTCCTTCGAACGGATCCCGCGGCATGGACGAGAAAAAGTCGTGGTTCACAATCCCTACCGTAACAGCTCTGTACGGCAATCCCGACGATTGGCAATGCACTTAGTTGGGGTTTAGTTCACCTTGGTATAACCCTCAGCTAGCTTTTGGCTAACCCTTGTCGGGTACCTGTCGCTCCGCCTAATTGTCGCGTTTCATCACTTAGGGACTACCCTGTATATAACGTTTGGCAACCACGAAGCGATAGCGCCCCTGGCCGGATGTCGGCAAGGGTGGAGCAGGAGGAGTCCATGACCAACCCCACGGGAATTAGCCTCGGCGGAGACAATCCCAACAAGATTCCACTAGTCGGCCTTACATTCGATGATGTCCTGCTGCTGCCGGACGCTTCGGACGTTATCCCCTCCGCTGTTGATACCTCTACGCAGCTGACTCGTGAACTGCGTCTGAACATTCCAATCGTGTCCGCCGCTATGGACACCGTCACCGAGGCTCGCATGGCTGTTGCCATGGCCCGCCAGGGCGGTATGGGCATCCTGCACCGCAACCTGTCCATCGAGGAGCAGGCTCAGCAGGTCGAGATTGTGAAGCGCTCTGAGGCTGGCATGGTGTCCGACCCGGTGACCTGTTCCCCGGATGACACCATTGCCGAAGTAGATGCCAAGTGCGCTCGTTACCGCATCTCGGGCCTGCCGGTCGTCGACAAGGACGGCAAGCTAGTCGGTATCTGCACCAACCGCGACATGCGCTTCGAGGCAGATTTGAACCGCAAGGTCTCCGAGATTATGACACCGATGCCGCTCGTCGTGGCTGAGCAGGGTGTGTCTGGCGATGCGGCGCTGAACCTGCTGCGCGCCCACAAGGTGGAGAAGCTGCCGATCGTCGATGGCGAAGGCCGTCTGACTGGTCTGATTACCGTCAAGGACTTCGTCAAGAAGGATCAGTACCCGAATGCTTCCAAGGATGGTTCCGGCCGTCTGCTGGTCGGTGCTGGCATCGGTACCGGCGAGGACTCCTGGAAGCGCGCACACGCATTGGCTGACGCAGGCGTAGACGTGCTCGTTGTTGATACCGCTCACGCCCACAACTCAGGTGTACTTGGGATGGTCTCCCGCGTTAAGAAGGAATTCGGCGAGAGCATCCAGATTATCGGCGGCAACCTGGCTACCCGTGGCGCTGCACAGGCCATGATTGACGCGGGTGCAGATGCCATCAAGGTCGGTATCGGCCCGGGCTCGATTTGCACCACTCGCGTTGTCGCAGGTGTAGGTGCCCCGCAGATCACCGCCATCATGGAAGCCTCTGTCGCAGCTAAGAAGGCTGGCGTTCCGATTATCGCCGATGGCGGTATGCAGTTCTCCGGCGACATCGCCAAGGCTCTGGCGGCCGGTGCATCCTCCGTCATGCTCGGTTCGATGCTGGCCGGTACCGCTGAGGCTCCGGGTGAGGTCACCTTCGTCAACGGCAAGCAGTACAAGATGTACCGCGGCATGGGCTCGCTGGGCGCCATGCAGGGCCGCGGCCTGACCGGTGAGAAGCGCTCCTACTCCAAGGATCGCTACTTCCAGGCTGACGTCAAGAGCGAAGAGAAGCTGGTTCCGGAAGGTATCGAGGGCCGTGTTCCGTTCCGCGGCAGCATCGACTCCATCGTTCACCAGCTGGTTGGTGGTCTGCGCGCAGCTATGGGCTACACCGGTTCCGCTACCGTCGAGCAGCTGCACGACGCACAGTTTGTCCAGATCACCGCTGCAGGCCTGCGCGAGTCGCACCCGCACGATATCCAGATGACTGTCGAAGCGCCGAACTACTACCAGCGCTAAACTGGCTTAGTCGAGTTAAATTCCACGGAAAGGGCATGTGAGGAAAGCTCATGCGCGACATCGTTGAAATCGGTATTGGCCGCGAGGCACGCCGGACCTACGAGTTGGACGATATTGCACTCGTTCCCACTCGTCGTACTCGGTCGTCCAAGGACGTCGATACCTCCTGGCGAATTGACGCCTACGATTTCGAACTCCCGATGATGATGCATCCGACGGATGCCATCGCCAGCCCGGAATCCGTCGCTGAATTTGCTCGTCTGGGTGGTTTGGCGGTTCTCAATGCCGAGGGCATTTGGGCTCGCCACACCGATGCGCAGGACAAGATTGCCGAGTTGGTGGAGCTGGCAAAGAACGCCGCCACCAAGCGCGAATCCGAGGCAGTGAATCGCAAGCTGCAGGAACTGCACTCTGCTCCGATTGATACGGAGCTGTTGGTTGAGCGCATCAAGGAAATCCGCGCAACCGGCGCGATTACTGCAGTTCGTGTCTCCCCGCAGCACGCCCGTGAGCTGGCTCCGCTGGCTATCAAGGCTGGCATCGACTTGTTGGTTATCCAGGGCACACTGATTTCTGCAGAGCATGTCACTGCTCAGGGTGAGCCGCTGAACCTCAAGGACTTCATCGGCAGCCTGGATGTCCCAGTTATCGTCGGCGGTGTCGTCGACTACCAGACTGCGCTGCACATGATGCGCACCGGTGCCGCTGGTGTGATTGTCGGTACGGGCTTTACGACGTCCCCGGGTGCGCTCGGCATCGACGTACCAATGGCCACCGCTATTGCCGATGCCGCAGCTGCTCGTAAGGACTACCTCGATGAGACCGAGGGTCGCTACGTCCACATCATTGCCGACGGCGGCATTGATACCGCCGGGGACATTGCTAAGGCAATCGCCTGTGGCGCAGATGCTGTGGCGCTGTCCAGCGTGCTGGCAACCGTCAATGAGGCTCCGGGGCAGGGCTACGCCTGGCCGTCTGTCGCGGCACACCCGAAGTACCCGCGCGGTGCCGTGTGGCAGGTCGTCGAAGATGAGAGGGAACTGGTCAGTCTGGAAGAGGCTCTGTTTGGGCCGTCCGCCTCGCCGTTCGGTGATCGCAATCTCGCCGGCGGCCTGCGTCGCGCAATGGCCAAGTGCGGTTTTACCGACCTGAAGTCCTTCCACCGCGTTGAGCTATCGGTACGTCCAAAGGGTTTTTAGTTAAAGTAATCGGATAGTTTTTTCGTGAAACTACCTTACTGAAAAGCCACCTCCGCTTAGGGTTAGGAACATATGTTCCGCGCATTAGCGTTACGCCCTTAACGAAGGTGGCTTTTCCCATGAGTAAACAACGTGATTTCGATGTTGTAATCGTCGGTTCCGGTTTCGGTGGCTCTGTTTCTGCTTTGCGGTTGACCGAAAAAGGCTACCGAGTGGCAGTTCTCGAAGCCGGTCGACGGTTCGAAGATAAAGACTTTGCCAAGACCAGCTGGCGGCTTCACAAGTACCTGTGGGCTCCCAAGCTGGGGCTCTTTGGCGTCCAGCGCGTGCACATGTTGAAAGACGTCATGATTCTCGCTGGGGCTGGAGTCGGCGGTGGTTCCCTTAACTACGCAAACACTCTGTATAAGCCGGGTACCGAGTACTTTCAGCACCGTCAGTGGGGGCACATTACCGACTGGGAGTCAGAACTCACTCCGCACTATGACAATGCATCTCGCATGCTCGGGGTGGTCACCAACCCAACCGACACGCCTGCCGACGTCGTCATGCGTGAGGTAGCCGAAGATATGGGTGTGGGCCATACTTTCCGCTCAACCCCGGTGGGCGTGTTCTTTGGTGCCAAGACTGGTGGTCAGGGTGTGCCAGGGCAAACAGTTTCGGATCCCTACTTTGGTGGCGTTGGACCGGACCGCACTGCTTGTACGGAATGTGGTGAGTGCATGACTGGTTGCCGCCACAATGCCAAGAACACCCTGGTTAAGAACTACCTTTACTTGGCGGAGAAGTTCGGTGCGCAGGTCTTTGACCGCACTACCGTTACCGGTCTGCATCCTCAGGCTGATGGTTCCTGGGTTATTGACACTGAGCGCACTGGCCGTTGGGTAGCTAAGGGAAAGCAGCAGTTTAGCGCTAAGCGCGTCATTCTCGCCGCCGGTGCCTGGGGAACCCAGAATTTGCTGCACCGGCAGCAGGCCGATGGGTACTTGCCGCTGCTGCCGAAGTCTTTGGGCAAGCTGACCCGCACCAACTCCGAGGCTATTTTGGGCGCGATGGGTACGAAGGTGGACCCGGAAAATGACTTCTCTAACGGTGTAGCCATCACTTCGTCATTCTTCCCGGACGAGGACACTCATATCGAGCCAGTGCGCTACGGCAAGGGCTCTAATGCCATCGCAATGCTGCAGATGATTATGACCGAAGGGGGCCGTGCAACTCCGCGTTGGCTCCAGGCTGTGGGAACCGTCGTAAAGCACCCTAACTACGTGACACAGCTCGTAAACCTGCGTAAGTGGTCGCAGCGCACAGTGATTTCTTTGGTGATGCAGAATCGCGACAACTCGATTACGACGTACCTGCAAAAGATCGGGCCGGTGCGTTTCCTGATGAGTAAGCAGGGCGAGGGGGAGCCGAATCCGACGTGGATTCCGTCGGGTAATGAAGCTACGCAACGTGCGTCGGATAAGCTCAATGCACGTGGTCGGAATGGTCGTGTGCTGGCTGGTGGCACTATCGGTGAGTTGGCAAACATTCCTTTGACAGCTCACTTCATTGGTGGCGCGACGATTTCGGATTCGCCCGAAAACGGCGTAGTCGACCCGTACCTGCGCGTGTGGGGCTACCCGACGCTCTCGATTCACGACGGCTCGGCGATGGCAGCCAACCCGGGGGTGAACCCGTCACTGTCGATTTCCGCGAATGCGGAGCGTGCAACGTCGCTGTGGCCGAACAAGGGTGAGGAAGATCAGCGTCCGGCTCAGGGTGAGTCCTACGTGCGACTGGAACCGATTGCTCCGGTGAACCCGGCTGTGCCGGAAGATGCTCCGGCTGCACTGAACCTGGGTATGCCTGCAGTCCGTAAGTCTTGATAAGCTTTAGGGCGTGTCTGAACAGGTGACTAAGCCCGTCCTCGTCGTGGACTTCGGTGCGCAGTATGCGCAGCTCATCGCGCGACGTGTGCGCGAGGCAAAAATTTATTCCGAAGTGGTCTCGCATGATGCGACGACCGAAGAAATCAAGGCCAAGAACCCGGCCGCGCTGGTGCTGTCCGGCGGCCCGTCCAGTGCCTACGCCGAAGGTGCCCCGAAGCTCAACCCAGAGTGGCTTGAGCTGGGCATTCCGGTGTTTGGTATTTGCTACGGTTTCCAGGCGATGACTGAGGTACTCGGCGGCACGATCGCTGCTACCGGTGACCGTGAGTACGGCCGCACGCAGCTAAACGTCGTCGACGGTGGCGGTGTCGTTCACGCTGGTGTGCCGGAGACGCACGAGGTGTGGATGAGTCACGGTGACGCGGTGTCTGAGGCACCGGAGGGCTTCACCGTTACGGCGTCCACCAAGGGTGCGCCGGTAGCCGCTTTCGAGTGCTTGGAAAAGCGAATGGCCGGTGTGCAGTACCACCCGGAGGTCAACCACTCGCCGTATGGTCAGCAGGTTCTGGAGAAGTTCCTGTACGAGATTGCTGGCCTGGAGCCGGACTGGACTGCCGCTAATATCGCGGAAGAGCTGATTGAGCAGGTCCGTAATCAGGTCGGTGAGACCGGTCGCGCAATTTGCGGTCTGTCTGGCGGCGTTGACTCCGCAGTTGCCGCCGCGCTGGTGCAGCGCGCTATTGGTGACCGTCTGACCTGTGTCTTCGTCGACCATGGGCTGCTGCGTCAGGGCGAGCGCGAGCAGGTTGAGAAGGATTTCGTTGCCGCAACTGGCGCGAAGCTGATTACCGTCGACGATTCCAAGATTTTCTTGGATGCTCTGGCCGGCATCACTGATCCGGAGACCAAGCGTAAGACTATCGGCCGTGAGTTCATCCGCTCCTTCGAGCGTGCTGTCGCTCAGGCGCTGGAGGGCGCTCCGGAGGGCGAGACCGTGGACTTCCTGGTTCAGGGCACCCTGTACCCGGATGTGGTGGAGTCCGGTGGCGGTTCTGGTACTGCCAACATCAAGAGCCACCACAACGTCGGTGGTCTGCCGGATGACGTTGAGTTCACCCTCGTTGAGCCGCTGCGCCTGCTGTTCAAGGACGAGGTCCGTGCGGTCGGCCGTGAGCTGGGTCTGCCGGAAGAAATCGTTGCTCGTCAGCCGTTCCCGGGTCCGGGGCTTGGTATCCGCATCATCGGCGCTGTCGATGAGGAGCGCCTGGATACCCTCCGCCGTGCCGACGCCATTGCGCGCGAGGAAATGACGGCCGCAGGTATGGATGAGGTTGTCTGGCAGTGCCCGGTCGTCCTGCTTGCCGACGTTCGCTCGGTCGGTGTTCAGGGCGATGGTCGTACTTATGGCCATCCAATTGTGCTGCGCCCGGTGTCCTCCGAGGATGCGATGACCGCTGACTGGACTCGCGTTCCGTACGACACTTTGGAGAAGATCTCCACGCGTATTACCAACGAGGTGCCAGAGGTCAACCGAGTGGTCCTGGATGTGACTTCCAAGCCGCCGGGAACCATTGAGTGGGAGTAAGCCACTAGTTGGCAAGGGCCGTGTCTGTGAGTTGTGCAAACTCGCGGGCACGGCCCTTTTCCGTCAGGGCCGAATTGTTCCTGGTGATGGTGATGCGCTTATCGGCCACGAGTGTGTGGAGGGCTGCGCTCACGGCATCGTCGTCAAGCATGGCGAAGTAAGACAGCTGGTCGGTGAAGAAGACGTAGTTGTCGCGCAGACGTGCGATGAAGAGGACTGCGAGGATGCGGGCCTCTGGTGAGTCGGCAGAGTAGGGGCAGCGTTGGGCGAAGTCGTCGGGAAGTTGTGCGGCCATCGGGAGGAAGCCGAATTGCCGCGGCAGGATTGCGCAGGTAGCGGTGATGGCGGACAGAACTAGGGTCACTATGCAGGCGACCGGTGTAGAGGAGATTCGTTCGGCGACAGCAGCAATAATCCATGAGCCGGGGAAAATCAGCAGCACGCTTACGCTGGAGGTCCAAGAGATGTCGTTTGGTGACTCACGCATCGGCTCGGCGAAATAGGATGGCCGAGTTTCTTTGGTGGGTGTTTTTGCCTGGCGCACGACAAGAGTGGCGCCGATGAGGGCCAGTAAAAGCGCTATCATGATCCACCAGCCAATGGAGCCGATGATATGGGCGTTAAGCAGCGCGAGCAGCGTAATCACTGCGGTGATGACGCCAATCGCCGTCCCCAGCCGCACGGGATTATTGATAAATTTTGTCGTGCGTTGAGTTGCGTCTTGGTAAGACCCTGAAGAGTGTTGGTGTCGGCTGCATTCAGTCATACTTCTTAAGTTTAGTAGCGGTGGAACTATAGATTGTTGAGAGTCGTGTGGCTAGTGTTATGACCATGAGCATTGTAAAAATTAACGCTATTACCGTTCCTGAGGGTGCGGGAGAAGAGCTCGAACGTCGCTTTTCCGCTAACTCTTCGAAAATGACCGATGTCCCGGGTTTTATTGGTTTCCAGCTGCTGCGTCCAACCGCAGGGGGGAGCCGCTACTTCGTCTTCACTGAGTGGGAGAGCGAGGAGGCCTACCAGGGGTGGCGTGAGGGCCGTGCGTTCAAGGCATCGCATGAGGGCGAAAAGCGCAAGCCGGTGTCGTCGTCGGCTGATTTGCTCGAATTCGATGTAGTCCTGGATGTGAAGGCGTAAGCATTACGCAATGTAGTGTTCGGCTGAGGTTAGAGCGTCGCGCGGTGGTGTGCGGCGCTTTTCTTCGCACATTAATATCGAACGTACGTGCTATTTAAGGTAGTGTTTAATCCGCTTGTTGGGAAAGAATATTCGAGCAGGGTTCGTGGTGAGCATGGCAGTGAGATGAGGTGGAACAAGAAGTGACAACGGCGGTCAATATTGCTGCGGGGCAGTCTAGAGAGCAGACTATTGCGGCATTGCGGCAGGCGATGGCAGCCCAGTCTGGTGGGACTGCAACTGGTGCAACCTTTGGGCTCGGTGAGGCGCTGCCGGTGCCGGTGGCGTTGGAAAATACGTTGGCAGGAGCAGTGCGAAAAGGGGCTGTCAGTGTCATTGAACAGCCCGGTGCGGTATTGGCAGGCCTAATCGCGGAAGTTACGAAGACAGGTCATGTTGCGCTAGTTGGGCTCTCCGAGCAGGGGTTGCTCTCCGTGGTGGAGTTGGGCGGGAAGCTATCGAACATTGTCTGTGTGCCAGATCCTGGAATGCAGCCACTTGAAGTAATTGGGCTGTTGGCGGACGGCGTTGACTTGGTGGTGGCTTCGTTGGCACGCACTCCACCGCCGTCGCAGGCACGTCCGCTGCAGGCACGACTGCGCACGAGTGGTTGTGCTCTGGTTTTTGTCGGGCAGCAGTGGCCGGGCGCTGAGTCGGAAATTTCCAGCTCTGTTGCTGGTGTTTCCGGGATTGGTACCGGTTATGGCCGGATTCGGGCAGTGGATTACCACGTCAGTGTGTCGGGGACGCGGTTTCCGCGGAGGCAGTGCCGTTGGCGGGTGGGGGAACAGGTGGAACAGAACAATGTGGTCGCCTTTCCCGCGCAGAGGAGGTTCTAGTGGCAGCGGCGGAATCGAGCCGTGTGGTGGCGCTATGGCTTCCTGATTGGCCAGTGCAGGCAGCGCATCTAGCATCTGTGACGTCGCAGGCTAACCCGCTCAGTCCAATTGCGATCGTGGGTGATAGCGGAGTAGCTGCTTGTTCTCCAAGTGCGCGCCGTGCAGGGGTACGGCGCGGGCAGAGTCGTCGCCATGCGGAAGCGTTGTGCCCGGAGCTGGAGGTTGTCGAGGAAAGTGCGGCGCGCGACGCTGCGGAATTCGAGTCCGTGCTGCAACGGTTGGAGGCGGTGGCAGCTGGGGTCGAAGCTCTACGGCCAGGCTTGGCGGTTGTGGCAGCGCGAGGGGTAATGCGTTATTACGGCGGACAGGATGTGGCCTTGGAAAAGCTGCTTGATGCCGCTGCAGTGCCGGGCGTGGACTGCAGCTTGGGGCTCGCGGACGATATTGTGACAGCTATTTTGGCAGCGCGCCGGGGAGTGCTGGTAGCTCCCGGGGAGGATGAAGGCAAAAGATTTCGGCAGGGAATCTCTCTGGTGGAGCTTAGGGCGGAAAGTGCACTGGAGATGCCCGCAGAGCTTGCGAAGTCGTGGCAGGAACTCGGTCTGCGCACATTGGGAGATGTCGCTGCGTTACCGAAGCGGGATATAGCCAACAGGTTTGGGGCGCAGGGGGCTAGATGGCATGATTTGGCCTGTCGTGGGGAAGTGCGGTTGGTAGCGCCGCGATCTTTGCCACCAGGATTGGCTGCGAGCTACCAGTCTTGGGAGAGTCCACTCCGGAGAGTGGATGAGGCCTCATTCGTCGCGCGCTTTCTAGCTGGGCAACTGCATGAACAGCTTTTTAGCCATGGGTATTCGTGTTACCGCTTAGCGGTGGTGGCGCAGTTTAGTGACGGCTCAGAGGTGCGCAGAGTATGGCGCTGCACTGAGCCACTGGCAGAACAGACTACGGCTGACAGAGTTCGGTGGCAGCTCGATGGCTGGCTGAATAACAGGAATCGGCAGCAGCCACGAGGGAACAGTGGCACTGTTACTGGAGTTGTTGACGGCGCTGAGGAAAACGACGGAGATGATAGCCGCGGAATTGTAGAGCTGCAGTTAGAGCCACTGGATGTGGTCGCCGCCGGGACTGTAAAGCAGGATTTGTGGCACGGTAGTGATGATGCGCGAGCTAAAGCGCGCCGAGCTGCCGAGCGTGTGCAGGGGTTACTGGGGCCAGAGGCAGTACAGCAACCAGTCATGCAAGGCGGGCGTGGCCCAGGCGAAAGAGTGGGATTTGTCGCTTTCGGAGAAAACCCCAAAAACACAAAAACCGCGGAAATTAATCAGCCATGGCCGGGAGCTGTTCTTGCCCCCAATCCGGCAATTATTCCCGCGACCGCGAATGCAGAGGTGGAAGTGCTCGACGCCGATGGGCACACCGTGGGCGTAACTGGGCGAGCGACCATGACGGCGGAACCGTCCCTGGTGCGACATGGAGTAACAACGTATCGCGTGTCATCGTGGGCTGGACCCTGGCCGATTGATGAGCGCTGGTGGGTACCCGATGAGGCTCGCCGAGCGGCAAGAATACAAATCCGTGCGGTAGCGAATGACGGTACCATCGCCGCCTGGTTGCTCATAGGGCATGCCGGCGCATGGAGAATCGAGGGGGCTTACGCGTAGAGACGCAGTGGAGGAGGAGTGCGTCGGTGGGCAAACCGATTACTTCGATTGGAAGTCAATAACCAGGCGGTTCGGATTGCTCAACGAGAAAACCTTGAACGGGGTCTTATCTCCCTTGAGCCCGACGACATACTGAGTCTGCCCCTCGAAGGTTCCGGCACCGACAACTTCCTTAATAACGGAAGTCGATGTCGGCTTGACCGAGTCAGAGGGGAAGTCCTCCATCTGGAAATCAAAGGGGTAGCCCATGCCCCGCAAGTCGATTACCAGCTTGGCTGTACCGTCGACAGAAATCGGCTTGCCGGAGCCCTGCTGGGTTGGGACATCCTCGTAACGGACAAAGTATCCCGGTGTGCCCTCACCGGTGAGTTCAAAGACAATGCGGTCATAACCGTCGTGGGAACCGACGCGTACATCTTGAATACCCAAGTAAGCGCCATCGGAAGGAGCAGCTTCTGCGGAGGAGCTATTGAAATCGCCCTCCGGAGCAGCATCGTCATCCATGGTGGTTTGCGCCGCCGCAGACGAGCTAGTGGAGCTGCTAGAGCTGCTCGACAAATCGGAGGTGCCAGCGGTTGAGTCAGTTTTCATAGACAGTGCAGCAGCCGAGTCTGAGGAGGAGTCAGAGGAGCAGGCACCGAGAGCTAGACCCAATGCGAGGCACAGGGATGCCGCGATACGGGTACGAGTGCGCGAAGCATCCAGCGATTTCGTATTCATACGTCCGACGGTATGTGCGCAGTTGCGGAATTTCAACAAGTTGAACTGCAAAAGTCGAGGTCAAAGTTATTTGTTGTCAAAGTGTTGCACAATAGTAATAAAACAGGGGTGAACGCTGCGACCTAAGACCCAATCGCAGAGGCACTCAATTACGCTTAGGCGTA
This sequence comes from Corynebacterium sp. HMSC074C03, assembly GCF_001838285.1. Lineage (NCBI taxonomy): Bacteria > Bacillati > Actinomycetota > Actinomycetes > Mycobacteriales > Corynebacteriaceae > Corynebacterium > Corynebacterium sp. HMSC074C03. Next base: position 143,771 of record NZ_KV836189.1, on the reverse strand, counting down.
TGAGCCAGGCCAAATTTGATACCACCTGTTCCGCTCAGATGGCTGAGCCGCTTCCCGGTACTGCAAAAGCCGGAAAGCTCTTTATTGCGTTGGAGCACCAACTCGGTTGGTCTCACGATATTTTTGACGGCGGGGTATGGGGAGCAGAGATCACCGGTCAGGTAGAAGCCTGGTTATCTGAGCGCGGTGGCGCGTTGCAGCTAATTCGCAAACCAGGCCGAATCGGCCAGCAGCCGTGTGATGGCGTTAACGTCTATATCGCGCATTGCGAGTCAGCGGATGGCTCTGAGGTTTTCCTCGAACATCGCATGGTTGCCGATGTTAAAGACCTGATGACTCTGGATATCCGGCTTGGACAGCCCACCGAGGGGGCCACTCGTCTAGACCATCCACTGTTTCTCATCTGTACGCACGGTAAGCGCGATCGTTGCTGTGCGATTAAAGGTCGCCCGCTCGCTGCGGCGATGCACAACCTCTACCCAGAGGTCGTGTGGGAAACTTCCCACTCTAAGGGGCACCGCTTTGCGCCGGCTAGCGTACTGCTGCCATGGAATTACAGCTTTGGACGTCTGAGTGCGGTGGACGCCAAGGGGGTTATCGAAGACGCTCAGCGGGGCATCGTGCATGCAGAGGGCTGCCGCGGCCGTGGTATCTACACCCCGCAGGGGCAGGCAGCCGAGTTGGCTGTGCGTCGTCAAGCAGATGCGTGGGGCGTAGACGACGTCGCACGCGTTGACGTCGACGGTACGACTGCGGTCGTCGTGCTTTACGACGGCCCCAGCGACCGCGACAAGGTCGTGGAATACGAAGTGGCCCTGGAGAAAATCACCACAGAAGGTGTTGTGTCTTCCTGCGGTGATGCTCCAGGGCCAAAGAAGGGCTGGGCTGCGGTCGAAGTAACCCGCCGCTAGCTAATGGCTAGCTAATGTGTGCGGCTACCTGCGCATAATCTTCTTGGAGAGCCAGTTGCCGAAGATCTGCGCCAACTGGACGATGAAGATGATGACCAGGGTTGTCACCAGAGTGACGTTCCAGTCGAATGCCTGGTAGCCGTAGGTGATTGCGAAGTTGCCCAGTCCGCCGCCGCCGATGTAGCCGGCCATAGCCGACATGTCGACCACGGCGATGAATGCGAAGGTGTAGCCAAGTACCAGTGGTCCCAGTGCCTCCGGCACGACGACCGTGCGGATGATGCGCCACGGACTTGCGCCCATCGCACGGGCGGCCTCAATTACGCCGGGGTCGATGGACATCAAATTCTGCTCCACCAGGCGCGCGATGGCGAAGGTGGCGGCAATCGACATGACGAACACCGCGGCTTCGGTGCCGATCGTGGTGCCGACCACGTTCTTTGTCAGTGGGCCGATGGCCGTAACCAAGATGATGAACGGGATTGGGCGGACAAAGTTAATCAGGACATTGAGGACCTGGTAGACAAACTTGTTGCGCAACACGCCACCATCGCGGGTGGTGTAGAGCAGCACGCCGATTGCCAGACCTGCGACACCACCAATCAGCATGGCGACACAGACCATGTAGAGCGTCTGGCCGAATGCCTCGCCCAGCATTGGGCCGAGGCTATCCCAGTTGGTGTCCTTGCCACTCACCGATGGCAGAGAGTTTAAGAGACCAATCATGATGCAAGCTCCTCTACCTGTGTCAGTTCGGAAATGGCAGCAATGGCGGCATCGAAATCAGAGGAATCCGAGGCGGAATCACCTGTCAGCGGAGTCAACCGCAAAGTAAGGCGACCGTAGGACTTCGCCTGCACATTGGCGACTGCACCGTGTGCCACCGAGGCGGCGACACCGTGGGCACTAGTGGCCTGTGCTAGAGCACCGAGGTCAACACCGTCATTGATAGTGATGGTGATCAGGCGAGCCGCTGCGCTCTCGGCGGACTGATTCACCGAATCGCGTTCACGGCCAATTGGAACATCGCGCAGTGCGGTGGTGGCGAAGCGGCGGCCAACCTCAGTCTTGGGATTGGCGAAGACCCCGTGAACCGTACCAGTTTCGACGATGTGACCATTTTCCATGATGGCCATGCGGTCAGCGATACCGCGCACAACCGACATGTCATGGGTAATCAGCACGATAGTGACACCCATTTCGCGATTGATGCGACGCAGCAGATCCAGGACACCGGAAGTAGTTTCCGGGTCGAGTGCCGAGGTGGCTTCGTCGGCAAGCAGGAGCGTCGGTTCGGTGGCGAGCGCACGGGCGATGCCGACACGCTGCTTCTGTCCACCCGAGAGCTGCTCTGGGAAGGACTCCGCCTTGTCGCCGAGACCGACGAACTCCAACAGCTCCTGGGCGCGAGCGCGGCGCTTGGCCTTCGGCATACCGGCCAGTTCCAGCGGGTATTCAACGTTGCGAATCGCGTTGCGCGAATGGAAGAGGTTGAAGTGCTGGAAGATCATGCCGATATTGCGGCGCAGGCCTCGTAGCTGGCGCTCGGAGATGCCGACGATGTCGGTGTCATCGAGCAAAACCTGCCCTGATGTTGGCTTTTCCAGGCCGTTAATCATACGGATGAGCGTTGATTTACCGGCGCCGGAATAACCGATGACGCCGAGGATTTCGCCGGGTTCAACGGTCAGGTTGATGTCGGCGAGCGCGGTGACGTCGCCGAATTGCTTGTTCAGCTCGCGGAACTCGAGCTTCGTTCCCTTGTTGGTCACGAATGAATCAGTGCCCCTTGGTCTATGTTCCCTGGTGTTGGGCGGTACTTAAGTGGCAGTGGCGTTAGTTCTGCTCGCGCTGCTGCTCTTCGACGCGATTCAGAATGTCCTGCAGCTCCTTAGCCGAACGGTCAACCGGAACCGAGGTGCCCTTGGAGTCCTCTGCGACTGCGTCCTGGACCTCCTTGGAGTGCCAGATCTTGGAGAGCTCCGCGTACTTCGGGTCGTCAGCATTTTCAGCCTTGGTGACAAAGACGTTGATGTACGGCTCTGCCTCCGTGGAGTTCGGGTCATCCTGGAAGATGGCGGTGTTCGGGTCGATACCGGCGCGGTCCAGGAAGGAGTTATTAATAATGGCAGGCTTACCCTCGCCGTAGGCGGCCGGAGTCTGAGCGGCATCCACCGGCAGAACCGTGACCTTGGAAGCTTCCTTATCGATGTCAGCCGGGGACGGAGTCAGCAGGTCATCCTGCTTCAGCTTCAGCAGGCCAGCCTGAACCAGCACGTTAATAGCGCGACCCTGGTTGGACGGGTCGTTCGGGATGACGACCTCGGTGCCCTTCTCCAGCTCATCAACCGACTTGTGGTCCTTCCAGAACAGTGCCAGCGGGACAATCTCGCTCGAGCCAATCGGAGTCAGGTCCGACTTAGCGCCGACGTTGTACTCAGCCAGGAACTTGATGTGCTGGAAGAGATTGACGTCGAGCTGGCCCTCATCGAGTGCGCGGTTCGGAGTCTGGTAGTCGGAGAAGTTCTGAACATCCAGATCAATGCCCTGTTCAGAAGCCTTCTGCTCGAAAACGGTCCAGGCCTTCTTGCTGGCATCCGTGGTGCCGATGCGAATGGCGTCATCCGAGCTGCCACAGGCAGTAAGGCCGGTTGCGGCGAATGCGACAGTGAGTACACCGGCGGAAAAACGCTTGAGGTTCATCGAGGGGTCTCCTTATTTAATGGGATTTGTTAGCTGAAGTTTTAAGGCAGAACTAGACCAAGCTGTCTTTAATTCTGGGGTTAAGGCTAGCACTTGCCCAGGTAGTGCTGAAAATTCAACTTCAGCCTAAACAGTCGAGTGTTGCTGAGGTGTGACTTACGGATGTGTCCCGGGGGTGGCGCTTAATGCAGATGCTAATCGAAAAGGCGTTTGAATGCAGTCCGTGGGGTGGGTTAATGTTCGTGGCATGGAAAACATCTCGGACGGACAGTCGGAGCAGTCCGGTCGGCCACTGAGCTGGTCGCGGATTGAGCGTATTCTATCGGGTAAATTTTCAGGAAAACTACAGCCTAATGGTAGCTTCAACGGCTGGCGGGGACAGCTGTCAGATTCCATCGTTGGGGCTTTTGAAGCTCCGGAAAGCGGCGCTGGTGGCAGAGGTGGCATGTCATTTACGCCTGCGGATATTAAGGCGGAATTGCACTGTCGTTCGAGTTATTCGTTCCTGCATGGCGCATCGGATCCGGAAGAATTGGTGTCCGAGGCTGTGCGTTTGGGGTTAAACGTGTTGGGGCTGACAGATCGCGATGGTTTCTATGGAATCGCTCGTTTTGCCGAGGCTGCAGCGGAGGCTGGTATTGCCACAATCATCGGCGCGGAGCTGGGGCTTCCGCAGCGGCCCCTCACGGTGCTGGGGCGGGGGCCCGAGGGCTATCGGCGCCTGAGCCACGCGCTGTGTGATGCGCATATGTCGGCAGGGGAGAAGTCCGTCGTCCGCTATCCTCCACTGCCAAAGTTGGGGGAGGCTGCAGGTGGTTTCTGGCAGGTGCTTGCCGACGTTAACTGGCTCGGCGACCTGGAAGAACTTATTGCGGCCTTCGGTGCGGAGAATGTGGCACTCGAACACCGCGTGAGCCCCACCGCGCAGGCGGCCGATGACGCGGAAGCTATTTCAGCCGCAGCTGTGAAGTATGGCCTGCGGGAGGTGGTTTCCTCTGCTGCGACGTCGGCTTCGCCTGCGACAAGCCGGTTGGCTGGGGCTAAACAGGCTCTTGCTGTGAGAGAGGACTTAGACGGGTTCGAGTCACGACTGGAGCCGGCAGGCGGAGCTTGGTTGCGTTCGTGGGAGGAGCTAGCGGCGGCAACACGGTATCTGGGGGTGCAGGTGCTGCAGTCAACACAGGACATTGCAGGTGAGTGTGCTTTTACGCTTGACCTCATTGCGCCTGAGTTGCCTCGCTGGGAAGTGCCAGAGGGCCACGATGAGGACTCCTGGCTGCGGGAAATTGCCCGTGCGGGGGCACGGCGGCGGTATGGTCCGGTCGATGGAGCTGGGGACGGCTCCGTGCAAGCGCGGGCGTGGGCGCAGTTAGAACATGAGCTGACTGTGATTCGAGAGCTGGGCTTTCCGGGCTACTTCCTCATCGTGCACGACATCTGTGAGTTCTGTCGCCGGGCGGGAATTCTGGCGCAGGGGCGCGGTTCGGCCGCTAACTCGGTGGTGTGTTTTGCGCTGGGGATCACCAATGTTGACCCCATTAGTGCCGGGCTGTTGTTCGAGAGGTTTTTGTCGCCAGAACGGGATGGTCCGCCGGATATTGATGTAGACATCGAGTCTGGTCGTAGGGAAGAGGTTATCCAATACGTCTATGAAAAGTATGGTCGTGACAATGCCGCGCAGGTAGCCAATGTCATTACCTACCGGCGGCGCGGCGCATTGCGCGATGCGGCGCGGGTGTTGGGATACTCGCCGGGCGTTATCGATGCGTGGGTCAGAGACCGGGAAGCGTGTCCGCCGGAGCCGGTGCGAAAACTGGCGGAGCAGCTTCGTGGGCAGCCTCGTCATTTAGGCATTCACTCTGGCGGAATGGTGATTTGTGATCGGCCGATTGCGGATGTCGTGCCAGTGGAATGGGCACGCATGGAGGGGCGCTCAGTAGTGCAGTGGGATAAGGATGACTGTGCGGCAGCGGGACTGGTGAAGTTCGACCTGCTTGGCCTCGGAATGCTGGAGGCCATCCACCATTGCATTGACTTGGTCTATGAACAGCATGGGCGCCGAGTGAACCTGTGGGAAATAGATGTCGCTGAACCGGAGGTTTACGAGATGTTGGCACGCGCGGACGCGGTGGGCGTGTTTCAGGTGGAATCGCGCGCGCAGCTGGCCACCTTGCCCCGACTGAAGCCGAGGGAGTTCTTTGATCTGGTGGTGGAGGTGGCACTCATTCGCCCAGGCCCCATTCAAGGCGGTAGCGTGCACCCCTACATTCGCCGCCGAAATGGACTCGAACCGGTGACCTATGAGCATCCGGTGTTGGAGAAGTCTCTCGGGAAGACACTGGGCATTCCGCTATTTCAAGAGCAGCTGATGCAAATGGCCGTCGATGCGGCGGATTTCAGCGGGGCGGAAGCGGACTCGCTGCGCCGCGCTATGGGGTCGAAGCGCTCAGTGGCCAAAATGGAAGCGCTCCATGCCCGTTTTCTGGCTGGGCTGGAGCGCACCAGTGGCATTGATGCGGATATTGGGGAACAACTGTGGAACAAGATAGTGGCCTTTGCCGCCTACGGTTTCCCTGAATCACACGCGCAGTCGTTTGCCTCCTTGGTGTATTTCTCGGCCTGGTTTAAGTACCACTATCCGGCGGAGTTCTGTGTAGCGTTGCTCCGTGCTCAGCCCATGGGGTTTTACTCTCCGCAGTCGTTGATTGCCGATGCCCGCCGGCACGGTATCGGCTGCGATGGTCCGGATATCGCAGTTTCAGGCGTGGAAGCCAGCGTCATCGATGGTCGTATTCGTTTGGGGCTCGGTGCCATTGCCGGTGTGGGCAATGGCGTGGCGGAACGTATCGTCGCAGCGCGGCCATTTGTCAACGCAGCAGATGTCGCCCGCAGAGCTCGGCTGGGTGTTGGGCACATGGAAGCACTGGCGCGCGCAGGAGCACTTGGGTCGCTGGGGATTGACCGTCGTCAAGCACTGTGGGCGGCGGGCGTGGCGGCGACGGAAAGTGAGGGCATGCTGCCGGGGCTCACGCTTGCCGACGCACCGGCGTTGCCCGGCATGACGGAGTTTGAGCTGGCAGCTGCCGATTTGATGGCAACGGGAGTGACCCCGGGGCAGTACCCGGTGGCCGCGTTGCGGGCAGACCTGCAGGAACGTGGAGTGGTGCCTGCGGCGGAACTGAAAGCAGTGCCCGACGGAACACGAGTAGAAGTGGCGGGAGTCGTGACACATAGGCAACGTCCAGGGACAGCTGGCGGAGTGACATTTTTGGGAATGGAGGACGAAACTGGGCTGGTGAATGTGCTGTGTACACCGGGGCTGTGGAATCGTTTTCGGCCGGTAGCGGTGAATTCGCGGGCGATGGTGGTGCGCGGTATCGCGCAGACAGCCTCTGGTGCGGTGACAATCGTGGCCGATCGTCTGGTGGATATGTCCGAGGCTCTGGGGCGGCCGGTGGTGGCAGGTCGAAGTAGAGATTTTCGCTGACTATTAGAATGGATTGTTATGCGCCAGACCTATGAATCCTCGTTAGCACCGGATGGGAGTGCAATCGCCTTTATTGTCCGCGATAGCGGCTACCCGCGTGCGGTACAGCAGGAGATTACTCCGGAGGGGCTAGGGGAGGAGCGCCCCGTGAAACTGCCGGTGGAAGGCCCGGTTACCAGAGTGCTGCACTCCCCGGATGGAAAGTGGATTGCCTGCGAGGTCTCTCCGTACGGTACGGAGCGACTGCAGACCTGGCTGGTATCCACCGATCCGGAGGTCGATGGTGCCCGCCCCCTGCGCATGGATGCGGATATGCGCGCCACACTGGTGGAATGGGATAACGATCTCCTGGCGATGAACGCGGTCGATGCCCAGGGCATTAACTATGCACGTTTGGTCAACCCGACAAACTCAAAGTATGAGGTCATTGATAGACGCACCGACAGCCAGCTGGTAGCGGCTGAAAGTGGGTTTGGCCTCGTGCGGGTGGGCCCGCGAGGCCACCGGGAGTTACTACTAGTCGGGCCGGGGCAGCAGTGGCAGCCGCTGTTGCCATCCGATCCTGGCTCTACCACGGATGTCGGTGTCTTATTGGCGCATCCGGGGCAGGAGAAGCTGACCGCATTCGTGCTCTCAGATCATGGCGCGGAACAGCGTCGCATCCTGCGCCTGGGTATTACTCCCGACAGCGGTATCAGCACCACGGAGCCGCGTACAGCGGAATCGACCGCAGCGGAGATTTTGGATATGAAGATTGGCATCGAAGTTGATGTCGAGGAGTTCATTGGCAATCCGGATCAAGACGTCGAAGAATTCGTCATTAGTGAGGATTCCTCCACTGCGGCTGTGCTGTGGAATAGCGGTGGGGTCAGCACGCTCGAGGTGCTAACCCTTGGCCTTCACCCGCAGACTGACGACATGCGGGTGATGGTGCGCCGCAATGTGGAATTGCCGGGCATGGTTGCGCGCGAGCTGTCAATCTCCGGGGACGGTGAGCTGATCTCCCTGACAGTAGAAGGGCCAGGCCTTGCGCCAACGGTGGAGATTCTGCGCAATATCGGTGGTGTCATTGAGCCATTGGATATGGAACGCACCGAACGGATTTTGGCTCTGGAAGAGAAGAATCTGGAGACCATGCCGGCCCCAGAACTGGTCTACTTTGTCTCCCGCGATGGGCTGGAACTCTCTGGCTGGCTCTACCTTCCAGAGTCGGTGCGCAATAGTTCTAATGACGTTTCCGGAAACGCACTACCGCCGGCTTTCATCCACATCCACGGCGGCCCAGAACTGCAGGCAAAACCCATTCACCACGATGTTCTAGCCAGCATTGTGGAGGCGGGATTCGTGGTGTTCACACCTAATGTGCGCGGTTCCTCGGGGTCCGGTAGGTCATTCGAGCACGCGGGCGACCGCTATGGACGCTTTGCCGCTATTGCGGATATCGCAGCGGCGCGTGCCTTCCTCGTTGATGCCGGGTTGGCGGACCCAGAACGCATTGCCCTGGGTGGGCGATCTTACGGTGGCTTCATGTCGCTGTTGGCCTCGGCGTGGTACCCGGATCAGTTTGCTGCCATCGTGGATGCCTGCGGAATGACAAGTTTTGAAACCTACTACCAATCCACAGAACCCTGGTTGGCGCAGGCCGCGTTCCCTCGATACGGCTACCCGTACCAGGATGCTGAGCTTCTGCGCGATATCTCGCCACTGCACCGTGCGGAGGAAATGAAGGCTCCAACCCTATTCATCCACGGCGAGTGGGATACCAACGTGCCTCCGCGAGAGTCCGGTCAGATGCGCAACGCCATGGACGCCTATGGTGTGCCCACTGATTTTCTGGTGGTTGAGGGAGAGGGCCATAAGTTCTCGAAGCCGAGGAGCCGAGCGCTCATCGGTGAGACCATCATCGCGTTTTTCGCCGAGCACGGCGTGTGTGATGCGGCGCCCAGCGCGTCAACGGCAGTAGAAACTAACAACGATCAGTAATAGAAGCAACGGAAAAGAACTGACAGAAGAAATGAATAGCGCCACGACCGAGCCGACGAACGCCGAGCCAACCAACTCCACAGACTGGATTAAGAGCCACACCTGCCACGTGCTTTTTGACCGGCCTGTCATCCCGCCGAACACCGGAAACGCTATCCGCATGTGTGCGGGCTCTGGAGCTATGTTGCATCTGGCCAAGCCACTGGGGTTCAACTTCGATGACAAGAATCTGCGTCGCGCCGGGCTGGATTACCATGACCTGGCCGATGTGCGTATTCACGATTCCATCAATCAAGCGTTGGAGACCTTTGCCAGCCAAGGGTGCCGCATCTTTGCCTTTACCGCACACGCTGACACTTGGCACACAGACATTGAGTACACGAACACCGATGTACTGCTCTTTGGCCCGGAGCCAACCGGGTTGGAACAGTCAGTGCTCGATGATTCGCGAATTACGCAATTAATCCGAATTCCCATGTTGCCCGCTCGTCGCAGCATGAATCTTTCCAACGCCGCTGCAGTGGCTGCTTATGAAGTCTGGCGTCAGCAGGGCTTTATGGGCGGTAAATAGGGTCAAAGGCGAGGGCGGTTACAGGGCGTTTCTGGGCATTATTCGCTCCTGTGCCTAAGATAAATGCCATGGCAGCGACAAAGCTTGATGGCAAACTCTACCGAGACGAAATCTTCGAAAACCTGGAAAAGCGCGTTGAGCGTTTGAAGGAAGCCGGCTACACCCCGGGGCTGGCTACCGTGTTGGTTGGTGATGATCCAGGCAGCCACTCTTACGTCAAGATGAAGCATCGCGACTGTGAGCAGATTGGTATCGCCTCTATCCGCCGTGATCTCCCAGCTGACACCACGCAGGAAGAACTCGAGGCAGTAATCACCGAGCTGAACGAAAGTCCGGAGTGCACAGGCTACATTGTTCAGTTGCCACTGCCGAAGCACCTGGATGAAAACCGTATTCTGGGCCTCATCGATCCGGAGAAGGACGCCGATGGCCTCCACCCGGTAAACCTGGGCAAGCTGGTCCTCAACGAGCCAGCACCGCTGCCGTGTACCCCAAACGGCTGTATCCACCTGCTGCGACGCTTCGGCGTCGAGCTCAATGGAGCCAAGGTTGTTGTTATCGGCCGCGGTGTCACCGTCGGTCGCCCGATCGGACTGATGCTCACTCGCCGCAGCGAGAACTCCACCGTGACGCTGTGTCACACCGGCACCAAGGACTTGGCCGCTGAAACCCGTCAGGCTGATGTCATCATCGCAGCCGCTGGTGTCGCCCATATGCTTACTGCAGACATGGTCAAGCCTGGCGCTGCTGTACTCGACGTGGGAGTTTCGCGTGTCGACGGCAAGCTGGCCGGTGACGTTGCTGATGACGTTTGGGACATTGCCGGTTACGTATCCCCGAACCCAGGTGGTGTCGGCCCACTGACTCGCGCTTTCCTCGTACGCAATGTCGTCGAGCGCGCTGAAAAGCTCGCTGGCCTGGCCTAGTCAGCCAGGAGGAAGAAGTCATGTCGAAAAGGGAAATTGCGCAGCGTGCCCGGCGGGAAGATCTGCCGGATCCAATGCTGAACCCGCATAGCCCGAAGACCCCGCCGCCGGGGGCATCGTGGCCAATGTGGGTGCAGTACACGATTTATGGCGCGCTCTTTTTCGGCATGTCTGCCTTCGTCGTGTTCCTGGGGTTGGAGCGATGGCGACGCGCCACCTTCATGCTGGGAATCACAATGATGCTGCTCGGTGTGGCTAGGCAGTACCTGCCGGACAGCATTCTAGGCGTGTTCTCTGTACGATCCCGGGCCTTTGACTTATGGTTTTGCTCCATAATCGGGATGGGGATTGTATTCCTGGCAGTCAGCGTGGATGCGCTGGGAAGCTAGCTGACATTAGCTGACATCGCGAGCGAGGAAATTACGCACAATCGAATCCACCCGCTCGAACTCCGTTAAGAATCCGTCGTGACCCACGGCGGATTCAATCTTTTCTAGCCCCATGCAGTTGCCCAGATTGCGGGCGAGGTGCTCCTGCTGGTGGAAGGGGTAGAGAATATCCGTGTCCACACCGGCAATCATGGTCGGCACGGTTGACGAGTGCAGCGCCTCGTTGAGGCCACCGCGATCACGGCCAATATTGTGCCGATTCAAGGTATCGGTGAGCACGACATACGACCCGGCATCGAAACGCTGAGCCAGCTTCTTCGCCTGATGATCCAAGTAGCTTTCTACCTGGAATCGGTCTTCCGTGCGCATCGCGCCCAGCGGATTCTCACCGGGCTGCGCTGCCGCACCAAAGCGGTCATCCATCTCCAGCTCGCCACGGTACGTCAAATGCGCGACCCTGCGTGCAAACCCCAGACCTCGGGTTGGGGTCACACCGCGGTCGTAGTAGTCGCCGCCATACCAATCGGGATCGGACTCAATGAATTGAATCTGCGCAGACTGAATACCAATCTGCCAAGCAGACGCACGTGCGCCGACACACATCACCAATGCCTTGCCGACGAAATCAGGGTGCATCAGTGACCACTCAAGCGCGCGGGCCCCACCCAAGGAGCCACCAATGACAGCTTGGAGGCGGGAAATTCCCAGTTCTTGCAGCGCAAGGTGCTCCACTGTCACCGTGTCGCGCACGGAGATGGCGGGGAAGCGAGAGCCCCAGGGCTTGCCGTCGTCCGGATGCGGACTGGAGGGGCCAGTTGTACCGCGACAGCCGCCGATGACGTTGGTGCAGATGATGCAGTACTCGTCGGTATCCAGTGCGCGGGCAGAGCCAATCATCCCGTTCCACCAACCCGCAGTCGGGTGGTACTCATCCGAGGGGCCGGAAGCGTGGGCGTCGCCGGTTAGAGCGTGCTCGAGGAGGATGACATTCGAGCAGTCGTCGTTAAGCCGGCCCCAGCGTTCGAACTCGACGGTGACGTCGGGGATGACCGCGCCAGCCTCGGTGGTGACATCGCCGATAAAGACACGCCCCGGCTCGCCCTCGGGTGGGAGGGCGGCCGGGGTAGATGGGGAAAAGCTCATGCCTTATAGACTACTTAGTCCGTCATATGTCTGTGTACAAACGGTCTACGCGAGTGCTGCGAAGCCGCCCTCGAGGTCAGCGATGATGTCATCGATGTTCTCGATACCGACGGAGAGACGCACGGTGGCCTGGGAAATGCCGGCGCGAGTCAGACCCTCCTCATCGGACTGGGAGTGAGTGGTGGTGGCCGGGTGGACAACCAGCGAGCGGACATCACCGATGTTGGCGACGTTGGAGTGCAGCTTCAGAGCGTCAATGAACTTCCAAGCCTTGGCGGTGTCGGCATCCTTCAAGTCGAAGGAGAGCACGCCGCTGGCGCCGGAGAGACCCAGCTTGGTCAGGGTTTCGTGCCACGGGGAGCTCGGCAGGCCAGCGTAGTTGACCTTGGCGACCAGCGGGTGGTTCTCGAGGAACTCGGCGACAGCCTTGGCGTTTTCATTGTGGCGCTCGATGCGCAGAGACAAGGTGTCGAGGCCCTGCGCCAGAACCCACGCGTTGAACGGAGCCGGAGTAGCACCAGTGTCGCGGAGAATGCCAGCGCGGGCGCGCAGTGCGAAGGCTGGGGCGCCCAGGTCGGCGAACTTCAGGCCGTGGTAAGCCTCGTCGGCCTCGGTGAAGTTCGGAAAGATAGAGCGGCCGTTGCGGGTCTGAGTCCAGTCGAACTTGCCACCATCGACGATGACACCGCCGAGGGAGGAACCGTTACCGGTCAGGAACTTGGTGGTGGAAGAAACCACGATGTCAGCACCGTGCTCGAGCGGGCGCAGCAGGGCAGGGGTCGGAACCGTGTTGTCGACAATCAGCGGCACGTTGTTGCGGTGTGCAACCTCTGCGATAACCGGAATGTCCAGGATGTCGATCTGCGGGTTGGCGATGGATTCACCGTAGAAACCGACGGTGTTGTCCTGAACTGCTGCCTGCCAGGACTCCGGGTCATCCGGGTTCTCGACGAAAGTGCAGTCGATGCCAAGGCGCGGCAGGGTGACCTTGAACAGGGTCTCAGTACCACCGTAGAGGCGCGGCGAAACGACGAAGTGGTCGCCCGCACGAGCCAGAGTGAGAACAGCAGCGGTCTCAGCTGCCTGGCCGGAGGCGAACAGTACGGCTGCGACGCCACCGTCAAGGCTGGCGATGCGCTGCTCGACGGCATCCACAGTCGGGTTGGTCAGGCGGGAGTAAATCGGGCCTGCATCCGAGAGGTTGAAGCGGTTGGCAGCGTGCTCAGCGGAATCGAAGACGTAGGAGGAGGTGTTGTAAATCGGCAGGTTACGCGCGGAGGTCTGTGCGTCCGGAGCGAAGCCGGCGTGAATAGCGCGAGTGGACAGGCCCCAGTCGGCGGCGTTGCTGTTGTCGTACTTGGTGGTCATTTCAGATACTTCCTTGCGGTTTTTGAGGTTGTTCAAAACGTTGCTTACAAACAATAGTGAACCAAGCTGTCTATTGCAAAGTTTTAGAAAAACCCAAGGTAAGAGGGTGTGTGCATCTGTGTCGAGAGTGCTATAGCCCGCTTAGTACGGATTGGTTTGATTAGTCGTGGGGTGTGATTAGTTGTGGGGGCGGGGCATTGGGCGCTGCGGTGTCGAGTGTCGGGTTGAGCCAAGCTGAGGGCTGGGTATGGGCGAAAAGTACCGGAGACCGCCGAAGGGCGCTCGAAGTTGTCAAGGCCGTTATGGAGGTCAGGGCACAGAAAAAGCCCCACGCATCATGTGCATCAAATGCAACATGAGCGAGGGGCTATCGCCTGAAATCGGCGGGCAGTCTAGGTCGGCCAAGGCCAGCCTGGGCCAACCAGACCAGCCAGACCGCCCAGGGGGCAGGCAGTTAGTCCTACTTCTTCAGGCCGTCGATGATCTCGTTGAACTCAGCGGACGGACGCATAACTGCGGAGGTCTTCTCATCGTCCAGCAGGAAGTAGCCACCCAGATCAGCTGGGGAACCCTGAGCATCAATCAGGGTCTTCGTGATGGACTCTTCCTTCTCCGTGAGGGCCTTAGCAACCGGTGCGAAAGCTTCCTTCAGCTCGGAGTTCTCGTCCTGCTTGGCCAGCTCCTGTGCCCAGTAGAGAGCCAGGTAGAAGTGGGAGCCGCGGTTGTCGATCTCGCCAGCCTTGCGGGACGGCGACTTGCCCTCGTCGAGCAGGGTAGCGGTTGCCTTGTCCAGGGCCTCGGCCAGGACGCGCGGACGTGGGTCGTCGTCATCTTCAGCGGCGTAGCGCAGGGACTCGGCCAGTGCCAGGAACTCACCCAGGGAATCCCAGCGCAGGTGGTTTTCTTCCTGAACCTGCTGGACGTGCTTCGGGGCGGAACCGCCTGCACCGGTCTCGAACAGACCGCCGCCGGCCATTAGCGGCACGACCGACAGCATCTTAGCGGAGGTGCCCAGCTCCATGATCGGGAACAGGTCAGTGAGGTAGTCACGCAGAACGTTACCGGTTACGGAAATGGTGTTCTCGCCGCGGCGGATGCGCTCGAGGGAGAACTTGGTGGCGGACACCGGATCCATGATGCGGATATCCAGGCCCTCGGTGTCGTGATCTGCCAGGTACTCGTTGACCTTGCTGATCAGGTTGTTGTCGTGCGCACGCTGCGGGTCCAGCCAGAACACTGCAGGGTCACCAGTGATACGAGCGCGGTTAACGGCTAGCTTCACCCAGTCGCGGATTGGGGCGTCCTTGGTCTGGCAGGAGCGCCAGATGTCACCCTCGGCGACGTGGTGCTCAATCAGAACCTCACCAGCGGAGTTGATGACCTGCAGGACACCGTCAACCGGAACCTGGAAAGTCTTGTCGTGAGAGCCGTACTCCTCAGCCTTCTGAGCCATCAGACCGACGTTCGGGACAGATCCCATGGTCGCCGGGTCGAAAGCGCCATTGGCGCGGCAATCGTCGATGACCGCCTGGTAGACGCCGGCGTAGGAAGAGTCCGGGATAACAGCGAGAGTGTCGCTCTCTTCGCCGCTCGGGCCCCAGCCCTTGCCGCCGTTGCGGATTAGTGCAGGCATGGAGGCGTCAACGATGACGTCGGACGGAACGTGGAGGTTGGTGATGCCCTTGTCGGAGTTCACCATGTAGAGGGCCGGGCCCTCCTTCAGGTCCTTTTCAATCGCGGACTTGACGGCTGCAGCGGTTGCGTCGTCAAGCTTGTGCAGGCCGTCGAGGATAGCGGCGAGGCCATAGTCCGGAGTCAGGTTGGCAGCAGCCAGCTTGGACTCGAACTTCGGGAAAACAGATGGCAGGAAGGCCTTGAGGACCTCGCCGAAAATCAGCGGGTCGGAGACCTTCATCATGGTGGCCTTCAGGTGGACGGAGAACAGGATGTTCTCGCGCTTTGCGCGACGGATCTGAGCACGGAGGAAGTTGTCCAGGATGTGGACGTTCATGCCCGTGCCGTCAATAATCTCGCCCTTGAGGACCGGCATGTCCTTCTTCAGGGTGATGATCTGGCCGTCGTTGGACTCGAGCTGGTAAGTCAGCTTGTCGTCTTCCGGCATGACAATGGACTTCTCATTGTGGCGGAAGTCGTTGGAGGCCATGGTGGCGACGTTGGTCTTGGAGTCTGCGGACCAAGCGCCCATGCGGTGCGGATGCTTGCGGGCGTAGTTCTTCACCGGCTCCGGAGCGCGGCGGTCGGAGTTACCCTCACGCAGTACCGGGTTAACGGCAGAGCCCTTGACCTTGTCGAACTTTGCGCGGTCGGCGGTCTCCTCGTCGCCTTCCGGCTGCGACTTGTACTTCGGAATGTCGTAGCCCTTTTCCTGCAGCTCTGCGACAGCGCGCTTAATCTGCGGGACGGATGCAGAGATGTTCGGCAGCTTGATGATGTTGGCGTCCGGCTCCTTGACCAGCTTGCCCAGGGCTGCCAGCGCATCTTCTACCTTCTGCTCGTCCGAAAGGCGCTCCGGGAACTGAGCCAGAATGCGGCCTGCGAGGGAGATGTCGCGGGTTTCAACATTGACACCAGCCTGGCTTGCAAATGCCTCCACGATTGGCTTCAGCGAGTAGCTCGCCAGCAGAGGGGCTTCGTCAGTACGGGTCCAAATAATTGTCGCCATAATTCATGTCTCCTATCTGTTTTGTTCCACGATAACCCAGTTTTGAATCTTGGGTTGTGTCGGGGCATAGCGCAAAAACAGTGATAGTGATATGAATAACGCAATTATGTGAGGTAAGTCACGAAATGCGTAATTATTTGTCGCTTATTCGCCGCTTTTCATTCCATTTTTCGCTTTACGACGGCCCCGCGCTCAGGCCCTGCAAATACGAAAAACCGCGCTGGGGTGTCGTGCACGCCGGCGCGGTTGTTCAGGGCAGCTTAGTTAGTTCTGCGTATTGTTCGGAGGATTGTTCTGGCCGAACTGGTAGCCCTGAATGTTCTGAGACTGGGGGTGCTGCGGAGCATATCCCTGCCCCGGGGCTGACTGGGTAGTCCTGACCAGTTTCTGGCCGCGGAACCATGCGCGCATGTCCTTGAGGAACATAAGAACGCAAGCGGCGATCAGCATGGCACCTGCGAGGAAGAGGACTACATCCACCCAGGAGCTCAAGAACAGGAGGGGGATGATGGTCATAGTCAACGCCAGTGGTGCCACGGTGACGCAGAAAAAGATTGGTGCCGTTGAGTCTTCGCCGCGGAGAATGGAGTGAATCCAGTATGCGGTCAAGGTGACAAGCATCATTCCCAGCAGTAAAAGGATTGGAACGAGAACGAGGGCGGCTGCAGCGCCCATCATGTAGCCAATGCCCTCCCAAGAATCGACCAACGATGACTCTAGGCTGCCGAGATTGTTGGCGCCCTGGATGCTGAGCTTGATTGCGTACAGAACTGTGATGATGCCAATCAAGGTTGAAAAACCGACCAGGCCGGTAGTGATTCGGGGAATGAGCGGCATGCGCTGCCACATGTTCTGCAGTGTGGCGTTTGCCGGCAGTGGCGGTACATCCGTGGTCACCGTGGTGGTTACCGTCGCAGGTCCGTTTTGAGTTGGGGCGGACCACTGTGCTTGTTGATTCTGCTGTGCCGATGATGGCTGCGACTGGGCTTGCTGGGCTTGTGTCTGGAACGAGGATTCCTGCGCAGTGGGTACCGGGCGATGTGCCAGCCCGCGCAGCGTCGCAATGGTGATGGTGGCGTTCTCATCGGCCAGCAAAGCGTCGTATTCGCGACGACGTCCCTCATCGCCTAGCACTTGCAGCGCAGTGAGCTTCTCCTGGAACTCGCCGGAGTACTCCGAGACACCAGCATCCCGCAGTTCAGAGAGCTGACTAGAAAGGTTTGCATGGAGCTCTTCGGTGCTGGCTGCGCTATCCAGCTTCAGAGACTCGTAGAGGTTATAGCGGTCGCCCATAGTGGATCAAGATCCTATCGGTATTGCAGTTCGAAATATCTTTTACAACAATTTACTCGGTAGCTAGTACGGCAGCATCGAAGACCCGGAGCGCTCGATGGTAGGAAGTCCGTGGCGCTCGGAGGGCATTGGTAGTCCTCGGCAAACAATGCCGATTGCACAATGTATTAGAAGAACGTGAGTGAGTGACTACCACCAATGTCTGTAGATGTTATTCCGCGCACAAATACCCGGGGAACAGACGGATTGAATAGCGAAATTTTTGTGTTGCGGAGTAGAGTCTCATTTTTCCCTTTCGGCGCCCCTCGCGGTTTTGCGAGCCCGTCTTGGGTCGAAAATCGAGGGGAACTGAGAGCCCACCAACTGGCGTAAGAAGAGAAAAGGAGACGGTCGCAATGACGTCGTCAAGCGAAGTAACAACCCACAACGACGACCACAAACCGCGTGCACGTCGTGCGGGAGCGTTTAGCTCGCATCGCCGTCCTGTTCCGGTCCAGGATGACATCTCTGATCTACGCCGAATCTTGGTGATTGTGGCTCTGTCGGTCGGTGCATTCGGCATCGGCGTTACTGAGTTTGTGGCCATGGGCCTGCTGCCTTACATCGCTGACGCCTTTGGACGCGATGAGGACGCCGCGGGGCGCATGATTTCGATGTACGCCCTCGGTGTTGTCGTGGGCGCACCGCTGATTACCGTGCTGACCGGCTCGATTCCGCGCAGGCGCATGCTACTGCTGCTGATGGCGGCATTTACCATCGGCAATGGTGCCACGGTATGGGCAGGCACACTGGGGTCTTTCGAAGCTGTCATGGTCTCCCGCTTCATTGCCGGTTTGCCGCACGGTGCGTATTTCTCGGTGGCTGCTCTGGTGGCGGCCTCCCTGGCTAAGCCAGGGCAGCGTGGAAAGATGGTGGCCCTGTCGGGCGTGGGGCTGTCGGTGGCGACTGTGATTGGTGTGCCGGCCGCGCAGGTGCTGGGGCAGATGTACGGTTGGCGCAGCGCCTTCGCGTTTGTAGCGGTCATCGGCCTGATTGCACTTGTTTCGCTGTGGTTCGCTGTGCCGCATATGAACCGTATGCCGAAGACGCGTCCGATGGATGAGCTCTCCGCCCTGGTGACACCGCAGGTGCTGCTGACCGTCGCAATTGGCACCGTTGGTTTCGGCGGAATGTTCGCGGTCTACACCTATATCACTTGGACCATGACTCGCGAAGCGGGCATGAGCGAAAACCACATCTGGATTGTGCTGATGGCCTACGGCATCGGCATGGTAGTCGGTACCTACATTGGCGGATGGCTCTCCGACCGCATCGGGGAGTGGGGCATCATGGTTGCGCTGGTGCTGATGGTAATCATGCTCAGCGCCTTCTACTTCACCTCGCAGAATGCTGTGCTGGGCACGATCAACTTCCTCCTTATCGGTCTGCTGGGATCGGTATTGGTACCGAATCTGCAGACCCGTCTGATGGATGTCGCAGGTCGCGCACAGACGCTGGCAGCAGCTCTCAACCAGGCCGCATTGAACATGGCCAACGCATTCGGAGCCGCGCTCGGTGGTTGGGTCATCGCTTCCGGTTATGGCTACCGCGCACCGGCTTTGGGCGGCGCAACGTTGGCGATGCTGGCTATCTTCATCGCTCTGCCGACCATTGTTCTGTACCGCCGCTCACAGGCGAAGAAGTCCGAGCGCATCGAACTGCGCTAGGGGTCTACAAGGCGTAGCGCACGCATAGGTAACGTATGAGGGCATGAGCCTTACAATCGCGACAATCAATGTCAACGGCATTCGCGCCGCCGTCAAGGAGCGCAGCGAAACCAACCTGGGACTGTTGGAGTGGCTGAAGCACACCAGTTCCGATGTCGTTTTGCTGCAGGAAGTCCGCGCCACCGACGATCAGACACGCAAGGCCCTCGCGCCCGCTTTCGATGCCGGATGGCATTGGGTCGGCGCTGAAAACCTGGGGGCCAAGGGGCGCGCCGGGGTGGGCATTCTCTCGCGCTTTCCGCTTAACGACGTCCAGGTGGGCATCGGCTCGGAGGAGTTCGAAGAATCCGGTCGGTTTATCAGTGGGGTTGCCCCGGCAGCGGATACCGGCCTGGATGCGGATGTCCAGATTGCCAGCCTCTACCTGCCCTCTGGTGCTGCCCTGAGCGAGAAGCAGGATGAGAAGTACCGCTTCCTCAATGCTTTCTCTGATTACCTGGCGGAACTGGGGGCCAAGGGGCGCGACGGTCACCACGCAGTTATCGGCGGCGACTGGAACATCTGCCACCGCGAACAGGATTTGAAGAACTGGAAGACCAACCGCCGCAAGAGCGGTTTCCTGCCACAGGAGCGCGCCTGGATGGACTCAATCTTCGGCTGCTGGCCCGATGAGGTTCCCCAGGATTCGCAGGTTCAGGCCAGCGACAAGGAGCTGGAATCCGGTGCCTTCTCCGATGGTTCCGTGTGGGAGGCCCCGGCGCCCAATGCAGATCCGGTGTGGTTTGATGTCACTCGCCGTCTTCACCCAGAGGCCGACGGCCCTTGGTCCTGGTGGACCTACCGCGGTAAGGCGTTCGATACCGATGCCGGCTGGCGCATCGACTACCAGGCGGCAACCGAACCAATGCTCAAGCGTGCCGTCAGCTCGGTGGTGGATAAGCCTGCCGCCTACGACCTTCGCTGGACGGACCACGCGCCGGTGATCGTGGAGTACGCCTAAACTCGGCACGCACCTAGGCCGCGGACTAGTGTGCTCCGGCGCCAGCGAGCTCTGGGATCAACTCCGGCTCGGGAGCGATTACGAGATGGCGGTTCTGCCGCAACATGGAGGCGATGCCGTCGACGATGGCGTCGGCCCATTTGTCCTGCATAGCGGGGTCAGCCAAATCGCGGGTGAGTTTGGCGGCACCCACCGCGCCCAGCGATAGTGCAACTGTCGGCGCATGCGACCGCGAACTCTGGTTCACCGCCACTGCCGGCGCCAAGCCGGTGCGAAACTCCGTAGGCACTCCGTTTGTGCTGTAACTACTGTGCGGATTGAAACCACGGAACACCATTCCGTCGCGCACGCCTGCCGCCAACTGCCAATCAGCAGGGGCATCGTCGTCAGGTTCGAGAGACTCCACAACAGCCGAGACCGAAAAACCACGATCGCCGATGTTATCCCCAGAAAGGGTCTGGCCCTCTGATGAGCGACCGACGATTACGGTGGCTGCGCTCTCCGTGTCGTCGGCAAGCGAATGCGCGCCAACGATTGCGCCGCGCTGACGGAGCTTCTCGTTGGCACGTTGCACGATGCTGTCGATGTGAGCGGAAGTATCCCCACTCAAACGCAGCGCGCGAGGCAGGTCAGCGTTGATAGCCTCGATGGCCCCGCGGCGAGAGTCGACGGTGATATGCGCGCCGGCGAGCGGATCGGCAGCCTCGTCGGGGGAGGGGATGATCGGCTGGCGCGGAGGCATCCACAGCGGATTGGGGCGCGCCGGGCGGTGTGGGGAACTGTTGACAACAGCGTGCAACTCTTCAGGTGAAAACATCTTGTTGACCGCGAAAATCATCACCGAACTGTCGTGATACACAGGCGTGAGCCCCGGCGCGTGCCATGCCCAGGAACGCATCGACAGCGCCTCCGTGCCATCCGTGTTCACACCCGGCGGGGAACTAATGATGTAATGCACGCCCAGTTTTTTCGCCATGGCATCGAATTCCGGATGTGAGCCCAGCAAGTCAACGTTTGTCGGCAGCTTCTTGCTTGCCTCGGCAGTTTTGTCGGAGAAGGAGAAATGGCGGAACAGCGTCGGCAGCCCAGCGATGGCGTACATCCACGCAGAACCGTCACGACGGTCATTGAGGATATGCCCCTCAAACGCATGCGGCTGCTCGGACAGCCAATCAATAGCTTCCATGTCCGCAGCGGTCACAAACGTGCTTCCGAAACTTGCACGAATTGCATCGCGCTGAGCAGGCCCACTCACCCAGGTCGCAGGCACAATCGCCAGTGCCGCCACGAGCCCCATCGCCAGCGCAGAATTCCACGACTTGACCGGCTGATTTCGCTTTGCGACGATCCACTGCGCCGCAGCCGCAATCGCGACAACGACAGCCGCGACTGCGTAGCCGACCAGCACTGCGCGCAGAATTCCCATAACCGCCTGCATGCGATACGGCATGTCGTAGAAGAAAGTGCCAATAAACTTCAGATAGGTGCCGGACGGCTCAGCCCAACGGGACTGCGCACTGTCGGAAACCACAAAGAGCAGCCCGAAAACCAGTGCCGGCCACGGCGCCCAAGGGCTGTCTGGCAGGCGAGAGACCAGCGCCACCACCAGGCCGATGAGTACAAGAACCAGAACGGTCCGGGAAAAGATGGGCTCGTCAGCATAGCGGGAGAATCCGATAAGCGTCCGCCACAGCGATTCGGAGCGGGAAATCTCAATTTGGCCGGTAAAGCCCGCAACGGATTCGCCTTGCCCCCTCGCGGACAATGCCGCCGGGAGAGTCATCACCAGGGCGAGCGCTCCGACAATTAGCGTGCGAGCTAGGCCACTGACACTCGGTTGGGTAATCAACCACAAGCCAACAAAGAGCACGGCAGCAATTGCGCCGGCCGGGTGGGTGATAAACGTGCCGACCAGGGCAAGCGTAGCGGGGATAATATAGCCCCGCATAGTCAAAGCTGCAGCAATCGGTAAAGCGGCCACCGCGAGCAGATACGGCATGGAGGATGTGCGCCAAAGAGCCACCCAAATCTCCGGGAGCATCAGCGTCGCGACGGCAGCTGCGGGACCGGCATAGGCCGCCCACTTAGGACCAACTGCGGTGCGGGCTAGCACCGCAGTTGCTGCGGGCAGAAGCAGCGCCGGGGCCAAGAACGCAAACACGTTGGAATCGAGGAAGACTGAGCCGGGCAGCAGCCCCGCCACAGCATGCCAGCCGGTGGGGTAAAACATTTCGGCTCCGGTCTCCTGATTCATCAGGTCACCGGCCGCGGTGGGCGAGGCTATTGCGTGTTCGTCAATGAACCGGAGGAAGTTGGTATGCCAGAGCATGTCCCAAGCTTCGCGGATAGCGCCGGGGCCGCCGGGGACGTCGTGAAGCACGAGCATGGCGCGCATCGAGCCGACTACCGTGACCCCGGCGACAATCATCGCGGTGACAGCACCGGAATCGAAGCCGTCTTCTGGCGTTGCGCGGGGGATGAATCTGCGCACCAGATAGCCAATGGCACAGAACCATGCCCACATGCCGGCCACGAATAGCCAGGTGTAATCCAGCCCGAGCGCGTGGGACAACCATGCGGAAAAACCAGTCACGCCCAGCATTAATGGACCGGCAGATGCCAACGCGAGCGTGGGGCGTAGCCCACTGACCCAACCGAGAACTGCGCCTGGGACCAGCAAGATGAAGACAGCAACCGCAATGGCAGCGAGCATGGGACTCCTGACGGATAAGAGCATTGAATTAGTCCAATAATACCTGTGGGTTAGTTCGGCGCTTGGGACGTGAGCGCCTAAGATTTGAAGAAGGACTGATGGGACTTCAGCTGCTGTAAAGCCCAAGCGCGAATTTGCGCGAGACTTGAAGCGAGCTCGGTGCGGACCCGGAAAGGAGAGGACATTCACAGTGAAAAACGGCGAGAGAGATAACGAGCGGCACCAGATGGCCGATTTGGAAGCCATCGCACGGAGCCTGCAGAACGATCCTGGTACTGCTGTCAATGTCCCGGTGGTTGTGACTTCCGGTGTCATCGTTGCGTTTATCGTGCTGTCTTTTGCCTACGCGTGGCCACTGTGGATTTCCCTCGGACTCATTGTTCTGCTGGGAGTCGTGATGGTCGTGTCCTACACCCGCAGGCCTCCCGTAGCGCCGCTGGAGTTGACCCAGGGGGAGCGCGAGCGTGTTCGACGTGTTCTCTCTGAACACGGCATCCGCCCGGCGGTCACGCTGGTGCGCGCACTGTACCCCGAGGAATCGCCAGCCGCTGCAGCGCGCACCGTTAAATTGCTATCCGATCGAATGGTTGTGGAGCAAGGGTACAAGGGCCGTCAGGACTAGTTTTTGGTAGTCGCTTTCCCGGTAGTCGACGTCGATCTAAAGACCGGATGTTAAGGATTGGCGTTCCTGTAAAGCCTGCGATGTCGTCGAAATGGGTACGTCGCCGACTCTCCACTATGAAGCTCGCGCTAGACTTATTGGCTATGAGTGAAAGCAAGGGGCCTGAAGCAACTAATCCTGCACCGAGTGCTCGTAAGCAGCGCGTTCTGTCCGGCATTCAGCCGACCGCAGATTCCTACCACCTGGGCAACTACCTGGGAGCATTGAAGAACTGGATCAATCTGCAGGATGACTTCGACGCTTACTACTTCATTCCAGACCTGCACGCCATCACTGTCGAGCAGAATCCGAAGGAGCTGCGTCAGCGCACTATCGCAGGTGCCGCACAGCTGATTGCACTTGGTATTGATCCGGAGAAGTCGGTGCTGTTCGTGCAGTCGCATGTGCCCGAGCACGCGGAGCTCGGATGGGTGCTGACCTGCTTGACTGGCTTTGGTGAAGCCAGCCGTATGACGCAGTTTAAGGACAAGTCCTCTCGTCAGGGCGCGGAACATACCTCCGCTGGTTTGTTTGCGTACCCGATGCTGATGGCCGCCGACATTCTGCTCTACCGCCCACAGCTGGTGCCGGTGGGCGAGGACCAACGCCAGCACCTCGAGCTGACGCGTAACCTGGCGCAGCGCTTCAACTCCCGCTACAAGAAAACCTTCGTGGTGCCGGATCCGCACATCATGGAAGGCTCCGCCAAAATCTATGACTTGCAGGATCCGACCTCGAAGATGAGCAAGTCGGGTGCAAACCCGAAGGGCATTATTAATCTGTTGGACGACCCAAAGGTCTCTGCCAAGCGCATTCGCTCGGCCGTTACCGACAATGACGGCGAAATTCGTTTCGACCGTGAGAACAAGCCGGGCGTATCCAACCTGCTGGTCATTCAGTCGGCGTTGACCGACAAGCCTGTCGACGAGCTCGTTGCCGGCTACGAAGGCGCAGGCTACGGTCAGCTGAAGGCTGATACCGCAGATGCGCTGGAGGCATTCACCACGCCACTGCGTGCTCGCTATGAGGAGCTCATGGCTGATCGCGGTGAGTTGGAACGGATTCTGGCCGAAGGCGCTGACCGCGCCCGTGAAGTTGCCGCCAAGACACTTGCAGATGTGTACGAGCGCGTCGGGTTCCTGAAGGCTGCCAACCGTTAATTCAGCTGTAGACTCTGCGCTTCAGTCTCCGTACCGAAAGCTGGCACGTTAAGGTAGAGGACATGGCAACCTCTACTCAAAAAGATCCGAAGAGAACGGACCGCTATGGCATCGAGCGTGTACACGCCGATGAACCGAGCGCAATCGACCGCCTCCGCGAAAAGTGGACGTGGTTCGATCACATTATGCGGATGCAGGAGCGCTACTCCGAGCAGGGTGGCAACTTTTTTGCCGCCGCTGTCACGTACTTCTCCGTGCTGTCGATTTTCCCCCTTATCATGACGGCATTTGCCATCCTCGCGCTTGTGTTGCGTGGTAATGAGCAACTGCTCGAGCAAATTCAGTCCGCTATCACAGACTCCATCGATGGGTCGATGGGCGACACCATCAACGCAATTATTGAAGGCGCGATCGATCAGGCCGGTGGCGTTTTCACCGTCGGTTTCATTGCCACCCTGTGGTCGGGTCTTAGTTGGATGAGCAACCTCTCCAACGCAGTGACACAGCTGTGGAAGCGCCCGCTGGGCGCTAGCAACTTCGTGATGGGAAAGGTTCGCGACCTGCTGCGTCTGCTGGGCATGCTGGTTATGATCCTGCTGACCTTCGCTGTCACCGCGGCCGGCTCTTCCGGACTGACACAGTCCCTGCTGGACAAGATTGGTCTGGCCCATGTCCCGGGAATCACAATAATCGCAGGATTGATTGCCATCGCCATTGGTCTCGTCGCCAACTGGCTGCTGTTCTTCTGGATGCTCGCTTTCCTGCCACGCGGGGGCGCCCCGTTCCGCTCTGCGGCAAAGGGCGCGATTATCGGTGCGATTGGCCTTGAGGTTGTCAAGCAGCTCGGTAGCGTTTTCTTCTCCAACGCCCTGTCGAACCCGGCCGGTGCAGTTTTCGGTCCGGTCATCGGTTTGATGGTCGTCTTCTACCTCATCTGGCGCATCACTATGTACGCCACTGCCTGGACCGCGACGACCGAAGAAGCGCTTGCCGACGAGGAGCTGGATGCACCTGCTCCTGCTGTCATTAACGTCCGTGCGGAAGCGGCCAACCCGTCCGGATTGAACCGCCTGCTCGGTTCGAAATAATTAGCCGCGATCGCGTCTGCCGAAGCGGTAGGTGACCATCGCAATCAATGCGATGACACCTACGATGGCAGCGCTGACAGTAATTTTCAGCCCGGTTCCTGTTGACTCGTCGTCCAGGATATCGGGCAATTTTTCTACCAACGTATCCTCAGTCGCTTCCGCTTCGAGGACACCGACAGAGCTGTCCTGCGGGGCCGCGAAGCCGGCGTCGAGAAGCGATGCCGCCTGCTCCCAGGGGCGCGGTGAATCCTCCACAGTGACGTCGAGAACGATGACGCCGAGACGACGGCCGTCGCGCTCAGCCACCCCAGCGAAGGTGTGACGGGCATCGTCGGTAAAACCGGTTTTGCCTCCAAGCGCGCCGGGATAGTCCTGGGCAATCAGCTGATTGTCGTTGGCGATTTCGAAGTCATCAACCTCGAGAGCTTTGTCTCCGGGTATGGTGGCCAGGCGGGTAGCCGAGAGCTTGCGATAGGTCTCATTGTTGAATGCGTGCTGGAAGAACAGTGACATGTCGTATGCCGACGTCATCTGGCCCGGAGCATCGAGACCAGTCGGGTTGACCACTCGCGTATCCGTCGCCCCCAATTTCTTTGCCAGGGCGTTGACCTTTTCGGTGGTCTTATCCATGCCACCAAGTTCGCGGGCCAACGCGTGGCCGGCATCGTTGCCGGAGTTGAGCAACAGGCTAGTTAGGAGCGTTTCTACCGAGTAGTTCACGTCCTCGACGATGCCGACACGAGAGCCCTCCATGTTCGCGTCCTCGAATGTCGCTTTAACCGAGGTGTCGAGTTTCAAATCCTCGAGCGCCTCCATCGCCAGCAACACCTTAATAATCGATGCCGGACGGTAGCGGCCGTGCGGGTCCTTCGCCGCAAGGACATCGCCGGATTTCAAATCGAACACCGTCCATGCAGAGGCGGAGAGTTCTTTCGGAACGTCAAACCCCTCACCGCTGACAATGCCGCAGGCGGACATTTTGCTACCTCCAGCCGGTTTTGGGGGAACCGGAAGAGGAGGGGGAGATGTTTCGCCGGGAGCCGGAACCTCCGAGGAGTCCACTGGTGCTGGTGGGAGGGTCTTGTAGGGGCAGCCCTCCGTGTCACGGATGTCAGGTGCGGGGCCGACAATCGGGGTGTCGTCGGTAGGCGAGGTGCTCTGCGCCATGGCTGCGGGGGCAGTGCTCGGCAGAAGCAGAGCGCTGGTGGCTAGCAGCGTAACGGCAGACGAGTAGCGGCGAGAGGGAAACATGATGAAATAAGGGTAGTAAAACGTCACCCGGAATGACGTATTTCTCGTGTGTGGATGGGGGAAAACGGGGGAGAGAAAGTCTTTGTGCAAAGCAGAAATACGATTCCGCGGCAGTGAAGTAGAAGCGGAGGGCGCAGTACCGATAGTCTGGCCATTATGACTAAATCTTTGCACAGTGATGCTCAGTCTCTGGACACACAGTCTTCAGCATCGAATCTCGATGAGATGCGCAAGGTTGTCGCCAGCCTGCCCAAGGTACTGCTTCACGATCACCTCGATGGCGGCCTGCGCCCGCAGACCGTTATCGACCTGGCCGCGGACTGCGGTTACACCGATCAGCTGCCCACCACCGACGCGGATGAACTGGAGAAGTGGTTTATTGACACCGGCAACTCTGGCTCGTTGCCGAGCTACCTGACTGCCTTCGCGCACACCTGCGCCGTCATGCAGACCGCTGAGTCGCTGACGCGCGTGGCGCGTGAGGCCGTCGAGGATTTGGCTGCCGACAACGTTGTCTACGCTGAGCTGCGCCTCGCTCCGGAAAACCATCTGGAAAAGGGCCTGGATATGCAGGCTGTTATCGACGCTCTGGTCGAAGGCCTGGCGCAGGGTGAAGCCCACGCCGCCGCTGAGGGAAAGCACATCACCGCACGTCTGTTGGTCTGTGCGATGCGCCAGAATAACAATTCCAAGGAAGTCGCACAGCTGGTCATCGACAACTACGGGAAGAACTCCGATGGGTACGTTGTCGGTTTTGACATCGCTGGACCGGAAAACGGCTTCCCGCCGGCTAACCACGCCGAAGCATTCACTATGCTGCGGGAGAACCTCATTCCGGTCACCATTCACGCAGGTGAAGACGCCGGTGTGGATTCGTTGCAGGACGCTGTCGTGCAAGGTGCTCGCCGCCTGGGTCACGGTGTGCGCATCTACGAGGACTTCGGTGCTTCCCTCGAGGGCATCGAATGTCAGGAGGTTGCCTCCGCTATTCGTGACCGCCAGATTCCGCTGGAAATCTGTCCGACTTCCAACGTTCAGACGGGTGTCTGTGACAGCGTTGCGGATCACCCGTTCTCGCTTCTCGACGATATGAGTTTCGCCTGCACCGTCAACACGGATAACCGTCTGATTGGTGCGACTTCCATGACCAGGGAGTGCATGGAGCTGGTGGAGAACTTCGGCTACGGCTACAGCGAGCTGTTCGAACTGACCTCGAATGCGCTAAACAATGCATTCGTGGATCTACCGACCCGCGAACACATCATGGACACCATTATTTACCCCGCTTACCTGCAGCTTATCGACAACAGCGACGAGGACATCGAAACTGATGTCAACGGTGCGGGTTTCGGTGCCGAAGATGAGCTGAACCTGACGCTGGACTAGCCAGCGCCGGCCAGCTTTGCTGGGAGGAGCTAGATCTTGGTCGTGAACCGAGCGGCCAAGTCCTTCTCCAGCTGCCTCCAGCCCTTGGCCTCATCGTCGTAAGGCGGAACTGGCTCGGACAGCTCTCCGGTGTCCAGCAGGAAGTTCAGCAGCCACTGCAGCTGCTGATTGCCCGCCAGTACCTCGTTCACGGCATCATCACCAGCCCAGTCAGCGGCGTCTGCGAGTAGCTCGTACGCGCGGGCGAGCTGGGCGGTGTCCACGGCGTTCGGGCCCTTTTCAATATCCTCGGCCAGACCGGTAAACGAGTACTCATTGTCCTCGTGCACCACGGCCTCTAGCTCACCTGCGTTGGCTGCAGTGATGATTTCATCCCACGTCGTCAGCGCCGACATGTCGTGATGCTTGTTCTCCAGCAGCCAACGCACCATCGTGCGTGGCTGCGAGAACGTGTGAATCTCACCGGCGCTGCCCAGGAATAGCGGGCGACGCCCCATGTAACAACGCAAGGTGTAGAGCGTGCGGCCAGCGATGGAGATCTTGATCGGGTCGATGCCAGCGTTGGCCCACACCGTCTGATCGTACGGATCGCCGACGGTCTCCTCTGCGGACTTCTTTTCCTCTTCGCGCTTCTTCTCCGCGGTTTCACGGCGCTCACGCTCCGCGGCCTCCGCTTCCTTTAGTGCGGCTGCAGCAGTGGTTTCAGACTCTTCATCGATGTTCGGAGTATTTGCGCCGATGGCGTCGATAGCGTCAATGCAATTGTCCCAGTTGGTCAAGATGACATTGCCGATAGCCGACCACTGAGCGGCGCCATTGCCCTGGAAGTGATCAGCACCATTTTGCGTGGCAGCCAGGACAGAGTGAGAGGCGAACATCTGGTTGATCGGATTGAGATCCGCAATCGCACCAATCGAGCGAGTGATGGCAAGAATGCGGTCTGCGCGCGAAACATGGTCGTAGTCGGCCCGGCCGGCCAAAATTTCTGGCAGCCCAATCAGGTCATAGCGGTGGCGTGGCGCCGCGATGGCCGCTCCCGGTAGCTGCTGGTTGAAGTTGCGCCAGCTGGGGTGCTGCGTGAAGTCGTGAGGAGCATCCGACTGAAGGAAAGCCAGGAGCTTTGCCGCAGATGAGAACAAATAGATGTCATCGCCGCGGCCGAGCAGAGCCTGCCACTCGGAGCCACCTTCACGCCAGCTTGGAGCCCACAACGTGTAAAAGGTGCCCGAGGTCAGCTCGAGTTCGATAGGAACGATGCCTTTCCTGGCCATAGTTTTCGTCGCAGCCCTTCTGCTTGTCGGTGATTATTAGAACTCAAAAATTGTCATACCTGCAGCGCCCCCACGGGTGGCAAGTTTGCGTAGTCCTATCTTAGAAGTTTTACGACGCAGATACCCACCGCACTATCCGGTCGGGCGGTAGAACCCCTTAAACGGCATGCCGATGTTGGTTGTACGCACGGGGTTTACCTGTACCGGATCGCCTGCTTCGACCATCTTTCCGTCGCCGATAACCATGGCGACATGGCCGTCCCACACTGCAAGATCGCCAGGCAGCAGTTCATCCTGGCTCACCTGTCGGCCGACGGCCTGTGCTTCTGCCGTGCGGGGAATATCAACACCAGCTTGCCCGTAGGCCCAGTGCGTCAAGCCTGAGCAATCGAGCGCCTGCCCCGGAGTATTTCCGCCCCAACCATAGGGCGTTCCGACGGCACTGAGTGCAGCCTTCACCGCAGCTTGGGCTTCTGGTGTCGGCGCGCCAGCCCCCGCATCCGCAGGCACCGGCGCGCTGCCCGAATCGGACGACGCCTCCGAACCATCTGCAGCATCGGTAGCGCTGGCCGATCCTGGGGTGTTCGTAGACGTAGAAGCGAGGGCGGCTTGAGTGGTTGCTGGGGCCTCCAACTGCGCCGGACGGGGTGGGGTAGGGGTGTCCACCGCGGCGCTTGCCTGCTGTATCAGCGACTGCACCAGAGGCCGCAGTTCTTGTTCTAGTTTCATAAGCCGCGCAATGGCCTGTGAGATCGCGGAACTGGCCGCTGAGACTAGGCTGGCACCGGTCGCGGCGAGACCTGCGGGCCCCGCAGCCGTCGCAGTCAGCGAGCCCATGGCGGAAGTAACAAAATCCATGGCAATCCGGGCCAAATCAGTGGCCGCTGACATTACTGCAGCTAGGCCCTTGGCAATGTCACTGTCAATGGTTCCGGCGCGAGCTTCCAAGTCGGCTGCCGCATTTGCAGCCCGTTTGAGGCTTGTTCCCGCGGCTCCTGCCCCGGAACCAGCACCATCGCCCCAGTTGCGGTCAACGGAATCTGCCACTGAGCGCCAGGCAGTACTCGCGGCGGGGATTGCGGCCCCAGCAAGTCCTGCCAGTGCGGGGGCGATGGCAGGACTTAGCTGTTGTGCAATCGCGCTGGGGACCTCCGTAAGTAGATTGGTGGGAAGCATCACACACCCCCAATCCCGCGAGCTGCAACGGCTCCCATTTTCGGTGAGATGGACTGCAACGCATGTGCGCCTGCATCTTCAGCAGTGGACACCGCAGAGACAAGAGCGTTCAGTGCACGAGCAGCGCTGGTGCCGTACTCATTCAGCTCAGCCACATGCTGATGTTGGCGCTGTAGAGCAGAGGCTGCAGCGTGACAGAAGGAGCCGGCAAACGGGACGTCGCCAAGCGAGTGCAGTGCGCTGATGTCCAAGGCAGTGCCGCTGTTCTGCTGCGACAATGCGTCAAGGCGCGCGGCATTGGCAGAAATAAGCTCTGGCACCAGCGTAAAGACTGATTCATTCCCGTTAGTGGTCGGAGAGAGAAACGATTGGCTGTGGGGACTGTGTGGTGATGGACGGGACAAGATTTACGGCCTCTCTAGGAAATTCGCGTGTGGTTAAACACTCAGTGCTGTGGCAGAACGGCTAGCGGGGTTCGGACGGCGGCTGAGCGGCAGTGGTTTGGTGGTAAGCGGGCTTACACAAATGGGGCGCAGTAAAAAGCCCTCGTATTGTTAGGCGCGAAAAAGGCCGATTCGGTTCCATCTTTTTTGGGAACGCGTTTTCAGAAACTTGCGATGCCGGCACCAGAGCGGCAAAAGCAAAGCAATGTATTTTGGAAGGCATGGAGATTACCGTTGTCAACCATCCCTTGGCACAGTCACGTTTGACCATTCTGCGAGACGCGCGCACTGATAACGCGGGCTTCCGTGCGGCACTCGCCGATTTGGGCGCGATGCTGATCTACGAGGCAAGCCGGGAGCTGCCCGTCGATAACTTCGATGTTCAGACCCCAATCACCACCGCGCCGGGTTACCGTCTGCAGGATCCGCCGATTATTGTTCCCGTCATTCGTGCGGGGCTTGGCATGATTGATCCGTCGCTGTCGATGATTCCCGATGCGCAGGTGGGCTTTATTGGCTTGGCTCGTAATGAGGAAACCCATGAGCCGGTGCCGTACCTCGAGGCGCTGCCGGAGGATTTGTCCGGGCGCACTGTCTTCCTGGTCGACCCAATGCTGGCAACCGGCGGTTCACTGCTGCATGCCCTGAAGCTGTTGGCGGATCGAGGAGCGGACAACATCACGGCCGTGTGCATCATTTCTGCACAGCAGGGTGTCGACGCCTTGAAGGAATCCGGTTTCCCGGTGCGTCTTGTCACCACTGTGGTGGACCCGGATCTTAACGAGGATGCCTACATCGTGCCGGGGCTGGGAGATGCGGGCGACCGCCTCTACGGTCCCCGCAACATTGATTTTTAAGCTGATCTCTTAGGCAGTGCCCCAGGCTTCTGCGGCGTACTTCTTGACGACCTCGTTGTCCTTGGTCACAAGAACTCCGGAGGGGGACATCTGGTACTTGTACGAGCCGTTTTGTGCAACAACGCGGTCGCCCTCATCGACGATGATGTCCATCGATCCGGAACCCTGTGGTGTATCCGAGCGGTAGTACTTCTCGCCGGAGCGTGTCTCACAAGCAGCAGCCTTAATGCCCTGCTCAGCGGCGACAACAGCAAAGGCGCGGTCGCCGCTGTCGCAGCGTGCGGAGCTACCCACGAAGCCCAGGCCGTCCAAGTCAGAGCGCCCAGTGCCGAAGTCCTGTCCCTCCGGAGCTGATGTCGGCTCGGAGCTCGTCGTCGTGGATGACGAAGACGTGGTGCTCGGCGTCGACGACGAGGACGATGTCGAAGTGCTCGGCGTGCTTGACGACGTCTCGGAGGTCTTCGACGTAGTCGTCGTCGTGGTGGTCGTCTTGCTCGTAGAAGTCGAACTCGTCGAGGACGGCGGTGTCGAACTGGGCGACGTCGGCTGCGAGGAGGAGGGGACCTCCGGACGCTGGGGCTCATCACTATTGTTCAGCGACAGGCCGATGGCGATGCCGATGACAACCACGAGTGCTGTGGCCACGATGATGATGGGGATGCTGAGAGACTTAGGTGTGCCATTGCCGGACATGCCTATTATCATCGCAGACTTCCTCAAAATGTGAAACATCTGATAATTGAAGAGGTCAAAGTTAAAGAAGTGACTCCTGGTCATGTGTACGTCTGGCGCTGATATTCAAGCGCTTGCCAGCCACTGCTATCGCTGGCGCAGTCGTCGGTAGGCCTCTTGTTACGGCCTGTCGGCGGAGCGCTTACACTGGAGAGTTGTGATTGAGGAGTTTATTAAGCACTGGTGGGCCGAGCACGCGAACGAGATTCTTGAGTGGCGGCGGCATCTTCATGCGCACCCAGAGCTATCTCACATGGAGCACGCCACCACGGCTTTTGTGGAGGAGAAGCTGCGTGCTGCAGGGCTGAAACCAGTGCTATTTCCCAACACCGGCCTGATGGTCGACATTGGTGAAGATGAACTCGCCGGTAGCGAAGCCGGAGGTGAATTGCCGGGGCGTCTCGCTTTCCGCGGTGATATAGACGCGCTTCCAATTACAGAGACCACGGGGCTGGAGTTTGCCAGCACCAACGATGGCGTCATGCACGCCTGCGGGCATGATTTTCACACCACGATTACGCTCGCGACGGCATTGGCCATGGCTGAGTACCACGAGAAGCACACGTTGCCTACTCCGCTGCGTTTCATTTTCCAACCGGCAGAGGAAGTCATGGTTGGCGGTGCACCCGAGGTTATCGCTGCCGGTGCGCTCAATGGCGTTGAGCGTATTTTTGCCGTCCACTGTGAGCCGAAGTTACGTGTCGGTCACGTTGGCGTTCGAACAGGTGCCATCACCTCTGCAGCCGACACCCTGGAGATTCAGGTGCATGGTCCGGGCGGGCATACCTCCCGTCCGCAGATGACGGCCGATGTTGTCTATGCGCTGGGTAAATTGATTGTAGATTTGCCGGGCTTGCTGTCGCGACGCGTCGATCCTCGTACGGGCACCGTGCTGACGTTCGGCTCCGTTCACTCCGGGTACGCGCACAACGCGATTCCGTCGGAAGGCAGCGTCAGTGGCACCCTGCGCACCGCGGACATCAAGACCTGGCGCGACATCGATCCACTGGTGCGTGAACTGATTGAACAGGTCCTCGCTCCGACCGGCGCTGATTGCACCATCAACTACGAGCGTGGCGTGCCGCCTGTGCTTAACGACGAATACTGCACCGCCCTGATTGCGGAAGCGGTGCGACGAGTGGACGAGAATGCTGTCATTCAGGCCCCACAGTCGTCCGGCGGCGAGGACTTCGGTTGGTACCTCGAGCACGTCCCGGGTGCGATGGCTCGTCTGGGCTGCTGGTCCGGTCGTGGAGACAAGCACGATTTGCACCGAGATGATCTAATCGTGGACGAGCGTTGCCTGGGCGTTGGTGTGAAACTCTTCGCTGGCATTGTCGCGCGCTATGAGGATGGCGCGCCGTCAACCATGACTGTCCGTTAGACTATTGGGGCAAAGCGGGGAAAATGCCTCCCGCGGTAGTTACATTGTGATATCCACGGCAACTTTGGAGGATTTGTGACACAGAGGATCGTAATCATTGGCGGCGGCCCAGCCGGCTACGAAGCAGCGCTGGTTGGCGCCAAGTACGGTGCTGAAGTCACTGTGGTTGAGGATGCCGGGATGGGCGGTTCTTCCGTCCTGTGGGATTGCGTTCCCTCTAAGGCCTTCATCGCGGCGACGGGCGTTCGTACTGATATGCGCCGTGCGGACGAGATGGGTCTTCGCCCGGACTTCTCCCAGCGTAAAATCGACTTCACTGCGGTCAACGAGCGCGTTAAGCGCCTGGCGCAGCAGCAGTCTGACGATGTTCGCGCACAGATGGAGCGCGAGGGCATCAAGATGCTGCAGGGCCGCGGTCGTCTCGATGACCACGACCCGGGCCGTGTAACTCACTACGTCACCGTCGACTTGCTCGAGGGCGGCGAGGTCACTCTTGAAGCCGACCTGGTGCTGGTCTGCACCGGTGCGTCCCCACGTATTCTGCCGGGTGCGATTCCTGATGGTGACCGTATTTTGACCTGGCGTCAGGTTTACGAACTGGAGGAGCTGCCGGAGCACCTCATTGTGGTCGGTTCTGGTGTTACCGGTGCTGAGTTCGTATCCTCGTTTACCGAGTTGGGTGTGAAGGTCACCATGGTCGCTTCGCGTGACCGCATCCTGCCGCACGAGGATGCTGACGCTGCAGATGCCCTGGAGGAGGTCCTGCTGGAGCGCGGTGTGGACGTTGTGAAGAACGCCCGCTGTGATCTTGTCGAACGCACTGAGGACGGCGGCGTTCGCGTCGTCACTTCCGACGGCCGTGAGGTCTTCGGCTCCCACGCGTTGATGACCGTCGGATCGATTCCGAACACTGCGGATATGGGTCTGGACGCAAGCGGTGTGAAAATGACCCCGTCTGGCCACATTCACGTTGACCGTGTTTCCCGCACCAACGTGCCGGGTATCTACGCTGCCGGTGACTGCACCGACTTGTTCCCGCTGGCTTCCGTTGCAGCTATGCAGGGGCGTATTGCGATGTACCACGCCCTCGGTGAAGGTGTTTCGCCAATTCGCCTGCGCACCGTTTCCTCGGCAGTGTTCACCCGCCCGGAGATTGCGACTGTTGGTGTCTCCCAGGCTCAGATTGAGTCCGGTGAGGTCTCCGCTCGTGTTGAGGTTTTCCCGCTGGCAGGTAACCCACGTGCGAAGATGCGCTCGCTGCGCCACGGCTTCGTCAAGCTGTTCTGCCGTAAGAATTCCGGCATGATTATCGGTGGTGTGGTGGTCGCTCCGACCGCCTCGGAGCTGATTCTGCCAATTGCTGTGTGCGTTTCCAACCAGCTCACCGTCGATGACTTGGCAAGCTCCTTCTCTGTCTACCCGTCGCTGTCTGGCTCGATTACTGAGGCTGCTCGTCAGCTGATGGCACACGACGATCTGGACTAATGCTGGTATCGCGACTGGCAGCATGACCGGCCGCACGGTCAATAGACAAAATTTACGGGCTGCAAATGTGAAACTGTGCGAGTTTATGGCACTTTCAGGCCATTTTGTGGGCGATTTTTGCTATAAACGAGGTCAGTAACTTACCCCTCTATTAACCCCGGTCGCGCGTGAACATAAAAAGCCGAACCCGAAAGTGGGGTTCGGCTTTTTGCTTACTTAGCTTTTAACTACTTGCTGGAGAGTTCAGCGTACTTAGCGGTGACTTCCTCCACAGACGGATTCGTGGCGTGCTCGCCATCGGAGTACAGCACAGTCGGCACAACGCGGTTGCCGTCATTGACGGACTCAACCCACTTCGAAAGGTCCTCGTGCTTTTCGACGTCCCAAGCCTCAAACGGAGTGCCGTTTTCCTTCAGGCCAGCAATGAGGTTCTGGCAGAAAGGGCACCAGGCCGCAGCGTAAATGGTCACGTGTTCGGTGGTCTGTGGAGTCTTCACATCAGTCATACTCAGTCCAACGCGCGGACCAAGGCCGATATTCCATTGTGCAATACGTCCGCTGGGCAGTAGCCCCTCCTCAGAGCCTTGCTAGGCAGCATTCCCAGATGCTCTTCGGAGGTTTTCCTTCCGCGGCTTTTAAAGGAAGCTAATCCTCTAGACGCCGCCACGTGCAGAAGCGGTAGCGTAGGCCGGTCGTTGACGTCTGCCACGGGCCATCCTCGACACGAACCCAGTCGTAGAGGTCGGGAGCCATGACTGGTACCGGGACATCGACATCAGTATCAATGTCGGTGACCACGCATTCGTCGGCAAGCGAAAGTGCATCGCGATAGACACGTCCGCCCCCGAGAATCCATGCTGCGGGCTCGTCGGCGACGGCTGCGAGTGCCGCTTCGAGACTGGCTGCGGATT
The DNA here is from genome assembly GCF_001838285.1 of Corynebacterium sp. HMSC074C03. Lineage (NCBI taxonomy): Bacteria > Bacillati > Actinomycetota > Actinomycetes > Mycobacteriales > Corynebacteriaceae > Corynebacterium > Corynebacterium sp. HMSC074C03. The sequence goes on along the minus strand of NZ_KV836189.1, from coordinate 107,090 downwards.
CAGCGCCGGGGAAATCGGACACGGAGCGCGAAAGGACGATGTTTCGACGACCCGGGAGCGGACGGAACTTGGGATTCAGCGAGTCCCACGTGCGACGCCCCATGATGACCGGTGCGCCCATCGTCGTTGTTTTGAAATGCTGAAGATCTTCAGGCAGATGCCAGGGCGTAGTCGCGCCGTCGCCGATAATGCCGGCCCGAGACTGCGCCCAAATCATCCCTACAAACGGGGGCCTTGCGCTGGTGGAAGCGGTGGACTCGTTCATGTCGACACTCACCTTTCGCTGACTTAGACAGCCACCTGACCGCGAATCAGAGGATGCGGGTCGTAGCCGATGACCTCGATGTCCTCGTAAGCGTAGCAGAAAATGCTGTCGGCCTTCCGAAGCTTCAGCGTGGGGTAGGGGCGTGGCTCACGGGAGACCTGCAGTTCGCACTGTTCAATGTGGTTGTCGTAGATGTGGCAATCACCACCGGTCCAGATGAACTCACCAACGTCCAAGCCCGCCTGCTGCGCCATCATGTGCGTCAACAGTGCATAGGAAGCGATGTTAAATGGTACGCCCAGGAACATGTCCGCGCTGCGCTGGTAGAGCTGGCAGCTGAGCTTGCCATCTGCGACGTAGAACTGGAACAGCAGATGGCATGGTGGCAGCGCCATATTGGAAATCTCGGAGACATTCCAGGCGCTGACGATGTTGCGGCGGCTATCCGGGTTGGACTTCAAAGTCTCCAGCGCCTGTGCAATCTGGTCGATGTGGTGCCCATCCGGAGTGGGCCAGGAGCGCCATTGCACGCCATAGACCGGGCCGAGGTCGCCGTTGTCGTCTGCCCACTCGTCCCAAATAGTCACTCCACGGTCCTGGAGCCACCGGACGTTCGAATCGCCGCGGAGGAACCACAGCAGCTCGTACACGATGGACTTCAGGTGCACCTTCTTAGTGGTGATCAGTGGGAAGCCCTCGCTCAGATCAAAGCGCAGCTGGCGGCCGAACACTGAGCGAGTGCCCGTGCCAGTGCGGTCTGATTTAGCTGCTCCGTCAGCGAGAATTTCGCGCAGCAAATCCTCGTACGGAGTCTGAATGCCCTGATGAGCCTGTGTCGTGATGTCAGTGGAGTCGGTCATGGCCGCCCTAACTTACCTACTTCTGCTCTTGATCCTTGAATTCCTTCACCGCTGCCAGAATCTCCTCCGACAGGTCCGGTCGGCAGAACAGCATATCCGGCAGGAAAGTATCGACATTATTGTAGGTCGGCGCGGAGCCGTCTAGGCGGCTGACGAAAAGTCCTGCGGACTTAGCGACGCCAACCGGCGCTGCCGAGTCCCACTCGTACTGACCACCGTCGTGGATGTAGGCGTCGTAGTCACCGAGCAGTACGTGCATTGCCTTCGCACCAGCGGAGCCCATCTCTACCAGCTCCATGCCCAGCTTGTCAGCGACGTACTTCGCCACAGCCGGTGGGCGAGTACGCGATACGACAATCTTGCCCGCACACGGCCCCTGGACAGCCTTGGCCTCACCCGTGTGGAAAACCTGGCCGTGATCCGGCAGACCAACAGCAGCGTGGGTCGGCTGACCGTCCTCTACCAGAGCGACATGAACTGCCCAGTCCTGGCGGCCCGAAGCGAACTCACGCGTGCCATCGAGTGGGTCAATAATCCACACCCGCTTTGAGTCCAGGCGCTCACGGTTATCCGCGGCTTCCTCCGACAGCAGTCCGTCGTCCGGACGGTGCTGCTCCAGTACGCGGGCAATCCACTCCTGTGCCAGTGCGTCGCCGGCATCTCCCAGAATGCGGCCACGCAGCAGGCCTACGTTGCGGACACCCTTGAGAATTTCACTGGCGCCCACGGCAAGTCGATAGGCAAGAACATCATCTTCAATGTAGGCAGACATGACTTAGATACTATTCACTTTTTCCCAACCCCGCTTTGCGACGGGATGCCGCGCCCCATCCTCACCGCAACCGAGTGGCCCTATGGGCTTAATGCCTCACTTTGCGCAGGCGTTAGGTGAGCTGCGCTAACTCCAGGTGCCCACTACGCATCCTGACTACACTTAAGTGGCATGAAGACCTTGCTGAATATCATTTGGCTGTTGTTCGGTGGCCTGTGGCTTGCTTTGGGCTACATTTTCTTCGGCGTTCTTGCCTGTATTTTGATTGTCACAATTCCCGCTGGTGTGGCCTCGTTCCGCATGGCTTCTTATGCACTGTGGCCGTTTGGGCGCTCCGTGGTGGAGCGTTCCGGACGGGGCGCGGTCGGTGCCGTTAGCGCCGGTGTGATGAATGTAATCTGGTTCCTCATCGCTGGTCTGTGGCTGGCCATCGGTCACATCATGACTGCGGCGGCGCAGGCTGTCACCATCGTTGGAATTCCACTGGCGGTGGCCAACGTCAAGATGATTCCGGTGACCTGCTTCCCATTCGGCAAGGAGATTGTTAAGGGCTATCGCGCTGACGGTTACGCGGTGAAGATTTAGAGGGATACAAATAACAACAGCCCGCCCGCAGCGAGAAGCCGAGGGCGGACTGTTAGCTATTTAGGCCAGCTGTCTAAGAGCCGCTAGCGCTTATCTCGGTACCACGTCAGCAGCGCATCGGTGGAAGCATCGCCAGAATCCGGTGCTACTTCACCGGTAACTGCAGGCAGCAGGTCGCCGGCCTGCTGCTTGCCCAGCTCCACGCCCCACTGGTCGAAGGAGTTCAGACCCCAGACAATGCCCTCGACGAAAGTGATGTGCTCGTAGAGTGCAATCAGTGCACCTACTGCGTCCGGGGTCAGTTCCTCGGCCATGATGGTCGTGGTCGGACGGTTACCTGGCATGACCTTGTGCTCTACGAGTTCCTCGGCAACGCCCTCTGCGCGAATTTCTTCTGCGGTCTTACCGAAGGCCAGCACCTTGGTCTGTGCGAAGAAGTTACTCATCAGCAGGTCGTGCATAGAACCTTCGCCGGAAGCCGTCGGCAGATCCTGGCGTGGACGGGCAAAGCCGATGAAGTCAGCCGGAACTAGGCGAGTTCCCTGGTGAAGGAGCTGGAAGAAAGCGTGCTGGCCGTTCGTTCCCGGCTCACCCCAGAAGATTTCTCCGGTGTTGTAGTCCACCCTCTTGCCGTCGGTACGCACGGACTTACCGTTCGATTCCATGGTGAGCTGCTGAAGGTACGCCGGGAAGCGAGAGAGATCTTCAGAGTAGGGCAGCACGGCATGCGACTGAGCGTCGAGGAAGTTTGAGTACCAGACATTCAGCATGCCCATCAGTACCGGCACGTTCTGCTCCAGCGGAGCGTTGAGGAAGTGCTCATCCATTGCGCGGAAGCCCTGCAGGAAGCGCATGAAGTCCATCGGACCAACGACGGCCATGATGGACAGGCCGATGGCGGAGTCGACGGAGTAGCGGCCGCCGACCCAGTCCCAGAAGCCAAACATGTTCTCAGTGTCGATGCCGAATTCGGCGACCTTTTCGGCATTCGTGGAAACGGCGACGAAGTGCTTGGCGACAGCTTCTTCGCTACCCAGTTGCTGGATAAGCCAGCGGCGAGCTGCGTGAGCGTTGGAGAGCGTCTCCTGCGTGGTGAAGGTCTTGGAAGCGACGATAAACAGCGTGGACTCCGGATCGACCTCATCCAGAACCGCCTGTAGATCAGATGGGTCAACGTTAGAGACAAAGCGGGCATCAATGCCGGCAGTGGCGTAGGTGCGCAGCGCCTTGGTCACCATTGCCGGGCCCAAGTCGGAGCCACCGATGCCGATGTTGACCACAGTCTTAATAGTGTGACCCGTGTATCCCAGCCAGTCTCCACTGCGGAGGCTGCGAGCAAAGTCGCGCATGCGGCCGAGCACCTCATGCACGTCGGCAGCGACATCCTGGTCGCCGGCGGTCAGATTTTCCTCTGCTGGCAGGCGCAGCGCTGTGTGCAGCACGGAGCGGTTTTCAGTGGTGTTGATCTTGTCACCGCGGAACATCTTCTCGCGTGCTTCTTCGATGCCAGCGGCACGAGCGAGCTCAACCAGCTCGGCAAAACCGTCGAGGCACATCAAGTTCTTGGAAAGGTCAACGTGGAGAGTGCCCGCATCGAAAGTCAGCTTCTCAGTGCGGCCATCTTCATTGGCGAAAAGCTCACGCAGCGAGGTGGCGCGAACATTGTCCACGCGCTTAGCCAGCTGAGCCCACTGTTCGGTTGCGGTGATATCTACGGTCATTCCTGCTCCCAGGTGATTTTTGACGAAAAGCACTTTATACATCCCCAGCCTAGTTACGTTTTGGCACTCTCGCCGGGCAGCAGGATGTGACCAGGCGTGACCACAATCTGCTGGCAGCTCGATTCCGCGGTGCCTTTGCTTCGCCTATGCGCCGACCATCCGTCGACTATCCGCCATCTACGAGCCCCTAGCCCGCTTCAGCAAAGGCACCTACTCTGGAAAATATGACTGATTTCACCCCTGATTACGACAACATCCTCAAAGATGTCCCCACAGGCCTTCTCCTCGGCGGTGAGTTCCGTCCCGCGTCGAATGGTGAGACCTTCGATGTCGTTAACCCCGCGACAGATAAGCCGCTGGTCCAGGTCGCTTCCGCCACAGAGGAGGACGCCAGGCAGGCGCTTGACGACGCCGTCGCAGCTCAGAAGGAGTGGAAGGTAACCCCGCCCCGCAAGCGCAGCGAGATTCTTTACCGCGCTTTTGAACTCATCCGTCGGGATGCAGACAAGTTGGCCCAGCTGCAGTCTCTGGAGATGGGCCGTGCGTTGCCGGATTCCAAGGCTGAGGTCGGCTACGGTGGCGAGTTTTTTCGTTGGTTCGCTGAGGAGGCCGTGCGTATCTCCGGCGATTACCGAATTTCTCCGAGCGGGACCTCGCGCGTCGCGGTGATTAAGCAGCCGGTCGGCCCGGCTTTGGCTATTACGCCGTGGAATTTCCCGCTGGCTATGGGGACTCGCAAGATCGCCCCGGCACTCGCCGCCGGCTGCCCGGTCATTATTAAGCCCGCGTCCAAAACTCCGCTGACCATGCTCTACCTGGGCAAACTGCTTATCGAAGCCGGTGTCCCCGCAGGCGTAATCTCCGTGCTGCCAACAGGACACTCAGCCAACGTTTCGGCCCTGCTTTCCGATGACCGCCTGCGCAAGTTCACCTTCACCGGTTCCACCGAAGTTGGCCAGATGCTCGCTGCGAAGGCCGCGGAAACTTCGATGAAAGTTTCCCTTGAGCTCGGCGGGAATGCTCCGTTTGTCATTCTCTCTGATGGTGATGTTGATAAGGCTGTGCAGGCAGTCAGTGACGCCAAGCTCCGCAATGGCGGCCAGGTGTGTATCGCCCCGAATCGCTTTATTGTTCATGAATCCAAGAAGGATGCGTTCGTCGAAGGCGTCGTCAAGCGTTTTGCGGAACTGAAGTTGGGCGAGGGTACCGATTCTGCCACGGATCTTGGCCCACTCGCACTGCGCGATCAGCAGGAAAAGGTTCGTGATCTGGTTGACGATGCGGTCACGCGTGGTGCGAAGGTTGAGTGTGGCGGCAAGATTCCGGATCTCGGAGGCGTGCTTTCCGACGGCTACTTCTTCGAGCCCACAGTTCTGACTGATGTGCCCGAGGACGCGGATATTGTCCGCGAAGAGATTTTCGGTCCGGTGGTTGCAGTGACAACCTTCACGGACGATGGCCGTGCGATTGAGCAGGCAAATGACACCATCTTTGGTCTGGCGGCGTATGTGTTCAGTGAGAACCTGACCAAGGCGCTCGGTGCGGCAGAGGCATTGGAGTCCGGCATGGTTGCGGTCAATAAGGGCTCGCTGTCGGACCCGTCGGCGCCGTTCGGTGGTGTCAAGCAGTCCGGCCTTGGACGTGAGGGTGGTTTCACCGGTATCGATGAGTTCCTAGAGGAAAAGCTGATTTCCCTGGAAGGCTAGCCGGACAGGTAGCTGGCGAGGGTTAGCCCAGGCGACCGCGTCCCATGCGCAGCAGAGCCGACGCGATTGCCGGGCCCTCTGGGCCAAGTGCGTCGCGGAACTCGTTGATGATCTGCACCTCTCGGCCGTGCACGAGACGCGTGCCGCCAGATCCCAGGCGAGTTTTGCCGACGGCCTTACTGATTGCGGTGCGGCGTTGAATGGCATCGATAATCAGCCCGTCAAGGCGGTTGATTTCCTTGCGGTACTGTTCGATCTCCGCGGAGCTCAACGGATCATCGGTGCCGGTGGGGGTGCGGACTTCAAAAGGGGATACTGCCGCCGCCTGCTGGCTGTGCTCGGCGTCGTCGGTGTTGTCGGTGTGTGCGGCGGGAGTGTCCGCAGGGTTTTCGCTCATAGTTCTTATTGTGCCAAAGGATTCGAACAGTCCAATCCGGGGGCTCGGCTACTGTAGTAGCCATCATGGGAAATGAAACTGGAATGCTGTTCGGGTCCTTCAATGCTGACGATGGCCGTAGTGGCGATAGCCATGCTGGTTCGAACCACGGTGAGGTGGGCGGTGCTACGCCTGGCCGTGGTGGGTTCGGCCGCTTCACCGGCGCTGGTAGCAATAGCGCGCCGAGTGGCGCTGCCAGCTTTGGCGGCGGTTTTGGCGGTGGCTTTGAGCCCAGTTTTGATTCAGAGTCGCTGCTAGAGGGGCTTAATCCGCAGCAGCGCCAAGCAGTGGAGCACATTGGTTCACCACTGTTGATTGTGGCTGGAGCGGGTTCAGGAAAGACGTCTGTGCTGACGCGCAGGATTGCATACCTGATCGGTGCGCGTGGGGTTCTGCCAAGCCAAATTTTGGCTATTACCTTTACCAATAAGGCCGCAGCCGAGATGCGTGAGCGTGTGGCGGGACTGGTCGGTGACCAGGCGCAGCGTATGTGGGTGTCCACGTTCCACTCCATGTGTGTGCGTATCTTGCGCATGCAGCATGCGCTAGTGCCGGGGCTTAATTCCAATTTCTCTATTTATGATTCGGACGACTCCCGGCGTTTGCTGTCCATGATCGCTAAGGACATGGATCTGGATGCCAAGAAGTTCACCGGTCGCGTGCTCTCGTCGCGTATCTCCAATCTCAAGAATGAGTTGATTGACCCGGAGAAGGCCATCGCGGACGCGTCGGCGACGCGCAATCCTTTTGATGACGTCGTTGCACGGGTTTACCTGGAGTACCAGACCAGGCTGCGGGCGGCTAATGCCGTGGACTTTGACGATCTAATCGGTGAGGTCGTTCGGATTTTCACCAATCACCCGCAGGTTGCAGAGTATTACCGTCGCCGTTTCCGGCATGTGTTGGTGGACGAGTACCAGGACACCAACCATGCGCAGTATGTTTTGGTCTCGACGCTCGTCGGCAAGCCCGGTGGAGATGTGCCTCCGAGTGAGCTGTGTGTGGTGGGCGATTCGGACCAGTCCATTTATGCCTTCCGTGGTGCGACTATTCGCAATATTGAGGAGTTTGAGAAGGACTATCCGGAGGCCACGTCGATTCTGCTGGATCAAAACTATCGCTCGACGCAGACGATTCTGTCGGCGGCCAATGCGTTGATTGCGCGCAATGAGAACCGCCGGGAGAAGAAGCTATGGACCGATCTCGGTGAGGGCGGCAAGATCAAGGGCTACGTGGCGGACAATGAGCATGATGAGGCTCGGTTTATCGCTAACGAGATTGAGCAATTGGTCGACTACGGGCCGTACTCGTACTCGGATGTGGCGATTTTCTACCGCACCAATAATTCCTCCCGTGCGCTGGAGGATGTCTTCATTCGTATGGGCGTGCCGTACACGGTGGTTGGTGGCACCAGGTTCTATGAGCGTAAGGAAGTACGCGATATTGTCGCCTACCTGCGCGTTATTGAGAACTTCGACGATGATGTATCGTTGCGTCGCATTATCAATACGCCGCGGCGCGGAATCGGTGACCGTGCGGTGGCGCATGTGTCGCTCTATGCCGAGGATGAGCGTTGCTCGTTTGGCACCGCGCTACGTGCCGTAGCGGAGGGCAAGGTTCCGGCGGTGGCGGCACGGAGTCGAAACGCGATGGCGGCATTCGTCGAGATGATTGATGGCTTGGCGGCGGATATGGCATCCGGTGAACTGGCCGATATCGGTGATTTGGTCAACGCGATTATTGATCGCAGTGGGTACAAGTCGGAGCTCGAGCGCTCCAATGATCCGCAAGATGCCACGCGCCTGGACAACCTCAATGAGCTCGTCAGCGTTGCGCGGGAGTTCTCTGCAGAGGCGCGGATGATGTCGTCGGTGGATATTAGCGCTGATGTAAATGAAGGCTCTGGCGCTGCAGCTGATGCTGAAAGCGGTGCTGATACTAGTGGCGAGTCCGAGGTGGAATCTGGAATCGCGAATGACCTCGCGCGTGATTTCGCGGCCGACTTCGACAACGATGGGGAAGCGGAACCGGGAAGTCTGCAGGCATTCCTCGAGCGAGTTTCTCTGGTGGCCGATGCGGATCAGATTCCGGATGATGACACCGGTGTAGTGACGTTGATGACGCTACATACGGCTAAGGGCCTGGAGTTTCCGGTGGTATTTCTCATTGGCTGGGAAGACGGACTGTTCCCGCACCTGCGCGCCCTGGGCGATCCGAAGGAGCTGGCTGAAGAGCGACGTCTGGCCTATGTGGGTATTACCCGAGCTCGCAAGCAGCTGTATCTCACGCGCGCTGTGACTCGGTCCTCGTGGGGTTCGCCGCAGAATAATCCGCCTTCACGTTTCCTGGGGGAAGTCCCAAGCGACCTGATCGATTGGCTGCGCGAGGCTCCGGCTCGCAGCTGGGGCGCCGGTTCTGGTGGTTTTGGTTCTGGTGGCTACGGCGCGGGCAGCGCGTTTGGTCGTGGCCATGGTGCCTCGTCGGGCTTCGGTTCCAGCTCGGGCTTCGGCTCTGGTGGATCCTCTAACTCTGGTGCGCCATCCCGAAAGAAGAATCAGGTCTTGCACCTAGAGCCCGGTGACAAGGTTGTTCACGACAAGTACGGCTTAGGCACTGTGCTTGAGGTCCAAGGGGCCGCGCCCCGGGCAACTGCGATGATTGACTTTGGATCCGCAGGTAAGGTCCGCATGATGCTTATCGGCGGCGTGCCCATGGAGAAGTTGTAAAAATCCACCACCGCCCGACTGGCCGTCCCTACCCGCGGCCGTGCACGTGCCACTATCGCGTGGAGGCTACTTAGGCTTCTTCGCCGTCACCCAGCAGTTGATGGTGGCATCTTGCACTTCGGTGCCGTTGGCATCGGTCAGCACAATGTGGACGGGAAAATCTACCCCACCAGTCTCCGGTGTGATGGTGGAGAAGTCCGGCAACTCAGCCTTGGCCACAGCCGTCAGGCCACCAACGGAGATGCGCTTGTAGTTCGTCGTCATGCCCTTTGGCACCCAGCGATGCGTTGTCGGTACGCTGGCCTCACAGAGCATGCCCATCGCGAATTCAGCGAGGTTACACGCAGCAATCGCATGCACGGACTTAATGTGATTACGCACGCCCCACCAAGCGGGCATGCGCGCTACCGCCAGTCCAGGCTGCATCGTCTCTAGCTTGGGGCAGATTGTGCGGAAATATGGCGCCGTCAACGCGGCGGTTAAGGAAAATAAACGCTTGCCGACGACTGGAGTCGCAGCCAACTTCTTCCACATGCGGAATGTTTGAGTCTCTGCCATGTGTCAAGAGTAAAGCCCCAGTACCGGCGGCGATGCCGGTTTCTGAAAAATTTAATCAGGGGAGGCTTGCAGCCGCGGTCAAACAGGGAGCCGGTGCACAGGTAGGGCCTTCGCAGAGCGGCCAGGCTTGCTCGTACCTGTGCCGATACCTGATTAGTTCAGGTTCAGACCACGCTGGATGAACCAGGTCACCGGGTCGACCGGAGTGGTGCCATCCGGGTGGATCTCGAAGTGGAGGTGCGTACCGGTGGAGAAGCCGCGGTTGCCCATACCGGCGATGACCTGACCAGCTCGGACAGCTTCTCCGACAGCAACGTAGATGGACTCGATGTGGCCGTAGACGGAAACAGAGCCGTCGTCATGGCGAACGCGAATCCACTGGCCGTAGCCCTGAGCCGGGCCGGCATCGATAACAGTGCCGTCCATGACGGACATGATTGGGGTGTTGGTGACGTTAGCCAGGTCGACACCGTAGTGGAAGGTTCCCCAGCGTGGACCGAACGGTGAGGTCAGCAGCCCCACGGTCGGGATGGAGAGTTTCGGAGCGCGGGCAGCCTGGTCGCGAGCAACGCGCTCCTGGTTGTACTGCAACGCCGTAGCGAGGTGGTCGCTGAGGTTAGTGCTCGGATTGAAGGAGCTGGAGGCCAGCACCATCGGAGCGTTGTTCTTCGGCTGAGCAGCGCGGGTCTGAGTCGAAGCTGAGTTCTCCGGAGCCTTATTCTCGGTCTCAGCTGCGTGGGCGACCGCGTTGGAGGAAGCGATCGTCGATGCGGACAGTGCGACCAGTGCTGCGCGAGAAGTTGCGGAAACCTCTACCTTGCGGTGCTTTCCGCCTCCGCGACGAGCATTGAAAAACGTCACTTCAATCTCCCTGCCAACGAAACTCTTTGTAACCCAACTGTTATCTAACTTCTGCGATAATAACGGTTCGATATAGGGCAAGCAACTTGTTTTTAGAGAACTTGTTCGCTGATTCGTCAGTTTCAGTTCAATAGGGCCGTGCTGTGGCCGTGGGGCTGTTGTCTTGTATCACGGATCCGGTGAAGCGCAACCGGTGTGTTGCCAGGGGATTTATGGCGGATGCCCCTTAATCGAGGGGCTGGGTAGGGGGATCGGCAAGTAGTTTCCGGGTGAACTAAGGGTGTGGTCGCGGGGGTGGCAAAAAGTAACCCATCGGCGTTGACAAATGGAAACCAAAGGTGAAGCCACTTTGGGGGGGGAGGGGGCAAAAGGAGATCGGACTCAACGGATACCGTCCGTCCTGGGATCCGTACCTTCAAATTAGACTCTGCAATGCCTAAACAAAGAGGCGTTGTATGTATGGCACTATATGGCCATGGCTGTGACGCACCCTTGCGTGGCACCCTATCTATATAGGTGGGCAATCAGCTGTCAATGATTAGACGCGGGAAGGACGATGTCACTGTGAAAGGCGCGGATTCGCGGAGAGGTTCCTCCGGTAGCGATCGAAATCGGCGAAGCCGCACCGGTGCCGGTGGCAGCGGCGGGGGTTCCCGTAGCGTCCGCAGCGAGCGCAGTGAGCGCACTGCCCGCGCATGGCAGAATACGCAGGCCGGTCAGACTGGCGGTGCGCGCAGCGTCGGTGCCGACAGCAATCGAGCCGCCACGACGAAGATGAAAGCGGGGGGCTCCGGAACGTCGTCACGCAAGGGGCGTCCCTCGGGGTTCCGTCGTTTCATTAACTCGCCTCGTACACGCCGGTTTGGGCTGTCTGTTGCCGGTTCTTACGGCGTCGTATTGCTGTTCATCATCTCGGTAGCTCTGATTGGCGTCATCGTCAGTGGCGCTGGAATGTCTCCGCTTCCAGCGAGTATCGCGTCGATGTGGATGATCTTTAACCTCGCGCCGTTCCGTTTTAACGGCACGACGCTGGGGCTCACACCAGCACTGCCCGCGGTGCTGATGGTGTTGTTCATCGCCTGGCGTGTACGCCGCGAAGTCGCTGACCGCATCAGCATCAAGGATGTCCGCGCGTTGGTCGGCGCGTATCTGGGCACGCCCATTGTTCTCACCATCATCGCGTGGCTCATGCTTTACGACGCGTCGAAGGTGTTTCCCCGCGTTCAGACCCCTAGTTTCGGCCTTGCGATTGCAGCCGCGCTGCTTGTAAATCTCGTGGCCTTGGTGCTGGGAATGGGGCAGCGGTTGCTGCGTGCACTACTGCTGCGCCGGAAGCTGCCGGAGTGGTTGCTCGGGTCGGCCCGTCTGGCGGGCAGCTACGTGGCATGGCTGTGGCTGGCCGGTGTTGTGGTGACACTCGTTTCGCTGATTTGGCATCGAGAGTTGCTGGCAGAGACATTTGCAATCACGGATACCGTCGGTGAAAGTGTTGCGGTCAGCGGCCTCTCGCTGCTGTACCTGCCAAATGTGGCCTTCGGTGCTGTCGGTGTGCTGGTGGGCGGAAAATCGACGTTTGGGCCAGCGGAGGCTGGGCTGTTCGCAGTGCACCCGGCTCAGCTGCCACCGCTGCCGATTTTGGCTGCCATGCCTCAGTCGCTGGTGCACTGGGCTTTCGGAGTGCTGATTGTGCTACCGCCAGCCGTTGCGGCTTGGCGCGTCGTGGCATTCCTGAAGAAATCTGCACCGAAGCAGCCCTACCTGGTCGTCGTTCTCGCTGCCGTGTGGTCGATCATCTTCCTCATGGGGCTGGCTTGGCTGCTCGGCGGTGAGGTTGGCATCTTTGGGTGGGCCGGTGCCTCCTGGTGGCTGACTGGACTGCTCGGCTCGATGTGGCTGGTTGTTCCGGGGGCCATCGTGGTTGTTGCGATGACCGGTGTGCCGTCACTTGGTAGGGACAAGGGAGTCTCGGAAGTGGCCGCCGAGAAGTTCCCGCCGAAGCCTGCGGGAGATGGAAACGGTCATGCTGAGGCTGAGGATGCCGGCGACGCCGATAAGTCCGACAATGACGGGAGCGGTTCGGAGGAGTCGGAGGAGATTGTCGACGGGGAAGTCGTAGCGACCTCCGAAGATGAAGCGACCTCCGAAGACGAAGCCGAGTCCGACACAGAGGAGGAATCAGAGTCCGGTGCTGAGTCTGAAGACACTTCAGAAGACGCTGAGGAATCGGACGACTCTGAAGAGGATTCAGAAAGCGCCGCAGGCGGAGAAGCATCGGGCGAAGTAGATGCGACCGACGAGGACGAATCCGATGAGGACACCGAAGACTCGGAGGAAGGCGGCGACGGGGAACCGTCGTCAAGCCAAAAGAGCTAAGCCAACTTAGGGGGAGCGGAATTTGGGGTCTCTGCCGGGCTGGGTAAGCTAAACGCCGTGACTGAAGCACAGCCCGTCGCAGAAATTTCGCACAATAATTCCTCCAGCAAGCAGCTCCGCATCGTAGTCCTGGCCTCTGGCCTGGGCTCCCTTTTGCAGTCGATGCTGGAACTGCTGGACGCTGAAAAGGTTCAGATTGTCGCGGTTGGTTCGGACAAGGATTGTCCGGCGCTGGAGAGGGCTCAAAACCTCAATATCCCAACTTTTCGGGTGCCTTTCGATGCTGAGGCAAAGAAGGACCGAGAAGGTTGGGATATTCGTGTTTTAGAGGCCGTGAACAGTTTTTCGCCGGATATCGTTGTCTCGGCGGGTTTCATGCGCATTCTGGGGCCATCATTTGTGGAGGCCTACAGCAATCGCATCATTAATACGCACCCAGCGCTGCTGCCGTCCTTCCCAGGGGCGCGTGCGGTACCGGATGCACTTGACTACGGGGTGAAGGTCACCGGCACGACCGTGCATATCGTTGATAATGGAGTGGACACCGGGCCGATTCTGGCGCAACAGCCAGTGGCCGTCGAGGACGACGACACGGTGGAGACCCTGCACGAACGAATCAAGGTTGTCGAACGCCGACTCCTGGTTGATGTATTGCACTCGATTGCCGATCACGGAATTGAGCGTGACGGACGAAAGGCTTATCTGAAATGACCAACGACAACACGCAGCGTAAACCGATCAAGCGCGCTCTGATTAGCGTCTACGACAAGACTGGGCTCGAGGAGCTGGCTCGCGACCTGCACGAGGCTGGCGTGGAAATCGTTTCCACCGGTTCCACGGCTGGCAAGATTGCTGCAGCTGGCGTGCCTGTGACCCCGGTTGAGGATCTCACTGGTTTCCCGGAGTGCCTCGAGGGCCGCGTGAAGACGCTGCACCCGCGTGTTCACGCCGGCATTCTGGCTGATACCCGCAAGGAAGACCACCTGGCTCAGCTGAAGGAGCTCGGTGTGGAGGCTTTCCAGCTCGTTGTCGTTAACCTGTACCCGTTCCGGGAGACCGTTGCCTCGGGCGCTTCCTACGACGAATGCGTGGAGCAGATCGACATTGGAGGCCCGTCGATGGTTCGCGCTGCGGCGAAGAACCACCCGTCGGTTGCCATCGTCGTCGACCCGGCTCGTTACGGCGATGTCGCTACCGCCGTGAAGGAAGGCGGCTTCACCCTCGAGCAGCGCCGTGAGTTCGCTCGCGACGCATTCCTGCACACCGCTGATTACGACGCAGCTGTGTCCAACTGGTTTGTTGAGCAGCTCGGTGGCGCTGAGGGATCCACTCCGACTCCGCTGCGCTACGGCGAGAACTCTCACCAGTCGGCAACTCTGACCCGCATTGGTACCAAGGGGCTGGCAAACGCCAAGCAGCTGAACGGCAAGGAGATGTCGTACAACAACTACCAGGATGCCGACGCCGCATGGCGTGCCGCCTGGGATCACGAGCGCCCGTGTGTGGCAATCATCAAGCACGCTAACCCGTGCGGCATCGCAGTCTCGGATGAGTCCATCGCCGCAGCTCACCGCGCAGCTCACGCATGTGACCCGATGTCCGCATTCGGCGGTGTCATTGCCGTCAACCGCGAGGTCTCCGTTGAGATGGCCGAACAGGTCAAGGACATCTTCACCGAGGTCATCGTCGCTCCGTCCTACGAAGACGGTGCCGTTGAGGTGCTGAAGGCCAAGAAGAATCTGCGTATTCTCGTCGCCGAGTACGAAGCACCGACCACCGAGAACAAGTTTATCTCGGGTGGTCTGCTCACCCAGGATCCGGATACTTACCAGGCAGAGGGTGATAAGCCGGAGAACTGGGAGCTGGCCACCGGCGAGGCATTGAATGCTGAAGAGCTGGCTGAGCTCGAGTTTGCATGGCGCTCCGTCCGCGCTGTGAAGTCCAACGCCATCCTGCTGTCCAAGAACAACGCCACCGTCGGCGTCGGCATGGGCCAGGTCAACCGCGTGGACTCCGCAAAGCTCGCCGTTGAGCGCGCAAATACGCTTGCCGACGGAGAAAACCGTACTCAGGGGGCCTACGCTGCGTCCGATGCCTTCTTCCCGTTCGCTGACGGTCTGCAGGTCCTGATTGATGCCGGTGTGAAGGCAGTTGTCCAGCCAGGTGGTTCCATCCGTGACGAAGAGGTCATAGCTGCTGCCAAGGAAGCTGGCGTCACCATGTACATGACAGGTACTCGTCACTTCTTCCACTAATTCCTTACTGGATTAGGGGCTAACCGCCGCGGTGCTAACTGTCACCTCGGCGGTTTTTCTCTACCCGGACGTGTGGGGACCTGTGGGCGAGGATGTGTGTCTGTTGTCGAGCCGTGGTCTATGTGAACACACGCTGAGGGCAGGCGCTGGTGATAATTATGCAGACGAAATGGCTCCAATGCGTTTAACATAAGGGCTTATGTCACGTAGAACCGAAGCGCGACGGCGTCGAGAAGCAGAGATTCTCTCCGCTGCTGCTGCGATCCTGGCCGACCGAGGGTTTCATCAGACTCGGTTGGAGGATGTTGGCTCCGCTGTCGGCATTTCTGGCCCAGCTCTTTACCGTTACTTCAGCGGCAAGGAAGAGCTGTTGGCGCAGATCCTCATCGATATTTCTATCCGACTTGTCGATGGTGCGCGAGCAGTTCTCGATCGAGCAAAGAGCAATGATTGGGAGCCAGAGGAGACTCTTCGGGGCCTCCTTGCGCATCACGTGCATTTTGCAGTCACGGAGCCCGATCGCATTCGTGTCCAAGAGCGCGAAGGGGGAAATCTGGCGCCAGAGCAGAGCGCAAAAGTGCGTTCCTTGCAGCGTCTTTACATGGTCTTATGGGTGGACGCTCTGCGTGAACTACAGCCCGAACTCACCTCCGACGAGGCGCAGCTTAAAGTCCAGCTCACCGCTGGGTTGATTAACTCTTCCAGGCATGTGCTCAAATGGGCGGGCCCCGAGGCGACAAGGGAAAATGCCTTTGAGATGGCCCTCGCTGCGCTGGGCATTAACAACCAATAATCCGTATTCATTCTTCTGCCGTCTGGCCTCACTGTGCTCAGCAGTGTGAGGTCAGGCGGCTTTGTTGTGCGGTGCAGGGCGCTCACATTCAGTTGAATTCACCCCCGAAACAGATTTCTAGGGGAAGCTTACATCTCTGTCGGAAACATGCTGCGACCTCGGGGAGGGGTGCGTACTTCATGGTGCGCGGGAAGTCCACGGGGGTGAAAGTGTGGTCGAGAAAACAAAATTTGTTGTGAGGTGACCCGGGTCACATTAATCTTTTCGTCAAGAAAGTTAATAGTCATTAACGGAAAGTATTTCGCCCATGACTCACGCTCCAGCATTGACCAACCGACAGCGCCACGAAGAGCTCGTCGCAGAGCTCAAAGAGCTGCTTAGCACAACAGCACGCGGTGGTTCCGAACGTGCCCGTGCTCGCCATATTTCCCGCGGTAAGCTGCTGCCACGTCAGCGCATCAACCAACTGCTTGACCCCGGCAGCCCTTTCCTTGAGGTCGCACCGCTAGCGGCCCACGAAATGTATGGCGGCAAGGTTCCGGCTGCTGGCGTCATCGCCGGCATTGGCATCATCGAAGGTCGTCGCTGCCTGGTTGTAGCCAATGACGCAACCGTTTCCGGCGGAACGTACTACCCGTTGACTGTCAAGAAGCACCTGCGCGCACAGGAGATTGCCAGCCTTAACCACTTGCCGTGCATTTACCTGGTCGACTCCGGCGGGGCCATGCTTCTCAACCAGGATGAAGTTTTCCCTGATCGCGATCATTTCGGTCGCATTTTCTACAACCAGGCCAACCTTTCCGCTCGCGGGATTCCGCAGATTGCCGCCGTGATGGGATCCTGTACCGCCGGTGGCGCCTATGTGCCGGCGATGAGCGATGAAGCGGTCATTGTGAAAAACCAGGGCACCATCTTCCTGGCAGGCCCGCCACTGGTTAAGGCTGCAACTGGTGAAGATGTCACACCAGAGGAACTCGGTGGCGGCGAACTGCACTCCAAGACCTCCGGAGTTACCGACCACCTTGCGGTTAACGATGCCGACGCACTGCGTCGCGTCCGCGATATCGTCGCAACGCTCCCCAAGGACCCGGAAGTTCCGTGGGACACAGAACCCACCGTTGCCCCGACTCGCAACCAGACTGATCTTTACGATGTCGTCCCCGTCGATGCCAAAGTGCCTTACGACGTTCACGAGGTTATTGAAATTATTGTGGATGGAGGTCAATACCAGGAGTTTAAGGCCGAATTTGGTACGACCCTGGTCACTGCTTTCGCCCGCATCCACGGCCACCGCGTCGGCATTATCGCCAACAACGGCATTCTCTTCGCGGAATCTGCGCAGAAGGGCGCGCACTTCATCGAGTTGTGTGACCAGCGCGGTATCCCACTGGTATTCCTGCAGAACACCACGGGCTTCATGGTTGGTCGCGAATATGAGGCAGGCGGTATCGCAAAACACGGCGCCAAGATGGTCAACGCCGTGGCCACCACCCGCGTGCCCAAGTTCACCGTTGTCATCGGTGGTGCGTTCGGCGCCGGTAATTACTCCATGTGTGGTCGCGCATATTCGCCGCGCTTCCTCTGGATGTGGCCGAATGCTCGCATTTCCGTCATGGGCGGTCCGCAGGCGGCGATGACGTTGTCGACGGTTCGTCGTAACCAGATTGAACGCTCAGGCGAGAACTGGTCACAGGAGGAGCAGGAAGAGTTTGAAGCTCCGATCCGCGAGCAGTTTGAGCGCCAGTCGCACTGCTATTACTCATCGGCTCGCCTGTGGGATGACGGTGTCATCGACCCCGCGGATACCCGCCGAATTCTTGGCATGGCCCTCGATGTGGCAAGTGGCGCACCCCTGGAGGAACAGGGCTTCGGCGTCTTCCGCATGTAGTAACCAGCTAAAAACTCTCGACACCGCATTTTCTGGAAAGGAAACACAGGGCACATGACAGCGCACAACACGCAGCCCCACGCAGCTGGCGGCAGCCTGAGTACCGTATTGGTCGCAAACCGCGGCGAGATTGCCTGCCGTATTATCCGAACCCTTCGTGACAACGGAATTCGCTCCGTCGCGGTCTACTCGGATGCCGATGCCGATGCCCCTCATGTCCGCATGGCGGATATGGCCATCCACATTGGCCCATCTCCGGCACGCGAGTCCTACCTGGTTATCGACAAGATCATCGACGCTGCTCGCCGCTGCGACGCAGACGGAATCCACCCCGGCTACGGCTTTCTGTCTGAAAACGCAGACTTCGCGACCGCCTGTGAGGAAGCCGGTATTGAATTCATTGGTCCACCGGCCAGCGCCATTAACACCATGGGTGACAAAATCTCCGCCCGCGCTGCCGTTGAAGCCCGCGATGTTCCCACAGTTCCGGGCCTGTCTCGCCCAGGGCTTAGCGACGAGGACCTCATTGAGGCAGCCCCATCGATTGGCTTTCCGGTACTGATTAAGCCGTCGGCAGGCGGTGGCGGTAAGGGTATGCACCGCGTGGAAGACGCTGCTGACCTGCCGGCGGCGCTCGCAACGGCTCGTCGTGAGGCGGCGGGTGCCTTCGGCGATGACTCCCTGTTCATCGAGCACTTCGTCGACACTCCACGGCATATCGAGGTGCAGATTCTCGCAGATAAACACGGCAACGTAATCCACTTGGGCGAGCGTGAGTGCTCCCTGCAACGACGCCATCAGAAGGTCATCGAGGAAGCACCGAGCCCCCTGCTGGATGAGGAAACGCGCAGCGCAATTGGTGAAGCGGCCTGTGACGCGGCCCGCTCGGTTGGCTACGTCGGTGCGGGCACGGTGGAGTTCATTGTGCCGGCGAAGGACCCGTCGTCGTTCTTCTTCATGGAGATGAATACGCGTCTACAGGTTGAACATCCGGTAACTGAGCAGGTCACCGGCCTAGATTTGGTGGCGCTGCAGGTTGACATTGCCTCGGGACGATCACTGCCGGTTGCTCAGGAAGACGTGACTCTCACCGGTCACTCGATTGAAGCTCGCGTCTATGCCGAAGACCCAGCGGCGGGATTCCTGCCCACCGGTGGCACGGTCACACGTGTCGTCGAGCCGAGTGGGGCGGGTATCCGTGTGGATTCCGGCATTACCGATGGTTCCGAGGTTTCTTCGCTCTATGACCCGATGTTGATGAAGATCATCTCCCACGGTGAAAACCGTGAGCAGGCGCTCGAGCGGCTGGACAAGGCTCTGGGCGACACTGTTGTCGCAGGCGTCGGGGTCAACATCGATTTTTGTCGCTACCTGCTGAACGTCCCCGAGGTTCGCGCCGGCGATCTTGACACCGGTTTGCTCGACCGCGTTGCGGAAGGCTTCGCCACCTCCGGAACACCGGACGATGTGTACCTCGCCGCCGCGATGGACTGGCTGACTTCCCGCTTTGAAGAAGCCACCGACTCGCCGTGGCTGACCCCGGATGGCTGGCGCGCCAGTACTCCTGCCGCGCAGCGCATCCGCTTCGGAACGGGGGAGGACTCACGTCTGATCTCGATTGTGGGCACGCCGTCGAGTGCCGACGTCATCGTCGGTGATGTGGTCGCGGGCCTGTCTGCCGAGGCTGAGAACGAAGAGATCGACGTTCCGAAACCGAGAAATTACAAAGTCTCGGTCTACCGCGACGGAGAACATCTGCGCATCGTCCGCGATGGTGTCGCACAGCATTTCCTGGTCGAGACCATCGACCATGCGGGGGCAGTGAACCATGAAGAATACGTTGTCGCCGGTGCTCACGGCACGTGGGTGCTGCCTCGCACTGAGGTAGTCACCACCGGTGCCGAAGCCGATGCCGGTGGCTCGGGAGTCATCCAAGCACCGATGCCCGGCGCGATTATCGCGTTGTCGGTGGAGGAGGGAGCCCGCGTCGAAGTTGGTGATGCTCTGTTGGTCATGGAGGCCATGAAGATGGAGCACACTCTCACTGCCGAAATTGCAGGTGAGGTTAGCTTCACCGTCGCGCCGGGCGATCAGGTCGCCGGTGACCAGCAGCTGGCCGTCATCACCGTGGCCGAAGCCGAGGAATAAAAACCCACACAAAACGCACCAATCAGGTCCTACACCTACAAAATCTTTAAGGAGCACTCATCATGTCCGAAAGCACCAAGATTGCAACCGCCATCCTCGACGACGAATACGTGGAACTGCAGAAAGTAGTTCGCGAATTTGCCAACGAAGTTGTCGATCCGGTTTCCGCCGAGCACGACCGCAACCACACCTTCCCGTACGAGATTGTCTCGCAGATGGGAGAAATGGGGCTGTTCGGTCTGCCATTCCCTGAGGAAGTCGGTGGAATGGGCGGCGACTACCTGTCCTTCGGTATCGCTCTGGAGGAGCTGGCTAAGGTCGATCAGTCGGTCGCTATCACCCTGGAAGCGGGCGTTGGCCTAGGTGCCATGCCGATCTTCCACTTCGGCAATGACAAGCAGAAGGAGACCTACCTGCCCGAGCTGACTGCTGGTAAGAAGCTCGCCGGTTTTGGTCTCACCGAGCCGGATGCAGGTTCCGACGCCGGTGCCACCCGCACCAACGCCCGTGAAGACGGCGATGATTTCGTCATCAACGGTGCCAAGCAGTTCATCACCAACTCCGGCACGGATATTACTTCGCTGGTTACTGTCACCGCAGTCACCGGCCAGAAGGACGATGGAAAGAAGGAGATTTCTACCATCATCGTCCCGAGTGGCACGGAGGGCTTTGTCGCGGAACCGGCTTACGACAAGGTCGGTTGGAATGCCTCCGACACCCACCCACTGACCTTCACCGATGTTCGCGTCCCGCAGGAGAACCTGCTGGGCACTCGTGGGCGCGGTTTCGCTAACTTCCTGTCCATCTTGGCCGAGGGGCGTGTCGCAATCGCAGCGCTTGCCACCGGTGCTGCGCAGGGTTGTGTTGATGAGTCGGTCCGCCACGCCAAGGAACGTCACTCCATGGGCCGAGCGATTGGTGAGTACCAGGCTGTTTCCTTCAAGATTGCCCGTATGGAAGCGCGTGCGCATGCCGCACGTATGGCGTGGTACGACGCAGCCGCAAAGATGGCCGCGGGCGCAGATTTCCGTCGTGAAGCGTACATCGCCAAGATGATTGCCTCCGAGGCAGCGATGGACAACGCGCGCGACGCGACACAGATTTTCGGTGGCTACGGATTCATGAACGAGTACCGCGTGGCACGTCACTACCGCGACTCCAAGATTCTGGAGATTGGCGAGGGCACCACCGAAGTTCAGCTCATGCTGATCGCACGTGGATTGGGGCTGTAAAAATGGCTGACAACAACGCAACCGAAGTCACCCACGACGTCGTCCAGCGCGGACTGTGGTTCGAAGAGTACGAGGTCGGCGCGCGTTACCTGCACCGTCCGGGGCGAACCGTCACTGAAACCGATGACGTCCTCTTCACGACGCTGACCATGAACACCCAGCCACTGCATCTGGATGCGCACTGGTCGAGCCAGCAGCCGGGATTCGGCGGCGAGCGTCTGGTCAACTCCATGTGGACGCTGTCGACGGTTGTCGGGCTGTCCGTCGGGCAGCTGACGCTCGGCACCATCGTCGCCAACCTCGGCTTCACCGAAGTGGCGTTTCCCGCACCGATGTTCCACGGCGACACCCTGTATGCAGAGACCGTCTGCCGTAACAAGCGTCTGTCCAAGTCCCGCCCCAACCAAGGCATTGTCGAGCTCGAGCACATCGGACGCAATCAGGACGGCACCGTCGTCTGCCGCGCCGTCCGGTCCACGCTCGTCCAATGCGCACCGACTTCGCTTGACGACGGCTCCGAGAACGCAGCTTCAGCGGGGAAGTGAGTGGCCCATGTCTACGCATAACTCCTGGCAGCCGCTGGGCCCTGCAATTCTGTTTGCGCCGGCAGACAGGCCGGAACGATTCGCTAAAGCTGCTGACCGTGCCGACATGGTGATTCTGGACCTGGAGGACGGCTGTCGCGCAGAAAACCGTGAGGCTGCCCGCGAGGCTATCGCCTCCTGTGACCTCGACCCGGCCCGCACGATTGTGCGTGTCAATCCAGCGGAGGTTGAGGACTACGCAGCGGATATTGACATGCTGCGTGGCACCGCTTTCCGCCAGGTGATGCTGCCCAAGGCTTCCTCGGCTCAGCAAGTGGATGAGTTGGTAGCGGCACTGGGGGAGAAGCCCCAGGTCATTGCCCTTATTGAAACTCCGCTTGGGGTCATGCGCGCCGAAGAGCTGGCGCAGGCCGATGGTGTCGTTGCACTGTTCTGGGGCGCAGAGGACCTGGTGGCGGGATTGGCGGGAACGTCATCACGCTTTAGCGAAGCAGAGGCTGCACTCGCGCCGGGCCGTATCCATGCGGGTAGCTACCGCAGTGTGGCGGTACATACCCGCAGCCACGTTCACCTGGCGGCAGCGGCGCACGGTAAGGCCAGTCTGGATTCCATCTACGTCAATATCTCCGACGCGAATGGGCTAGCTGCGGAGGCAGCAGATGCCGCTGCCTTGGGATTTGCCGCCACCGTCTGTATCCACCCCGGTCAGGTCCCGACAATCCGCCAGGCTTACCGTCCCAGCGACGAGGAGATTGACTGGGCGCGTCGGCTCTTGGCGGAAGCGGAAAAGAACACCGGTGCCTTCAGCTTTGACGGCCAGATGGTGGATGCGCCGCTCTTCCGTCAAGCAGAAGCCATTGCTCGGCGAGCTGCTGTAACAGGTTAGTCCCACGGCCGGTAACGACCACTGATTTATCCCCCTAAAGAACACATTTTCCTCTCACACACTCCGCACTCTGCGGAGTCACTTAAACCAAGGAGATCTCCCCATGACCGCGACATTGAAGAACCACGCAGAACAGCGCACTGCTGATCCTTCGAAGCTGCCGGAGGGCTTCACGACTGTGCCGGCACCATACGGCAAGGATGTTGTCGATGCCGATGGCAACAAGATGAGCCACGTGTTCGGCGCCGGTGTCGAGCAAGGTGCCGCTCCACTTCGCGATGAGACCCTCGGTGAGAACCTGCGTGCGATTGTGGAGAAATTCCCTTCCCGCGACGCCGTCGTTGACGTCTACGCGGATGTCTCCTTTACCTTTGAGCGTTTCTATAACCGGGTTCTGCGCCTGGCCAGCGCTTTCATCCGGGAGGGCTACCGTCCAGGAGACCGCATCGGCATTTGGTCCACCAACCGCTGGGAGTGGACCGTGGTGCAGTACGCCTGCCACCACATCGGCCTGGTGCTGGTCAACATCAACCCGGCTTACCGCCAGCACGAGCTGAACTACGTGCTGGAAAAGGCAGGTGTGCGTATGGTGTTTGCCGCTCGCCGCTACAAGGACTCCGATTACCGAACCATGCTGATTGAGGCCTCCAAGCAGCGCGGTGTGCGCTTGGACAAGGTCATTTACTTCGGTTCGTCCGAATGGTACGAGCACATGCACAGCGAAATCGACGACCTGAGCGAGTACACCTCTCAGCTGAAGCCGGATGACCCGATCAACATCCAGTTCACCTCGGGCACGACAGGCTTTCCCAAGGGCGCTACGCTAACGCACCGCAACCTGCTGAACAATGGATACTTCATCGGTGAGCTGTTGGGCTACACCGAGACCGACCGCATCTGTGTGCCGGTGCCGTTCTTCCATACCTTCGGCATGGTGATTGGCACCTTCGCCGCCTTCACTCACGGTGCTGCTATTGTCATCCCGGCCCCGTCGTTTAAGGCGCGTGAAACACTCAAGGCTGTGCACTCGGCCAAGGCCACCAGCCTCTACGGCGTGCCGACGATGTTCATCAATGAGCTTGAAGAAGCTCATGATCAGGAGGAATACGGATCCCCTTACGACCTGTCGCTGCTGCGCACAGGTGTGATGGCAGGTACCTCGTGCCCGTCGAAGACCATGCGTGATGTGATGGACAAACTCAATATGCGCGAGATTGCCATCTGTTACGGCATGACGGAAACCTCGCCGGTGTCCTTCCAGACCCGCGCAGATTCTCCGCTGGAAAAGCGCGTCAACACCGTCGGCCAGATTATGCCGCACTTGGAAGCCCGCATCATCTGTGAAGAAACCGGCGAGACCCTACCACGAGGCGAACAGGGCGAGGTTGTCGTTCGCGGTTACTCCGTGATGAAGGAGTACTGGGAGCACCCGGAAAAGACCGCCGAGGCCATCGACGCCGACGGCTGGATGCACACCGGCGACTTGGGTGTGCTTGACGACGAGGGCTACCTGTCCATCACTGGACGTATTAAGGACATGCTCATCCGTGGCGGTGAGAACATCTACCCGCGCGAAATTGAAGAGTTCCTGTTCACCCACCCGGCTGTCGTCGATGCGCAGGTCATCGGTGTGCCGGATGACAAGTACGGCGAAGAGATTATGGCATGGGTAATTCTGCACGACGATGTGGAAGACTTCACCGCTGACGATGTGGCGGCCTTTGCCCACGGCAAGCTGTCGCGTCACAAGATTCCGCGCTACGTCCACGTCGTCGAGGAGTTCCCGATGACCGCGTCGGGCAAGGTCCGCAAGGTCGAGATGCGTGAGATGGCGCCGCGAATCCTGGGCTGGGTGTAGAACAATGTCAAAAACAACTAATCAGACCGGCCGTGAGCTTGTCGCAGGCCTTGTCACTGATGGAATGACCCTGGCAGTTGGCGGCTTTGGCCTGTGTGGTGTGCCATATACCCTCATCGAAGGCGTGCGCGACTCCGGGGCAAAAGACCTCACCATCGTGTCCAACAACATGGGCATTGACGGTACTGGGCTCGGCATTCTGTTGGAGAACAAACAGGTGGCAAAGGTAGTGGCCTCCTACGTCGGCGAGAACAAGGAGTTTGCCCGCCAGTACCTCGAAGGAGAAATCGAGGTGGAGTTCACCCCTCAGGGAACGCTGGCTGAGCGGCTTCGCGCAGGGGGCGCAGGTATTCCGGCGTTCTACACCGCAACCGGCGTCGGCACGCTCGTTGCAGAGGGCAAGCCCCACGCCGACTTCGACGGGCAGACCTACGTGCAGGAGCGTGGCATCGTTGCCGACATTGGCCTGGTGCACGCCTACCACGGCGATATCGACGGCAACCTTGTCTATCGCCGGACCGCGCAGAACTTCAACCCACTGTGTGCAGCATCCGGCAGGGTGACCGTTGCGGAGGTGGAGCACTTGCTTGGCCGCGGTGAGATCGACCCGGATCTGGTGATGACTCCGGGTGTGCATATCCAGCACATCGTCCGCGGTGACGGCCGCGAGAAGCTCATTGAAAAGCGCACAACTCGGCCACGCAATACCGATTCCAGCCACGATGCCGGTGACGCGGCAGCAGGGGAGGAGATTTAAATGGCACCTGCGAAGACAATTATGGACAAGGGCTGGAGCCGTGACGAGATGGCACAGCAGGCCGCCGAAGAGCTGCGCGATGGCGACTATGTGAATCTGGGTATCGGCATTCCGACACTGGTGGCAAACCATATTCCCGAAGGTGTGCGTGTTCTGCTGCAGAGTGAAAACGGAATTTTGGGAATGGGCGCGTTCCCATATGAAGGTGAAGAGGACGCCGACCTTATCAATGCGGGTAAGCAGACCGTGACATTGGTGCCGGGCGCGGCAATCTTCGACTCCGCCACCAGCTTCGGCATGATTCGCGGCGGTGCTGTGAAAATGGCCGTGTTGGGTGCAATGGAGGTTAGCCAGTGCGGTGACCTGGCCAACTGGATGATTCCGGGAAAGATGGTAAAGGGCATGGGCGGCGCGATGGACTTAGTCGCTGGTACCCCTCGAGTGGTGGTTTTGACCGATCACGTTTCCAAAGATGGCAAACCAAAATTGGTAAAAGCCTGCGAACTGCCCCTCACAGGTGCAAAAGTAGTGAAAAGGATTATTAGCAACCTGGGAAGCTTCGATGTCGCTGATGATCACCTGGTGCTACGCAGGCTGGCACCTGGGGTGACGCTAGCCGATATCGAGGCCAACACCGAAGCCGCATACGTGGTTGACCTCGAGAATTAAATACGCAGCAATCATGGTCAGTCCACACTCATCAGATTTGACTTAGGAGAATCCATCCATGAGTAACCTTCCAGCTCCCAGCCCGAATGATGTCGTTATCCTCGCTGGTGCCCGCACCCCGCAGGGCAAGCTGCTCGGCCAGCTGGCACCGCTTACTTCCGTCGAACTCGGCGCACATGCTGTCAAGCACGCTGTCCAGCGTTCGGGCGTTGCCCCGGAAGAGGTTCAGCACGTCGTTCTGGGCCAGGTGATTCTCGCAGGTGCTGGCCAGAACCCGGCCCGACAGGTCGCCATTAAGGCAGGTCTGCCATGGAATACGACCGCTGAGATCGTTAACAAAGTCTGCCTCTCGGGCCTAAACGCGGTCATTCACGCCGCTCGCCTGATTCGTCTCGGTGACGCAGACGTCGTTGTTGCAGGTGGTCAGGAGTCCATGACGCACGCTCCGCACGTTGCACGCGGTGTTCGTCAGGGCAAGTCCTTCGGTGCGCTGAAGCTGGAGGACACCTTGGAGCGCGACGGTCTGGTCGACTCCTTCGATGGTGTGTCCATGGGTACGCTTACCGACGGTCCGAACAGCGACCTCGGCATTAGCCGCGAGCAGCAGGACGAAGTTGCGGCCGCTTCTCACCAGCGTGCAGCCAAGGCGCAGGAAGACGGAATTTTCGCGCAGGAAATCGCTCCAATCGAGATTCCGCAGCGCAAGGGTGACCCGGTAGTTGTCGACACCGACCAGGGCATTCGCCCGGAGACCACTGTGGAGACCCTGGCTAAGCTGCGTCCGGTCTTCCTGAAGGAAAACGGCACCATCACTGCCGGTAACTCCTCTCCGATTTCCGACGGTGCTGCAGCAGTTGTGCTGGCATCGCGTGCCTACGCAGAGAAGCACGGCCTGGACTACCTCGCAGTTGTGGGCAAGGCCGGCCAGACCGCAGGTCCGGATAACTCCCTGCACGCTCAGCCGGCGGACTCTTTGAAGGAGGCTCTGCGTCGCGCTGAGTGGGACGCGCAGGAGCTTGACTTCATCGAGATCAACGAGGCATTTGGTGCGGTGGCCGTCAAGTCTCTGCGTG
This sequence comes from Corynebacterium sp. HMSC074C03, assembly GCF_001838285.1. Lineage (NCBI taxonomy): Bacteria > Bacillati > Actinomycetota > Actinomycetes > Mycobacteriales > Corynebacteriaceae > Corynebacterium > Corynebacterium sp. HMSC074C03. The sequence goes on along the minus strand of NZ_KV836189.1, from coordinate 80,123 downwards.
AGCTGGACTACCCGCTGGAAAAGACCAACATCCACGGTGGCGCGATTGCCCTCGGCCACCCGATTGGCTGCTCCGGTGCCCGCCTGACTCTGACCGCTGCAATGGAGCTGAACCGTCGCGGTTCGGGTCGCGCTGGTGTGTCCCTGTGTGGTGGCGGCGGCCAGGGCGACGCGCTGCTGCTGTACCGCGACTAATCGCATAGGTTAAAAACTCAGCAAACCCGCGTTGTGGTCTCCACTCTATGGACCCCACAACGCGGGTTTTGTTGTCTCCTGGGGGAGCCTGCGCGAAGGTGATTCGAGTTTTCAATTAGGTTAGGAGCTATGACAGGCTTTAGCTCCCTCGATGGTGAACAGACCTTCCCTTGGCTTCCCTCTGGCCCAGCGCTGCTCTTCGCCCCGGCTGACCGTCCGGAACGTTTCCAGAAAGCTGCTGAACGATCGGACATGGTCATTATTGACCTGGAGGATGGCGCTGCTGTTGACAATCACGAGCAGGCACGTGCGAACATCATCAACAATCCGCTCGACCCGGAGGTGACTATTCTTCGGATTACCGGTCCTGGGACTCCGACCTTCGCGGAGGATGTCGCCTTTGCCCGTACATGTGACTACGACATCGTCATGGTGCCCAAGATTCGAGACTCCATTCCCGCAGAGCTCGAAGGGTTGAAGATCATCGCGATGATTGAAACCCCGCAGGCCATGATTAATATCCAGCAGATTGCTACGCACCCGGACGTTGTGGGTCTGTTCTGGGGTGCCGAAGACCTGACCGCCGAACTCGGTGGGGCGTCCTCGCGTCAGAGTGTGGATGAAAATCCTCGTCGCCACTACCGCGATCCGCAGCGATTGGCTCGTGCACTCGTTCAGGTGCATGCAGCTGCAGCGGGTATTGCCGCCATTGATGCCGTTCATACTGACTTTCGCGATGAGCGCGGCCAGTACCTAGAGGCTCTCGATGCCGTGGGCTGTGGTTTCTTGGCTACGGCCTGCATCCACCCGGCGATGGTGCCGCCGGTGCGCAAGGCATATAAGCCGTCGGAAGCAATGCTCGCCCGCGCCCGGAAGATTGTCGATCACGCAGGTACGCACACTGGCGCCTTCCAGCTCGATGGCGAGATGATTGACGCGCCCGTCGTAAAGCAAGCGGTGGCAGCGCTCGCGCGTGCGGGAATTACGGAGTAACTAGCGGCGGGATTTCGCCAGGTTCTCGGTGACTTTCCGGTCGATGCGGCCGAAGTTGTAGTACGCCGCACAAGCGCCTTCGGGGGAGACCATGCAGGTGCCGATGGGGGTCGCCGGGGTGCAGGCGGTGCCGAAGACCGCGCATTGCCACGGCTTGATGTGGCCGGTGAGCACAGATCCGCATTCGCAGGTCACGGGGTCTGGGATCCGGCGACCTGGCACCTGGAAACGGCGCTCGGCGTCGAATGCTGCGTATTCCTCAGAGATGCCGAGGCCGGAGTTTTCAATCCAGCCGAGACCGCGCCACTCGAAGGTGTCGCGGAGGGAAAAGACGCGGTCCATAAGTTTCTGCGCGGTGGTGTTGCCGGAGGAGCGCACAACGCGCGCGTACTGGTTGTCCACCCGCGACTTACCGGCAGCAACGTCGCCGCTGACGAATTGATCTAGCAGCATGACGACGGCCTGGAGTACATCCAATGGCTCAAAACCGGTGACCGCCACTGGCAGATTGAACTCGCGCGGCAGGAACTCGAAAGCGTCCGTGCCGGTGGTGGTGGCCACGTGGCCTGGGCCGATAAACCCATCAACCTTGGTTTCGCCGCCGTTGACGATGGCGCGCAGCGGCGGCTCGATAAGTACGTGGTTGGAAAACACGGAGAAGTTTTCCACACCCTGCCGGCGTGCGGCCTCAACGGTCACGGCAGTCGACGGGGCGGTGGTCTCGAACCCGACGGCGAAGAAAACGACCTGCTTATCGGGGTTGTCGGTGGCAATTTTCAGCGCGTCGAGAGGCGAGTAGACAAAGCGTACATCGGCGCCACGCGCACGTGCCTGCATCAGCGACGTTTCGGACCCCGGCACGCGCATCATGTCGCCGAAGGTCGTGAAAATGACGTCTTCCTGCTGTGCCAGCCAGATGGCATCGTCGACGCGCCCCATGGGGATGACACAGACGGGGCAGCCGGGTCCGTGAATCAGCTCGATGTTCTCCGGCAGGAGGTTTTCCAAGCCGTAGCGGTAAATGGTGTGCGTGTGCCCGCCACAGACTTCCATCAGTGCGATGGGCTTTTCCAGCTTGGTGGCCTCGCGTTCAATGCGTGCGAGCAGCTTCTTCGCAGCGGCGGGATCGCGGAATTCGTCAACGTATTTCATGGTGCCGTCCAGCCCCTTAGTTGATCTGTGACGATGAGAAGGATTCCAGCTCATCCTCGTAAGCGTCGCCACCTAGCTGTTTGATTTGCTGGAGCGAGAGTCTGGCCTCTTCCTCGTCGATCTTGCTCATGGCGAAACCGACATGTACGAGAACCCAATCACCTGCGGTGAGGCTCTCGTCAATAAGTAAATCGGTGGAAATCATGCGTGCGACGCCACCAATTTCCACTGTTGCACGGGCAGCATCGTGGACTTCTGTGATGACGGCGGGGACACCAAGACACATACGCTTCTCCTCGTTTGCAATACTTATCGAGACTACCATCAGGAGCAGCGAGCCTCGTTTTCGAAGGACGAGTGACGCAAGCAGTTTTGTCCGCCACCAGCTGTGAAGTTAGGGATAGTGAGCATGCAGCCGAAGAATCGTCTGAACACCAGCGAAGCCAAGGTAAACACCAATATTGGTCGCGTTCGGGCGCGTCCGTTCAGGCTTCTCGACGATTACGTCACCCTGCAACACGGCTCCGGCGGAAAGGCATCCGCCGCTCTGGTTGAACAGGTCTTTTTCGATGCCTATGGCAATGAAATTTTAGGGCAGGGTGGCGACTCCGGGCTCTTCGCTGCCGATGCCGTCGTCAAGGCTGCGACAGCTTCTGCACATGGCGGGGCGCGTTTGGCAATGTCCACTGACTCCTACGTGGTCAATCCCATCGAGTTCCCGGGCGGCAACATCGGCGATTTGGCCGTCAACGGCACAATCAACGATCTGGCGGTAGCCGGAGCCAGGCCGCTGGCGCTGACCGCATCGTTCATCCTGGAAGAGGGGCTGGAGATCGCGACCCTCCGGCGCATCGTGGCGAGTATGCGCACCGCTGCCGATGCGGCAGGGGTGAGCATCGTCGCCGGCGACACCAAGGTTGTGCCGAAGGGCGCAGGTGACCAGGTCTACATCACCACGGCCGGGGTGGGCGTGGTCCGCGGCGACTACGCAGGTGCCGCTACGGAAGGATCTGTCTACGCAAACATCGAGGCCGGAGACCGCATCCTCGTCTCCGGTCCAATCGCCGATCACGGCATGGCCGTCATGCTCGCCCGCGGCGACTTGGCTCTGGCCGCGCCTATCGAGTCCGATACCCGCGCAGTCAACGGTCTGGTCGAAGCGCTACTTGAAGCTGCACCCGGCACTCGCTGGATGCGCGATGCCACCCGCGGCGGCCTCGGCACGGTCGCCAACGAGCTCGCCCGTGGCACCGGTTTTGGTGTCGTGCTTGACGACGAATCCATTGCAGTCCGTGAAATGACCCGTGGCGCCTGTGACATGCTCGGCATCGACCCCCTCTACGTCGCCAATGAAGGCACCTTCGTCGCCGTTGTCCCGGCTGAGCAATCCGAGGCAGCGCTCAGTGCGCTCCACGCAGCCGGGGCTTCCGAGGCTCGTGATATCGGCTCCATCGAGGACGAGCCCGCCGCTTCCGTGGTGCTGGTCACCGGATTCGGTGGCACCCGCATGGTGGACATGTTGGTCGGCGACCCGCTGCCGCGCATCTGCTAGACATCCATGCCGGTTGCCTCCAGCAGGCGACCGGCCACCGCCTGGCCAAGACTCAAGCCGCCATCGCCCGGCGGCACGATTTGATGCTGCAACAGAGTAAAGCCCTCAGCTGTAACTTCGCGCTGCAGCAACTCCATTAACAGCGCATTGTTCGCGCAACCCCCGCTGACACCGACAACATCGGTTCCAGCTTCCTCCGCCGCCTGCACCAATCGCTTGCCGACGATGCCCGCAACCCCACTGTGAAACAAGAATGCGGCCTGCTCAGCGTCAGGCGATGCTGCCGCCTCTCGAATGACGTCCTGGAGGGGCACCGGCTTCGTCTCTGAACTGATCGCTCCGAGCGCTTCCGCATGTGACCTCACGTAGCGAGTCGCCACTGCCTCCAACTCCATGGCCGCTTGCGCCTCGTAGCTGATGGCCGCGCCACCGCGCCAGCGAGGCAGCAGCAGAGCTGCGGCGGCATCGAATATGCGGCCTAGAGACGAAGTTTGCACGGTGCCAATTCCCGTCGCCAGCTGGCTTTTGACCAGGGCTACTTCGTGTTCGTTGGAGAGGTTGCGTAGGAGACGGTCGTCGTCAAGCTCCCACTCGTGCGCGAGACCGAGGGCTAGCCGCCACGGGTGCGTGACTGCACGATCGCCGCCTACCAATGGGAAAGAGGGGCAGTGCCAGGTGCGTTCCCAGTTTGCGGAACTGCGACTGAGCGTGAGGATCTCGCCGCCCCAGATGGAACCATCAGTGCCATAGCCGGTGCCGTCGAGGGTAGCGACGGCTGCGTGACCGGCACTGGGGGAAAGGAGGCGGTGTTCGGCGAGTAGGGAGAGCGCGTGGGCGAAGTGGTGTTGAACCGAGAGCAGTTCGATGTCGTGCTCGGCAGCGAAGCGTTCGGCGAAGGCGGTAGTGGCGTAGTCCGGGTGAAGGTCGCAGACGACAAAATCCGGGGTCGCGTCACGCATGGAAAGGAGCTGATCAACTGCTCTCTGGTAGGCCTTCTGACTGGTCCACGAACCCATGTCACCAATGTGTGCGGAGACGTGAACGAGGTCCCCATGCGCGATCGCGAAAGTGTTCTTCAGCTCCCCGCCAGTCGCGAAAATGGTGGGTTGCGACGTACTACGGGCGCTGGTGCCGGTGCTAGTGCCCGTGTGCCTACGAGAATCGGTGGCCGTGATTGAAACGGGGATGGGAGCGAAGCCACGGGACCGGCGCGATGGGGCGGTGCCGATGAAAACCGAATCTTCAACGGGGACGTGGATTTCGCGGTCGTGGAGGATGAAAGCGTCGGCGATGTGACCGAGCTTCTTCAGCGCGTCGTCATTGTCGGTGCACACGGGCTCGCCACTGAGGTTACCGCTGGTGACCACGAGCGGGCGATCGCAAAGCAACAGGTGAATGCCTGAGTATGGAAGCATAATGCCGAAGCTGTCGAGGCCAGGGGCGATGAGATCGGAAAGCGGCCCCGACCGCTGCTTCGGCGCGATCACAATCGGTGCCTCAGGGGAGTCGAGGAAACGCTTCTCCTGTTCAGTTAACTCAACCAGTTGGGCAGCGGTGTCAACAGTGGGAGCCATTACCGCCAGCGGTTTGTCGGGTCGACGCTTGCGCATCCGTAGTTTCTCGCAGGCAGCGTCGTTGGCGGCATCGCAGACCAGGTGAAAACCACCAATACCTTTGACGGCGAGCAGGGCGCCGTCGTCAAGCAGCGCGTGTGCGCGACGAAAGAGTGCGAGAACCTCCTCGCGGGAGGTAGCGGTGGTGGTGCCGCCTGCATCGTGCCAGCTCAGATGCGGTCCGCAGTCGAAACAGCTGATTGGCTGGGCGTGATAGCGGCGATCGGTCGGGTCGGTGTATTCGCGCTCGCACGGGGTGCACATTGGAAAAGCCGCCATAGTGGTGTGCGGGCGGTCGTAGGGCAGTTCAGTGATGATGGACAGACGAGGTCCGCAGTTGGTGCAGGAAATGAAAGGGTAGAGGTAGCGCGGGTTGGTAGGGTCGAAGAACTCACGGCGGCAGTCCGGGCACAGTGCGGTGTCGGGCGGAAGCAGCGCACGGCCGGAGTAGCTGTGGCGAGAGCGCACGATGGTGAACTCGCGCTCACGGCCCAGCGCAGCGATGTACTCGGCGGAGTGATTGATGATGCGGGCAAGCGCCGGCAGTTCGGTGAAAAGCTGGCGGCGGAAGGCAGCGAGGGCGTCCGACGTGCCTTCTACCTCGATGAATACGCCCTGCTCATCATTGCCGCAGAAGCCGACGAGACCCGCGCGCCGGGCGATGGTGGCCACAAAAGGGCGGAATCCGACCCCCTGGACGATTCCTTCGATACGCCAGCGAATGCGTTGAATGCCCGTGCCCATCCCCGCCCCGGTCGTGCCTGCCTTTTCCATGCGTTCAACTTTACGTAAGCGACTCGGGTCCGTTCGCACTGCTACTTTGGAGATTGTGCACGAAGTAGCGTTGAGCATGCAGTTGGCGAAGGTTGTCACGAGAGCAGCCGAAGGTCGAACTGTACGCACTGTGCACCTGCGGATAGGCGCTCTGCGTCAGGTTGTTCCAGAAACCCTTTCATACGCGTGGGATTTCGTCAGTCGCGATACCGGTTTGGGGCACGCGAAGTTAGAGATCGACTGGGTACCTGCCGTTGTCGAATGCGCGCACGGCCATCGCGAACAGGTCGGGCCACTCGACGGTCTGCTGTGCCCCACGTGTGGAAAGCCCGGACGCGTAATCTCGGGGGAAGAGTTCACAATCGTCGACATCGACGTCGACGCGCACAAGTAGGAAAGACGGTTTAATCATGGGACGTTTCCACCGGCACGACGGCGATGACGCACACCACCACCATCATCATGACCACGACCATGACCACCACCACGGCCAGGACCACGTTCATCTCGCCGACCCCAATGACACCAGCCACGGCGACCACTCGGGTTATGAAACTGGTGTGGAACGCGTGACCATCCTCGAGGACATCTTCAGCGAGAACGACCACCGCGCGGAGCATAATCGCGAGCTGCTTGCCGAACATGGTGTTGGGGCCATCAACCTGATGAGCTCCCCGGGTTCAGGCAAGACCGCGCTGTTGGAGAAGACACTGGTGGCTGCGCAGGGCAAGCTGCGCGTCGGCATTATCGAGGGCGATATTGAGACGGCCCTCGATGCCGATCGTCTGGAGGGCTACGGGGCACAGATTTCGCTGCTGAACACGGGCAACGGATTCGGTGGCGAATGCCACTTGGATGCTCCCATGGTCTCCCGCGCGCTCGAGGGGCTGAATCTGGACACGCTTGACCTGGTCATGATTGAAAATGTGGGAAACCTCGTCTGTCCGGCTGAGTTTGAGGTCGGTGAGACTCGCAAGGCAATGGTCTACTCCATTACTGAAGGTGAGGATAAGCCGGTCAAGTATCCGGTGATGTTCCGCTCTGTGCAGGTAGTGGTTATCAACAAGATGGATCTTGCCCCGTACCTTGACTTCGACATGGAGCTCTTCCGCGCCAATCTGGAAAAGGTCAATCCAGGGGTGAAGGTGATTGAGGTCTCTGCTAAGACCGGGGAGGGCATCGACGAATGGCTCCGTTGGGTCAACCCTGCGCTGGTTGATTAAGCGCGCGCCGGGGGGGGCGTCGTGAAGCAATGGGGGCATTACGGCATGCTTGACGACGGTCCCGCCACCCCCTCGTTTCGCTCCACCTTAGTGGGGGATAGGTGATATCCGGCCGTAATCTGCCGCGGTTTTTCACGTTCATTCCCTGTACCTGGAGCTATATTTACGCAACAGTTATCTTGCATATTATTTTGTTATAACCGCAGCGCAGCACCATTATTCAGGTTGTTCTTAGGTCGCTATACTCGGCCATGTATGGGCAATGGGCCTGGGTAGTTGTAAAACCTCGAAACCAATATTCCTAATAACTAAGCAGAAGGCGCAGCGAAAAAAATGATTAGTGGCGCGAATTGGCAGGAAGGCACCCTCGGCGACAACCTCGCTAGAGCTGGTGTCTCACGGCGCAGTTTCATGAAGTTTTGTGGCACCATGGCGGCAATTTTTGCCGCGGGAACTCCGAATGTCGGTGAGGCCGCGGCGCAGTCGCTGACTCCCTCGGCGGAGGAAATCGCAGACAAGCTCTCAGCTGTAAAGAAGCCGAAGGTGGCTTGGTTGCAATTGCAGGAGTGCACCGGATGTATGGAATCAGTATTGCGTTCCGGAGGCACTACTGCTGAAGACGTGGTGCTGAACTTAGTTTCGATGGACTATAACGAGCTGCTCATGGCGCCGTCCGGGCACGCGGCCGAAAAGGCTTTGGATGACATGAATGCTGAGGACCACATTCTGGTGGTCAATGGCTCGATCCCGACCGGCGAGCACGGTGCGTACTGCACCATCGGCGGTAAGTCGGCAGAACAGGTGCTGCTCGAGGCTGCTGAGAAGGCCACGGCAATCCTGGCCGTTGGTGCCTGTGCTGTCTGGGGTTCTGTTCAGGCCGCTAAGCCGAATCCGACCGGCGCTAAGGGCGTCGATGAGATTATCAAGGACAAGCCGGTGATTAACGTCTCTGGTTGCCCGCCGATTGGTGAGGTTATTACGGCCACTCTGACGTACGTGCTCACTTATGGCAAGACTCCGGAGGTTGACGCTGAGGGGCGGCCAAAGTTTGCCTACGACCAGCGTATTCACGACTCCTGTCCGCGCCGCGCACATTATGATGCCGGTCAGTTCGTGAAAACCTTCGATGACGAGGGTGCACGCAACGGCTGGTGCCTTTACGAGGTCGGCTGTAAGGGGCCATCCACGTTTAGCCCATGTCCAATCGTGCAGTGGAACCTCAAGTCTGGCTGGCCAATCGGTGCTGGTCACCCATGTATTGGCTGTACTGAGAAGGACTTCTTCGACCAGTTCACTCCGTTCTATAACAAGCTGCCGGGTATCCCGGGTATTGGAGTGGAGTCCAGTGTGAACAAGGTCGGCGTTGGACTGCTGGCTGCTACTGCTGCGGGTACCGCGGTCCATGGCGGACTCACATTGGTGAAGGAACTGAAGATAAGGCGCTCCAACGGCGAAGAAAAGGTGTTGGCTGCGTTTGGTGGTGTGGAAGGCCGGAAGCCTCCGACGGTCGACCTTCCTTCAAACTCACCGGGCACGCAGAGTGAGACAGCATCCGATTCGAAGGACAACTAAGGGCATAGGACATGGCTACGGAAAAAGTTGTAATTGACCCGATTACCCGAATCGAGGGACACCTTCGCATTGAGCTGGAACGCGAGGGAGACCAGATTAAAACCGCGTGGAGTGAGACCACTCAGTTCCGCGGTATCGAAACCATTGTGAAAAACCGCGATCCTCGCGATGTCTGGGCGTTCGTTGGTCGTATCTGTGGTGTGTGCACGGGTACTCACTCGGTGGCATCTATTGCTGCGGTCGAAGATGCCATTGGCTCGACACCGCCCCCGCAGGCACGTCGTATTCGCGACCTGGTGATTGGCTCGCAGGAGATTCACGACCACGTCGTGCACTTCTACCATCTTCACGGGTTGGACTGGATTGATGTCACGAAGGCTCTCGAGGCAGATCCGAAGAAGACCGTTGAGTTCGCGCAGTCGATCGGCTCGACGTGGAAGGGCAATAACGAAGAAACCTTCGCCCGAGTCAAGGAAACCGTGCAGGGCATTGTGGACTCCGGCCAGCTGTCCATCTTCACCGGCGGTTACTGGGGGCATGAGGACTACCGCTTGCCGCCCGAGGCCAACCTGATGGCAGTGTCGCACTACCTCGACGCCTTGGCTTTCCAGCGCTCTATCATCCGCATTAACACCGTATTTGGCGGTAAGAATCCCCACCCGAACTTCCTGGTCGGAGGTATGGCGTGCTCCATAGACCCGGAACGCTCGGAGACGGTCAACCAAGTCGGCATTGACCAGATCAAGTCCTGGATCGATGAGATCGTGGAGTTCGTCAATGACTGCTTCTACCCAGATGCAGTCGCCATCATGAGCGTTTACAAGGATTACTTCGACATCGGTCGCTCCTCCGACAGCTTCCTGGCGGTCGGCATGGCTGGCGCCACTTACTCCGGCGACCCGGCTAAGTCCCGTGTCCAGACCGTGCATCCAAATATCAAGCCCGGTGTCATTCTCGACGGTGATTACACCAAGCTCCACCCATTCCAGCCGGAGAAGATTGAGGAATTCATTAACTCCGCCTGGTACAAGCAGGAAGCGGGCGACGATGTCGGCCTCAAGCCGTACGACGGTGAAACCACAGTGAACTACACCGGACCGAAACCGCCGTACGAGTGGCTGTCCGACAACGAAAAGTACACCTGGTCGAAGGCGCCGCGTTACGACGGTCGCGCTGTTCAAGTTGGCCCGGTTGCACGTGTGCTGTTGGCGTACCTGCAGAAGGAGTCGGAGACGGTGCGCCTGGTCGACGAGGTTATGGACAAGCTCGACCTGCGCATTGAGCAGATGAACTCCACTGCGGGACGCACCTACGCTCGTGCCGTGGAATCTGTGACTACCGCCAATTACTTGGCAGATCACATTTTCCCAGAGTTCGTTGAGGCCTTGAAGAATGGCGATATTGATGTCTTCGACAACAGCCGTTGGGAGCCGTCCTCGTGGCCGGAAAAGTGCCAGGGCGTGGGCTTTCTCGAGGTCGCTCGTGGCATGCTCAGCCACTGGGTCAAAATCGAAAATGGCAAGGTGACCAACTACCAAGCCGTGGTTCCTACCACGTGGCTGGCCGGTGGCCGTGACCCCAAGGGGCAGCTTGGCCCGTACGAGCACGCGCTGGCTGGCGATGGCACGCATCCGCTGGTCAATCCTGAGCAGCCGCTTGAGCCACTTCGTACGATTCATTCCTTCGACCCATGTATGGCCTGCGCAGTCCATGTTTTGGATCCGTCTGGTCAGGAGATGTTTAAGGTGACGACGGCATGACCCCCTCAGTGAGTGAAAATCCGGAACTGCGACTAAAAGATTCCAAGGGCAACCCCCTGGTTATTGCGGTTATTGACGCACACACCAGCCACTGGTTGTCGCCATCTGAGGTCATTCAGGCCGCAGCAATTGTCCCGGACGAGTCCCGCGATCCTGTCGACCTTGCGCTGAAGGTCAGCTTGCGTCGTCGTCGCGACGATCTTTTCCACCTCGACGGCACGCCACTGATGAAACTAACTCCGGATTCCTACGACCCGGCCACTCCGGATCGCCGTTACTCCATCGCCAAGGTGCACGGTCTCAACATTGCGGATCAAACGGTCGATGTCGCCATCATGCGCGGTGAATTGAATGCGGTCGTTGAGGCTTCCACAATGTCCCGTGAGGAAGGCGTTCTGCTTCGGCGTAACGCGAACATGCACCATGGCCGCGGTCATCGCAGCATGGGTGTCGCACTTGCTCCCATTGACAAAGACGGAAATATCATCGGAGACTTCATCTTCGAAGGTTTCGTGGCAATGGGGCTGCGGAAACTTGACGAGGCCATTGCAGAGAATAAAAAAGGCTCCGGTTCGTGGGTTGAGGTTCACCTGTGGGGATGGGCGCTGCGCGTTCAACATTGGTTGAACCTGGCGCTGATGTTGGTGATGACCTTTACTGGCTGGTACATCATGCAGCCCTATTTGACCGAGCGTACTTATGACGGTTCGGCAGCGGGATTCGCAATGGGATATGTCCGTTTCGCGCACTTCTTAGCAGGATTCCTATGGATTGCGGTGGGGCTGTGGCGTGTCATTCTGTTGTTTGTTACCCACGACCGACAAACCCGATGGCGTGCGCTATGGCCGATTTATAACAAGCAGGATGTTAAAGACCTCTGGCACACGATGCAGTACTACCTCTTCCTGCGCAAGGAAGGGCCGTTCTACTTCGCTCACAATCCGCTGCAGCAGCTGGCGTACACCGGCATTTATGCGATGTGTTTCATCCAGATGCTCACAGGTTTGTCGCTATACGCGATGATGGATCAGTCCAACTGGTTCTTCCAGCTGTTGGCTATGCCCACGCACTGGATTGGCATCGGTTACTTCCGCCTGATTCACACAATCATCATGTACTTGATTTGGCTCTTCGCCGTCATTCACGTTTACCTGGTCATCCGCTCCGATGCGGTGCACAATCACGGTGGTCTGTCCTCGATGATTGGTGGCTCTGTCTGGCTACCGCGCGGCACGCAACCGGTTGACTCTCCACGCATTGGATAGGAGATCATTGGGTAACGATAAGGCGTCCGACGCAGTCACCGGCGCCGATACTGGAACCCCGTTGGTGACGGTTCTTGGCATCGGCAACCCCGTCATGGGCGACGACGGCATTGGTCTCGAACTGCTGAGGCGCCTCGCTCCGGAACTGGAATCTGCAGGCATGAGGCAGGCAACTCAGGCCGGAGATTCTGCGCATTTGGTCTGGTCGCCCTCTAATCTCGATGATTCTGCGAACATCGCCGGGCGAGGGGACGAATGGACGGGTGCGGTTGCCTACATCGATGGCGGCACCTGCGGTATGGAGTTGCTGCCCCTCGTGCAGGAGGCCAAGAACTTATTGCTGCTCGACGCTCTCGCTGGTCCGGGGGATCCCGGTACCGTCGTCAAGCTTGTCGGTGACCAGATTCCTCGACTATTGGCGGCAAAGCTGTCCGCGCACCAGGTCGGCTTGTTGGATTTGCTCACCGCGGCGCGCCTGTTGGGGCAGGAGCCTGCGCGCGTCGGTGTGGTGGGAGTGGTCTACGAGTCGGCTGACATGGTGGTGGGGCTCAGCGACACGGCACTTGTCGGCATTGAGGAAGCGACTGAGGTTGCGCGTGAGCTCATCGACAGCTGGCTTGCCGACGAGCGCGACAGCGACGTCTAACTCTCGCCCTCAGCGTTGACCTCAATACTGGAGATTTCAAACTCGCGGCCGTGCCGTAGATCCGCAGTTGGGGTGCCGCAGACGGGGCAGGTTAGAGCATAGAATTCATCGATCTCATGCTCGGCCTCGCAGGTGGGGCAGTAGACCGTCGACACAATGAGCTCGGCGTCTAACTCGGCGCCCTCACACTGCGTCGCGGCACTGGCCACGGGCCACGCGGCGATGAGGGAATCGTAGACGACTCCGGAGCGGTCGCCCACACGCATTGACACCTTTGTCACGGTGCGTCCCGGGCAGACCTCGGCAATCTTTTCCACCACGCTGGTCAACAATCCAAGCTCATGCACAGATACCATTATGGCGAAGCACTCAGCGCAAAGGAGGCGCAGGCGGACCATGTCATCCAAATCCGTTCCGGTTACCCAGCACATCCAGCTCGATGAGCTTGTTGACCCATTCGAGGCACGACTGGATGTCTATCGCGATGACAACGGCGCCATCACACAGGTGTCCTTCGATCTTTCAGGGCTACCGCGTATCGACGGGATGCTCGTGGGCAAGCAGGCGCTGGCTGTACCAGATATCACCAAGCGGCTGTGTGGCCTGTGCCCGGTTGTGCATCATCTTGCAGGCGTGCGGGCGGTAGAGGACCTCTACGGGGTCTCCGACATTCCTCGAACCGCACAGTTGATTCGAGAGCTGCTGGCGGCCGGGTCGACCTTGGATAATCTAGCGACCAAATTTGTGGCCGTCGACCGCGAGGGGGCGCGGGCAATGAAGCGTGCCGGAAAAGCTCTGATGCGTGCAGCGGGGGCACCGTCGCACTTCCCGGATGTCGCCGTCCCCGGCGGTGTGCGCGCGACAGTGGATAAGGCGCTGGTTTCTGAGGCAGAAACTGCTCTGGAGGTACTGGCTGAGACGGCGGTAATCAAGGAAGTGGAGCTTCTTCCCACTCCCGATGCCCCTGATGCTTGGACGGATACTTTTGACGGCCTCGATGTGGCAGTTGTCGATGCCGACGGTGAGCTTGCGCCGCTGGGAAATTACTTGGCAGTCGCACGGCATGACACCGATACCGCGGCGGAGATTTTCCCGGCTGCTGATTGGCCCACACGTGTTCGTGAATCCCGTCCGGGCGATGCCGCTCCCAGACCGGTGTTTGATGCCTCGAAGCAGCTGGGAAAACATGGCTGTGAAGGTCAGCGGGTCGATTTCTACCGGGTGGGGCCGGTCTCCAGACAGGTTGTCGTCGATAAGCGTGGGGTGAGCCCACGCGACGCCCAACGCCAGCTTCTCGCCGACACCGCGGCTTGGGCGAGGCGGGTGCTTGCCGACGGGGAACTGCTCGGCGAGCATGTGTGCGATCCGAATGCCGCGACAGCGATTGAGAACGCTGACTTTGAAGGGCATCGCAGTGGTGTCGGGGTGATTGACGGTCCGCGTGGGCTGTTAGTGCATCGCTATACGGCAGGGGCTGACGGCATCATCACGGATTGTCAGATCATGACACCAACTGCGCAGAACGAACCCTGGCTGACTCGTATGCTCACCGAGCAGCTGTGCGGCGGCGGGGAGGCTGCGGGGGTCGAGAAGTCCATCTGGGCCGCTGATCCGTGCTTACCGTGTAGTTCGGCACCTGCGGGAGTGATGACATTCACGATGCAGGAACATGCCGGTGCACCTGCGGACAATATGACAACGGATAGCCGTGGTTCGGCGGACGCCCCGACTGTAGCGGAGAGGACGAAGTAACACGATGTGTCTTGGAATTCCTGCCCGGGTTTTGGCAATAGCCGATGGTCCACTGCCGATGGCGACAGTGGATATGGCGGGGCAGAAGCGGCAATGCTCGGCAATGTACGTGCCTGAGCTGGTGGCAGGTGATTGGGTGTTCGTCCAGAACGGGTTCATCATGAACGTGCTGGACGAACAGGAGGCCAAGGAGTCCTTAGCCGCAATTGAGGAATATAACCTCATCGAACATGTCGCTGAGGTCTCCCCGAAGGGGCGGACCTAGTTCACGCAGGTCACGCCAGCGGCGTCAATAGCGGGGCGATCTTCCTGCGGAATTTCGCCGCCCTCTTGGCCGATGATGTCGCCATTGGAACCATCTTCGACTTCAGGTGCGGGTTCGGCACCCTCGCCCGAATCAGGGGCCATTCCCTCTGGAGTCAATCCCGGGCCGTCGTAGTCACCGGCAATCGTCACTGAGATGTGGTGCGGATCGAGGTATGGATCGTGGACAATCGGTACGCCACCGAGTGCTTCAGAAATGGCCTGAGCTGCCGGATCCTCTGGGTCAGCCGCATTGATCTGGCTGGAGGCAACGCCGGCGAACTCAGCGTTGCCGACCTCTCCCTGGGTGTAGCCCTTTTCCGTTAAGAAACCTGAGACGCCGCTGGCCAAACCTTCAATGCCTGTGGCGTTGTAAACGCTGACTGTAGTTTCAGCCGCGTTGGGGTCAGCCTTCTTATCGTCTTCTTCCTTCGTCGGAGCTTCTTCTTCCTTGGTGCCCAGCAGGGTCTCGAAGTACTGGTGGACTTGGCCCTTATCGATTGTGACCACCGACTCGCCATAGTCACCAACACCGTCAATCGAGGTCACCGGGATAGTTTCAAACTTCACGTTGCCACCACTGAGGCCCTGCATCTGGGTAGCAAATCCGGTGACATCCCAGTTGTCGTCGAGCACCACTGAGCGCTGGACAGCGTTGCCCAGTTCAGACAGCTTCGCGGGATTGGACAGTGTGCCAGCGCCGAGCAGCTTATTGGTGAACGAGGCCATGAAGACCTGCTGGCGAGTAATTCGGTCGAGGTCACCGCGGGGCAGGCCGTGGCGCTGGCGGACGAATGAGAGCGCGTCGGCACCCTTCAACGTCTGTGAGCCCGCCGGAAAGTCTGCACCCGAGAACTCGTCGTAGACAGCCTCATTCAGGCACACATCGACACCACCGATGGCGTCGGTGAGCAGGACAAAGCCGAGCAGACCAACTTCTGCGTAGTGGTCAACAGTGACACCGCTTAGGTCGCTAATGGTTTCAATCAGAGCTCTACGTCCGGCCTCAGTTGAGCGACGCTCAATCTCTTCTGGCGATGCCCCACTGCCCGCGAGTTCCTCTTCCACCAGCTGCTTCGTGTTGCCGTAGACGCCATTAATTTTTGTGTTGCCCAGGCGATTGGTGTGGACATAGGTATCGCGCGGAATGGAAATAGCCGTCGCTGAAGAGCCATCGGCAGGAACACGAATCACAATAATCGTGTCTGTATTCGTGGCTTCTTCGTCGCCGGCACGCAGAAGTTCAACTTCTTCTGGGGTCAGCGGGTTTCCCTGGGCATCGGCGCGGGAGTCTGAACCGACGAGCAGAATATCAGTTGCACCGTCCTTCTCACTGCCCAGACCGAAGTCGCCACCTGAACCCAAATTGTCGGTGGTCCTACCGACTGTCCACCAACCAACTGCGGAAATAACCAGAATAATGGCCGAGAGCAGCACAAGTGTATTGCGCAGCATCGGCGGCCAAGCTTGGGCTGTACTCTCTGCAGAGGACGGTGGCGCTTGAATATCGCGTGCGTGACGCGCGCGTGGCGTGTGGCTGCTCAAACCGGGGCTCCTCTAACCGTCTGTAAAAATATAATTCGTGCTGCGTGTCTGCGTGGGCGTTCCACACCTCGTGGAGGGGCAGTCAGCAGCTGCGGAAACTACATAAACCTTAACCGTCCAACCGTGTGCGGTGGCACCTCAACACAGTGTCAATCCGTGTCCGGTTGCATCTCAACACAGTGTCAATCGTATCTACGATAGTGATAAAGAAGAATATGTCTGAAACCTCAGTCTCGCATTTCGCCACTAACGAACGAACCTGCTGCAACTCACAGCGTCCCATTGTCGCCATTGTTGGCGCTGCTGGACAGCTGGGCACTGCGCTTCAGCGTGACGCTTTCACCGCTGATATTGAGGTGCGCGCGCTCACTCGGGCACAGTTGGACATCGCTGACTCGGACGCCGTGGAGTCGACGCCTTTGCTTGACGACGTCGATGTCATCATAAACGCGGCAGCGGCGACCGATGTCGATGGCGCAGAATCCAACCCCGGTTCAGCCCACCTGGTCAATGCACTCGGACCGAAGTACTTGGCGGCTCGAGCGAAAAAGGAAGATGCGTATCTTATTCAGGTCTCCACTGACTATGTCTTCGGCGATGTAGCAATCAATGAGATGACGGAGCAACGCCGGGCGCTGCGAGTCGATGATTTCACTGCGCCACAGACTATGTACGGCCGCACCAAGTTAGTGGGGGAGAACAATGTGCGCGATTCGGGTGCTCGGTTCGCTATTCTGCGCACGGCGTGGGTCTGGTCGGGCCCTACACAGCCGGAGGCCAAGGACTTTGTCTCCACGATGATGCGTCTGGCGGAGACGGCAACTGATGACAAAGGCAATCCGGCAGTTATTAAGGTCGTTGACGATCAGCATGGTAACCCCACCTTCGTCGGTGACCTTGCCGGAGCCATCTGGGAGTTAACCGAACGCGTGTTGTCCGAACCGAGCAGCGCACCGACCGGCACCTTCCATGTCACGGGCAGTGGCGAGGCGACATGGTTCGAGGTGGCTCGCGAAGTGTTTCGGCTCACCGGCCATAATCCACAGCGCGTGGTGGCTTGCGCAAGCAGCGAGTTCCCGCGTCCAGCACCGCGTCCAGCCTGGTCTGTGTTGGATGGTTCCGCGTGGAGTGAGGCAGGTCTAAAGCCACTTCCGGAGTGGCAGGACACTTTGCGTTCAGTCCTGGCCTAGGGTCTAGATTTGTGAACGTAACCTCGAATTCTCCGCAACCCTCGCAGCTTCCGCTCGGTGTGGTCACCGTGACCTTTTCGCCCGGCGAGCACCTGAGCAAGCTGGTGGATTCGCTGGGCCCCGCCGCCAGCGCCTCCACGCGTCTAATCATGGCCGATAACGGCTCGACGGACGGTTCTGTGGAAAAGGAAGAAGCTCGGGCCAAGGAGACCGGAGCAGAAGTTCAGCTTCTGCGCACCGGTGGCAACATTGGCTATGGTGCGGCCGCAAACCGTGGCATTGCGGAGCTGGGGCGGGCTCGCCGTGCTGGTGAAATTAATCCGGACTACGTCATGCTGGTCAACCCTGACGTGGTCTTTGCACCTGGCGCAATCGATGCCCTGTTGGAATGCGCGCAGCGCAATCCCAGAGCCGGAGCGGTTGGTCCGCTGATTCGCGAGGCGGATGGCACCGTGTACCCGTCGGCACGCGCGGTTCCTAAATTGGTCAGTGGTATCGGGCATGCGCTGCTAGCTGATATTTGGCCGACTAATCCGTTCTCGCGTCGCTACCGGGACGACGCAGATATGGATCGTGAGCGTCCGGCGGGATGGTTGTCGGGGGCATGTCTGCTGCTGCGGTGGGATGCGTTCGACCAAATCGATGGCTTTGATACCCGCTACTTCATGTATATGGAGGACGTGGACTTGGGCGACCGTCTGGGCAAGGCGGGGTGGAGCAATATCTTCTGTCCCCGCGCAGAGATCCGTCACGCGCAGGGCCATTCGGCCAGTAAGCACCCAGAAATCACCGTAAAGGCGCATCACGAGTCGGCATATCGCTTCATGTCAGATCGCCTGCCGGGGCCGACACTGGCCCCTGTACGGTTGGCGCTGCGTTTAGGGCTATTCCTGCGTGGCAAAGCCATAATCGCTGTCAAGAAGCGTAGGAATTAATTAACTGTTGGAATAATCCATCGAAGAAAGTTACCGATTTCATGACTACCGAAGTTCGTCCGAGTGCTGGGCATGGCTCCACTTTCCAGCCGGGAACGGATGCTGCACAGCAGGCGGGAGCCAAGTTGGCTGAACAGACTGACGCTGTCATTCTGGTCGGCGGACAAGGTACGCGTCTGCGTCCACTCACTGTGAATACGCCGAAGCCGATGCTGCCCACAGCAGGACATCCGTTCCTGGAGCATTTGCTGGGTCGCATTCGTGCTGCCGGCATGAAGCATGTGGTGTTGGGCACATCCTACCGAGCTGAAGTATTTGAAGAGCACTTCGGCGACGGCTCGGATTTGGGTCTAGAGATTGAATATGTTTTTGAGTCTGAGCCACTTGGTACCGGTGGTGGTATCCGTAACGTCTTGGACAAACTGCGCTATGACACCGCGATGATTTTCAATGGCGATGTCCTCGGCGGTACCGACTTGTGCGCGGTGCTGGGGACTCATGCGGAAAAAGATGCCGACGTCACGATGCACCTCGTGCGGGTGCCGGATCCGCGCGCGTTCGGGTGTGTGCCAACCGATGAGGACGGCCGTGTCCTGGAGTTCCTGGAGAAGACCCAGGATCCGCCGACCGATCAGATTAACGCCGGCATCTACGTGTTCCGTCGCGAGATCATCGAGTCCATCCCGGCTGGTCGCCCTATCAGTGTTGAGCGTGAGATCTTCCCAGCGCTGCTCGACCGCGGTATGAACGTCTACGGTCACGTTGATTATGCCTACTGGCGCGACATGGGTACTCCGGGTGACTTCGTCCGCGGTTCCTCCGACCTGGTCCGTGGTATCGCTCCATCTCCACTTCTGGAGGGTCAGCACGGTGAGGCGCTTGTCGACGAATCCGCGTCGATTGGTGGCGGTGCTCTCCTCTACGGTGGCTCTGTTGTTGGCCGTGGCGCGGAGATTGGTGCGGGTGCCCGGATTGATCAGTCAGTGATTTTCGACGGCGCACGCATTGGCGCCGGTGCTGTTATCGAGCGCTCTGTGATTGCCGATGGTGCCGATATCGGTCCGAGGACAGTCATTAGTGATGCAATTATCGGCGAAGGTGCTGTCATTGGCGCCCGCTGTGAATTGGTCAACGGCATGCG
Organism: Corynebacterium sp. HMSC074C03; assembly: GCF_001838285.1. Taxonomy (NCBI): domain Bacteria; kingdom Bacillati; phylum Actinomycetota; class Actinomycetes; order Mycobacteriales; family Corynebacteriaceae; genus Corynebacterium; species Corynebacterium sp. HMSC074C03. Next base: position 60,513 of record NZ_KV836189.1, on the reverse strand, counting down.
CGTGTGGCCGGGCGTCCAGATTCCCGATCACGGAGTACGTTTTTCGACGGATGTCTAGTCTGCAGCCTTCGGCGTGTCAGACTTTTGTCGGCAATATCTGATTAGAATTGCCGAAGTGTCGCCAAAGTTGCTGGTGAGAGGCATGTGGCGAATGTGGTTGAGTTCAGGTGACAGGTTTAGGGTTCAGGCGCCATCCTTCAACCTGAACTTAATCCCCAACGCGGGGGGAGGGGCTTCAGGGGCAATGAAAAGTATTGGGGCAAATTCTCTACTCGGCTTGACCGATGGTGGGTTACACGTGTGTAATCACAAATGTGTGTTTCACACACTAAGCCCAATTTAAAGACCCGCAGCAACAACCATCAGGAGGCCCTCGGCATGGAAAAGTCCAGCATGTTTGATGGCGGCTCTGCTGTGGATAGTGAGACGAATGCGGGTGACATCGCTGTGAACGATAGCTCCTCTGAAAACCAGCCTCGGCCGTTGACAGAGTGGGCAGATGACCTTTCGGGGTTGTTTGAAGCCGTCGATCAGGACTGGCAGGAGCAGGCTCTGTGTGCCCAGACTGATCCAGAAGCTTTCTTCCCTGAGAAGGGTGGATCCACTCGCGAAGCAAAGCGTATTTGTCGTGCTTGTGGTGTGCGAGATGAATGCCTGGAGTTTGCTCTCGAGCATGATGAGCGCTTCGGTATTTGGGGTGGCCTCTCTGAGCGTGAGCGTCGCCGTTTGAAGCGGCAGATTGGCTAGAACCGCGCGGCTAGTTTTCGTGTGCGCGCAATGCCACAGTCTCCCTTGGGGTAAACCCCTGGGGGATTTTTCGGTGAACGAGTTTTTCCCCGCTCTCTAGGGAGCTCCTTAGAAGAGAGCTTTCTACAGGAAGTTCTCGTCGAAACTAGGGTCCACCTCAACCGGATCAATGCCCAGATATACCGCCACCAGGCGGGTCAGTACATATTGCAGCATCTGGTCCAGTTCCACTCGACCCGACACACGGCGCTCAATGGGGCGGCGGAACACTACTACGCAGGGGCGGGTGGGGTTGCCTACGCGGTCAATGCCAGCAGGGATAAGCCGTCCCAGTGGGACAGGTCCGTCAGCGACAACCTCTTCCGGGAAGTACATGTCCGGGCGCAACTGCATGCGAGGAATCGTATCGATGGCGATGTCCAGGTGCGACAGTTGTCGGGACCAGCGCTGATCCAATGGGGCATAGGCGTCAATAACCGCCTGGTCAAAAGCTTCTGAACGGCTCTTCCAACGAGGTACTTCCGGCGGCAACAGAGGTCCCCGAGGTCCGCGACCGCGTCGCAGTGAGCGTCGCAACGAGCGCGGAGTATAAGCCGATGAATTCATATTTGTTGAGCATAATCGGTCGGCCTGTCAACGTGGGTGAGGTCAACTTTCGGCCATGTCGCGGGTTTGCTGGGTAAGGCTGGGGTGCCCCGGGGGAGCGTCGGAAAGCGAAAAACGCCCGGAGTGGGAGAAAAACTATCGAAACTTAAAGTTAGGGTCTAGACTTTGATGCCGTGAGTGTTTTTAGACGTTGTTGCCGGCCCGGCTGTGGCAAACCTGCCGTAGCTACGTTGACGTATGCCTACGCGGAGTCGACGGCTGTGGTGGGTCCGCTCGCCGCCGCGTCCGAACCGCATAGCTGGGATCTCTGTGAGAAGCACGCGCGTTCCATCACCGCACCGCTGGGTTGGGAGCTCGTGCGTTACGACGTGCCGACGCCCGCCCAGGACGATGATGATTTGACCGCATTGGCGGAAGCTGTCCGTGAAGCTGGCCGCAACGCGACTGGCCTGGTGCTGCGGGATGAGGTCGACAACCGTCCTCAGACCTACAAGATTGATTCCAGCCGTCACCCGTCGACGCGGAAATCCGCGCGCGGTCACCTGCATGTAGTTCGCGATCCGGAGGATTCGGACGACTAACGGGGCGGGCGCCGTGCCCCAGCTCATGCCATCTTGCCGCGGCATTTCTTTGTGAGAGCCTCTCTGCGGCTAGTATCATTTTTCACAACACTGATACTTACCCAGAGAGGTTTTTCGTGGGCACTTACAATCGTCCCGATTTGGATGCCGTCATCAAGGCCTATGACGTGCGCGGTGTTGTCGGTGAGGGCATCGACGCGGACCTTGTCGGAGCCATCGGCGCCGCCTTTGGGCACATCATGCGTTCAGAGGGCGCAACGCGTGCCGTAGTTGGCCACGATATGCGTGAGTCCTCGCCGGAGTTGGCGGCTAGTTTCGCCGATGGCGCGGCAGCGCAGGGGCTCAATGTCACCCTGCTCGGCCTGACCTCTACGGACGAGCTGTATTTCGCCTCCGGAGTAAGGGAATGCCCGGGCGCGATGTTCACTGCCAGCCACAACCCAGCTGAATACAACGGCATCAAGATGTGCCGTTCGCTGGCCCGCCCAATCGGGCAGGAGACAGGGCTTGCTCAGATTAAGGACCTGCTTGTCGACGGAATTCCGGAGTACACCGGCACTCCGGGCGAAATTGATCGTGAAGATGTTCTGCAGGATTACGCGGCGTTCCTCCATGGGCTGGTCGACATTCGCTCCGGCCGTCGCCTGAAGGTTGCAGTCGATGCCGGTAACGGTATGGGGGGACTGACAGTTCCGGCAGTGCTCGGAGAAGACATGGATGTTGCTGATCTCTACTTTGAGCTCGACGGCAACTTCCCGAATCACGAGGCCAATCCATTGGAGCCCGCCAACCTCGTTGACCTACAGAAGTTTACGGTGGAGCAGGGCGCAGACATCGGTATTGCCTTCGATGGCGACGCTGACCGCTGCTTCGTCGTCGACGAGAAGGGCAACCCGGTCAGCCCATCGGCCATCTGTGCGTTGGTGACCACCCGCTACCTGGAGCAGAACCCGGGTGCGGCTATCATCCATAACCTGATCACATCGCACGTCGTGCCGGAGATGATTGTGGAAAACGGCGGAACCCCGGTTCGTACCCGTGTTGGGCACTCCTTTATTAAGGCGCAAATGGCCGAGCACAGTGCTGTTTTTGGTGGCGAGCATTCAGCGCACTACTACTTCAAGGAATTCTTCAACGCAGACTCCGGCATGCTGGCTGCCATGCATGTCCTGGCCGCACTGGCCGAGCAGGATAAGCCGCTGAGTGAATTCATGGCCGAGTACAACCGCTACGAGGCCTCCGGTGAGATTAACTCCCGCCTGGGTAGTGCCGAGGAGCAGCAGGCCAAGCAGAAGGAAATCGAGGCCGCGTTTGCCGATCGCACGGAGTCCTCGGACTGGATGGATGGCCTGACCATTGAGCTGGCGGACTCCAAGGCGTGGTTCAACGTCCGGGCCTCCAATACGGAGCCGCTGCTGCGTCTGAACGTCGAGGCTCCGACGCGTGCTGAGGTCGACGCTCTTGTCGACGAAGTTCTCGGCATCATCCGCGGTTAATCAACCCCACGCGCCCGTTTTCAGGCATGCTTGGGAGTATGACCTCGTCATTCGACTCCTCCCATAACCCGCGCCAAGAGGCCCTGTTCTACCGTATGGCCACTGCCGGTGCAGGTCTCAGAGCTGCTGCCTCCGCGACTCGCGGGGGAGCGTTTGCTCAACTTCCACTGCCACGCAGTGCGGTCATCCTCGTGGGAAATCGTCGGGCGCAGCGCGCCGCCGAATCCGTGCGCGCGCTTGCCGACGACATCCGCTGCCCGGTGGTAATTGCGCATCAGTTGCCCAGTTATGTCGGTGCCCTCGACTTGGTCATAGTCTGTGACGACAACCCCGGCAGCCCACTGGGGGCAGCTCTGGCTGAAGCTGATAGGCGAGGTGCTGCCACGGTCGTGGTGGATCCCGGTGAAGGGCCACTGCGTGCCGCCGGTAGCCCCGATACGGTTGTGGTTCCGCGCCCGGCGATGGCGGAGTCCGCGTCCTTTACCGCCTATGTCGGTGCCATCTCCAGCGCGCTCACCGAATGTGGTGCCACCGCCCTGGCTCCGGCCGGGGTAGTGGAGGAAGTCGCTGATGCGGTGGACGCCGATATTGCTGCCTGTGCTCCGCAGCGAGATGAAACAGTTAACCCCGCGCGGCAGGTAGCGCAGTGGGTGGCAGGCCGCAGAATGCTTGCAGTGTCGACGACCTCGGCGCTGGCACCGGTAGCGGAACTGGCATCGTTACAGATGCTTGAGGCAGGCGTGGTCTCGGCAGCGTCGTCGATAAGCGAATTGTCTCTTAGCGTGGGCGCGTTGCTCGCTGCAGAACCCCAGGAAAACCGCGATATTTTCTATGACCCGTTTATTGATGGTGGGGATGAAGGGGCGACAGTGCTACCGTTGGGGGCGATTGTTTTAGCTGCGCCGAACAATGTGGGCCACTACCGGGACCACTACGGCGAGGTTGGATGGGCTCGTGTGGAGTGCCCTGCGCTCGATGCGGAGACTCATCATCCATTGGTTGAAGTATGTGTTGCTGCAGCCAGAGTTGGTGCGATTGCGGCGTTTTCTGCGTAATCGCCGGGTGTCACCGAAGGCTTTTGGGCCTTCGGTGAGATTGGCGTGCTCGCGCCAGAAGTGACTATTAGAGGAGTGATACGGGCATGGAGCTGCTAGACCCCGTGCTGCAGTCGTACCCCTGGGGGTCTCGTACACATTTGGCGAGAATCACCGGTGCGGACGCTCCCACATCGAAGCCCTGGGCGGAACTGTGGTTTGGTGCGCATGCACTGGCATCGGCCACGGTCGCCGGCACGCCGCTGGATGAGCTCATTGCGCAGGATCCGGCAGCTGCGCTCGGATATGCAATTGACACCGACAACGGCAGGCTGCCGTTCCTGTTGAAGCTGCTCGCAGCTGATGAACCGCTATCGCTGCAGGCACACCCCACCTTGGCAGAAGCTCAGGAGGGATTTGCACGCGAAAATGCGGAGGGCATTCCGGCCACTGCACATTTCCGCAATTACCGGGACAACAACCACAAGCCGGAACTTATTGTCGCCCTGACTACCTTCGACGCGTTGGCCGGATTCCGCCCGGTGGAGCGCACGAAGGAGTTGCTCGCGACGCTGGCGGTACCGGAGCTCGACCACTACATGGGACTGCTCGATGCCGCCGATGACGAGAGTGCTCTGCGGGCATTGTTTACAACGTGGTTGACGTTGCCCCAGGATGTCCTCGATGAGCTGGTCGAGGCCGTGGCTGCCAAGTGCGCGGATTACAGTGGCGATGACGAGGAGTTCTCGCGAGTAGCCGAGACCACTTGCGAACTGGCTCGAAAGTATCCGGGGGACCCGGGAGTCCTGGGGTCGATGCTGCTTAATCGCCTTCGCTTACAGCCGGGCGAAGCCATCTACCTTGGTGCTGGACAGCTGCATGCTTACCTCAATGGCATGGGCGTGGAAATCATGGCCAACTCCGACAACGTGCTGCGCGGAGGGCTGACCTCTAAGCACGTCGATGTCGTGGAGCTACTGCGCGTGCTCTCTTTCCGACCGCTGCCAGATCCGGTGCTGCAGTCGCGGCTGACCGATGATGGCTGGAATGACTATGACGCGCCGGTGCGCGAGTTTCGCCTTCGTTCGCGGGATCTGGAGCCGGGCGAACATGTTCTGCTCGACGAAGAATCCGCCACGGTTGTGTTGTCTACAGCGGGCACGGTGGCGTTGCGTCACGACGACTCCGTGGTTGAGGTTCCCAGCGGCCATGCGGCCTGGGTTCCGGCTGTCGACGCAGTCGATATTGAGCTGACTGCGCGCCAAGACGGGGCAACCGTCTTTGTCGCGACCGTCCCGCGGGTGGGTTAGTCCTCGTCGTTATCGAAGAGATTTCCCAGGAATCCGGAGTCCTTCGGCTTTTCCGGGATTGGGGAAATCTTGCTATTGCTAGCCCCATTGCCGCCAGTGGTGTCCTTCTCCGTCGAAGGGGTCTGGTCCTTCGGAGGTGTCGGCTCCTTCGGGGATGTCGGCTCCTTCGAAGGAGTCTTCTGAGGAGTCTCGGACGGAGTTGTGGTTTGCGTACCCGACTGGGACTGCGCCTGCGATGAAGGCGGATTCGGCTCAGCTGCTGCACCACCATCGCCTTCCGGAAGACTGTCGTTCGGCTTTTCCGAGTTATCTTCCGGTAGCAGTGGCACCGGCTTGCTGGGCGTCGGCGAAGATATGTCGTCAGAGGTGGGCTCTGTGGTCTCCGTGGTCGTCGGAGGTGTCGATGTCGTCGACGTCGGAGTTGTCGCACTTGAGCTTGTGGAAGTCGGGGGGATGTACGCCTGCGGTGGAAGGTACGGATCCTCAACGATCTCGGTGCTCGATGACGTGGTCGGACGAGATACTAGACTGTCGTTCGTCTCAGTCAGCGAGGAATCTGAATTCGGTTCAGTGGTCTGCTGCAGCTCGGCATCACTAGGAACTGGAGGCAGTGGAGCAGAGGTCTCCATTTTCGACTGAGAGCCGGCGTTTTCCGGATTCGCCCCCTTGGCGGCACTGCTATCGGAGCAGCCTACGAGCGTAGCGCTCAGGGGAAGGGCTGCGAGCAGAAGAGCTCCAAAAGCCTTCTTCACCATGGTAGGTACTCCTTTCGTGTCATGCGTGAGGTCGCCCTGTAACGAAAAAGATAACAGTTGCATTACGAGGTCTGGGAACTAACTTAACATGCCCGTTATCTTCTCTCTAGGGTGAAAATTGTGTTGAAGGGATTAAATATGTCTCTCGAACTGTAAAAGTGACGAAAAGTCGGGTAGAACTTCGGTAAGGCCACATGCGGTTTTCCGGCTAGCGGTACGTGCAGGCGACAGCTTTTAGGTCGGCGGCCAGATTACCGTGGGCTCGTCGAAAAGCGCTCTTTGGAAAGCGCTCGTCGATAGACGAAAACTGGCTATTGGTTCGAAGCGCGAAAGGAGCGTGGCCACCTATCATGTCCATCTGGGATACTGAGATTTTTGGTAGCGATTCGGTCATTGAACTCTTCGATGAGGTTCAGGATCTCGACTCACAGGATCGTGTTGGTGCATTGATTGATGCTGGCCGCATTGGGGTGGATTCCGAAAATAGCGATGAGAAAGCATGCGCACTCGCGGCGGCTGTGATCATTGCAATTTGGAATGGTGCGCCATTTAGCAGCGGTGACACTGTGGAGGACTACAGCTTCATCCGGGAGGGAATCTCCGAGGCGCACGGCAGCGAGGAAGATGCGTTGGCTATCGCATCCGAGGTGTTCGATAGTCTTCTGGGGGAACTCAGTGAGTCTGACCAGGCGGCGCTGGAAAACTGCGTCGAAGCGGTAGAGTAACTCTCGCGTCCCCAGTAGTAATTCTTTAAGAAGAATCTCACGTCAAAGAATCTAGAGAAAGCGTTACATGTCCTCGAAGAACATTGATTTCAAGGTTGCAGACCTCTCCCTGGCTGAGGCCGGTCGTCACCAGATTCGTCTGGCTGAGCACGAGATGCCAGGTCTAATGGCGCTGCGCGAAGAGTACGCGGAGCAGCAGCCACTGGCCGGTGCCCGTATTTCCGGCTCCATTCACATGACGGTTCAAACCGCAGTGCTCATCGAGACGTTGACGGCGCTGGGCGCACAGGTCCGCTGGGCCTCGTGCAACATCTTCTCCACCCAGGATGAGGCCGCTGCGGCAGTCGTCGTTGGGCGAAACGGCACTCCGGAGGACCCGCAGGGTGTTCCGGTTTTCGCTTGGAAGGGCGAGACACTGGAAGAGTACTGGTGGTGCCTCAACCGCATCTTCGACTGGGGCGATGAAGATGCCAACATGATTCTGGACGACGGCGGCGACGCCACCATGGCTGTCATTAAGGGCATGGAATTCGAGGATGCTGGCCTGGTGCCGCCTGCAGAAGAGTCGGATTCGGATGAGTTTATTGCCTTCAAGGACATGCTTCGCGCCAGCCTGGAGAAGGATGCCGGCCGTTGGCACCGAATTGCAGAGTCGGTCAAGGGTGTCACAGAGGAGACCACCACTGGTGTCCACCGCCTCTACCACTTCGCAGAGCAGGGAGTGCTGCCATTCCCGGCCATGAACGTCAACGATGCGGTCACCAAGTCCAAGTTCGATAACAAGTACGGCACCCGTCACAGCCTTCTGGACGGCATCAACCGCGGTACCGACATGCTGGTTGGGGGCAAGAACGTACTGGTCTGTGGCTACGGTGACGTGGGTAAGGGGTGCGCAGAGGCACTGGCTGGCCAGGGCGCTCGCGTTCAGGTCACCGAGGCCGATCCGATTAACGCATTGCAGGCATTGATGGACGGTTTCGACGTTGTCGCTACTGAGAGCGTCATCGCAGATGTCGACATTGTCATCACCGCCACAGGCAACAAGGACGTCATTACTTTCGAGCACATGCAGCAGATGAAGAACCACGCGCTGCTGGGCAACATCGGGCACTTCGACAACGAGATTGACATGCACAGCCTGCACCATCGCGATGATGTCCGTCGTGTGGAGATCAAGCCGCAGGTCACCGAGTACATCTTCCCGCATGCAGACGGCGAAGAGCGCTCTCTGATCGTGCTTTCCGAGGGGCGTTTGCTCAACCTGGGCAATGCCACCGGACACCCGTCCTTCGTAATGTCGACCTCCTTCGCCGACCAGACGATCGCTCAGGTTGAGCTCTACTGCAACGGCGAAAAGTACGACAACTCTGTCCACCGTCTGCCGAAGATCCTGGATGAGAAGGTCGCTCGCATTCACGTCGAGGCACTCGGCGGCGAGCTCACCCGGCTGTCCAAGGAACAGGCCGAATACATCGGCGTTGATGTCGAGGGTCCGTATAAGCCAGAGCACTACCGCTACTAGTTCTAGCCACGGCTAGGTCGTAGCCATGTGTGCGAGGAGAAAAATTTGATTATCGCAGTCGAAGGAATCGACGGTGCTGGCAAGAACACGCTTGTCACAGCTGTTACCAATCAACTCCGAAGTCAAGGGCACTCCGTTTCATCGATGACCTTTCCGGCGTACCGGCAGACGATCTTCGCTGATTTCGCCGATCAAGCTTTGCACGGTCAGCTCGGCGACACTGCGGACTCCGCTTGGGCAATGGCACTCCTGTTCGCTCTGGACCGCAAAGAACGTCGTCAAGCGATTGTTGATGCAGCGCGCGAGAACGATGTTCTGATCATCGACCGCTACGTCGGGTCCAACGCGGCCTACTCCCTGGCTCGCACGCAGGATCCGGCGATCGTCGAGTGGATTGAGAAGACCGAATTCGGAGATTTCCAGCTTCCGCTTCCCGACGTTCAGGTCTGTCTGGCCACGTCGGTGGGAGTGGCAGCCGACCGCGCACGCAATCGGGAAGCCTCTGATGTGCAGCGAACTAGGGATACCTACGAAAAGGACTCGGGTTTGCAGGAGCGCACGCTGGCGGCGTACCAGAAGTTCGCGGGGGGCTCGTGGCAGTCACCATGGTTGATGCTTACGGGGGATGATGGGGCGGACCGTCTTGTGGAATGGATCAGTGCACGGCTGCGCTAGCCACCTCAACTGGAAACTACAGAACTAGATAGCTTTACGTTTAGAATATGACGCATGAGCTCAAAAATCCTGGTTGTTGATGATGATCCGGCCATCGCCGAAATGCTCACGATGGTGATGGAGCGCGAGGGCTTCGACACAGTAGTAGTCGACGATGGCCTCGAAGCTGTCAAGGCAGCAGAGCGGGAGAATCCAGATTTGATTCTGCTGGATCTCATGTTGCCGGGCATGGGTGGTGTCGATGTCTGTCGCACTGTGCGAGAGACATCGGCGGTGCCGATCATCATGTTGACTGCGAAGACCGACACGGTCGATGTGGTCCTCGGCCTGGAATCCGGTGCGGATGACTATGTCACGAAGCCCTTTAAGCCGAAGGAGCTCGTGGCGCGTGTGCGCGCTCGGCTGCGTCGTCAAGAGGATAGCCCGAGTGAGACCCTCGAGGTCGGCGACCTGACTATCGACGTGCCCGGTCACGCCGTGTTCCGCGATGGCAAGGAGATTTCTCTGACCCCGTTGGAGTTTGACCTATTGCACACTCTTGCTTCCCGTCCGAAGCAGGTCTTTTCCCGTGATGAGTTGTTGGAAAAGGTCTGGGGATATCAGCACACCTCGGATACTCGACTCGTCAACGTTCACGTTCAGCGTCTGCGCTCGAAGATTGAACTGGATCCGGAAAACCCCCAGATTGTGCTGACCGTCCGCGGTGTCGGGTACAAGACGGGTGACTAATCAAGGTCAGTCAGCTTTAGTGGGAGCCGATTCTTGCGTCGATTAATAACGAAGCTTCGAGACTTCACCAATAGGGGAGTGACCTGGGCGGTTACGCTCTGGCGCACGTCTATCCAAGCGCGCATTCTGACCTCTGTCGTGGTACTGAGCGCGATGGTGATTGCGGTCCTCGGTTTCGCGCTGGCGACTATTGTTACCCAGCGGCTTATCGACGCAAAGGTTACCGCTGCCGACGAGGAAATTGACCGTGCTCGCGCGGTGGTGGAGCAGGCGATTGAGAACTCTTCGTCCAACGAGCTGCAAGCTCTGCTCAACGTGGGGCGCGATGCCCTTGTGAACCGTGCAGCCGGTTCCGGTGCTGCGCCACTGACAAGTTATGAACCGCTGCTCGTGGCGCCGGTGCCACGAGGCACGGTGTTGGCTTCATCGCCGATTAAGGCCGAGGTTCCAGAACGATTGCATGAAGTAGTCCGACAAGGGCAAATTGCGTATCAGGTACGCCAAGTCACTGATAACCGTGGCGATACGTACTCGGCGTTAATTATCGGTAGCCCTACTTCTACCTCGGTTGATGGGCTCGAGCTCTATCTGGTCACCTCTATGGCTGCAGAGGAATCGACTATTAAGTTGGTTCGTGGTCTGCTCGCCGGTGCGACAGTAGTCATCATGGCGCTTCTCGGCGGTATTACTTGGTTCTTCTCCAATCAGGTGACGACACCAGTGCGTTCCGCCGCCCAGATTGCCCAGCGCTTTGCCGACGGCCACTTGCGCGAACGCATGGTCGTGCAGGGTGAAGATGACATGGCGCGACTGGCCATGAGCTTTAACAAGATGGCCGAATCGCTGTCGACGCAGATTAGACAGCTGGAGGAATACGGCAGTCTGCAGCGACAGTTCACCTCCGATGTCTCGCATGAGTTGAGGACGCCTCTGACCACGGTGCGTATGGCCGCCGATCTTATTGCTGACGGCGCTGAGGACCTCGATCCGGCGACTCGCCGCGCAGCTGAGCTGATGAATGAGGAGCTTGAGCGTTTTGAGATGCTTCTCAATGACCTGCTTGAGATCTCACGCCACGATGCCGGCGTTGCTGACCTGTCCGCAGAAAAGGTCGATGTCCGTCGCTGCGTGGATGCTGCCTATCAGCAGGTAACGGTCGTGGCTAAGGAGACCGGTACACCCATCCGCTTCCACCTGCCCGATGAACCGGTAATGGCAACAGTCGACTCGCGTCGTATCGAGCGCGTGCTACGCAATCTTATGGCCAACGCTGTTGACCACAGTGAGGGCAATCCGGTGGATGTCACAGTGCGGGCGAGCGATTCCGCGGTCTCGTTTACGGTCGTTGACCACGGTGTGGGGCTAAAGCCGGAACAGCAAGAGCTGGTGTTTAACCGGTTCTGGCGCGCTGACCCCTCGCGTGTCCGACGCACCGGCGGGACCGGACTTGGCTTGGCGATCGCGCGTGAGGACGCACAATTGCATGGTGGGGAACTGGAGGCATTTGGCGTGCCGACGGTCGGTAGCTGTTTCCGCCTGACTGTGCCACTGGAGCCTGATGCGAGCTTCGGTGAGCATCCGCTCGGCCTGGAAGTTCCGCCGCTGCCCGATCAGATTCCGCATCAGCAGGAAATTGGTGCACGGGAGTTGGAATCGGATTCGATTGCACCGCAAGTCAAGAGTCAGCATCAGGGTAAGGGGCAGCCGACTAGCGATAGCGAATCCCGACAGGCACGAGAGGAGGATATTTAAATGACGGCGCAGCAACAGTCAAAGGCTCGTCGCGTCCTGCGTAAGACAGTGGCGCTTAGCTCAGTGATCATTTTGGGCACGGCCGCAGGATGTACCACCATTCCGAGAAACACCAGCCCCCAGGTGCTGCGTCCGTTTGAGCCGCCCCAAGTTCGTATTGAAGTTCCTCAGCCACGACCGAATGTCAATGCAGACATTGTCCTGCGCGACTTTTTCGCCGCGGCCGCGCATCCGGTTGATGATTTTCAAGCTATGCGTGCCTTCATGACCCCGGAACTTGCGGCCAGTTGGAAGCCGCATGATAGCGCCCGCATTCTTGACGGTGTCAACCTCATCGCTCAACGGGATGAAGGAGGTTCTCGACAGTCCTTCGTTGCCCGAGGTCGCAGCGTTGGTCAATTTGGTACTGATGGTGCTTATGAGCCCCAGTCCGGTGATTATGAGGAAACCGTGGAGATGAAGCTCGGTTCGGATGGGCAGTGGCGCATTTCCTCGCTGCCCGACGGTGTTGTCATGGAGCGTCAGGCATTCCTGGAAAACAATGTGCCTCGCAATATCTATTTCCTCGACCCGGCCGGTAATCATTTGGTCACAGATCGTCGTTGGCTCTATCGTGGCGTCACCGATGGCGCGACCAATCTGTTGACAAAGCTGAAGAACGGACCATCAGCACCACTGCGACCGGGCGTCACCACAGTGCTCAAGCCCAATGCCTCAATTGCGGTGGAAGCGGGACCTGTGTCCAACTCGGACGGTCGCAGGGTCGAAATCACCGGATTGGGTGATGTTTCCGAGGAACTGCGTGTCATGCTCGCGGCACAGATTATCTGGACTCTCGACTCGGCAGATTTCCGTGGTCCGTGGATCCTCATGGCCGACGGCGAACCACTAATTGCCAGCCACGACGAGCCGTGGACGAAGGATACCGACGCAATCCAGCTCTACGACCCGAATCATCTACCGGCTGATAACGCGCCGTTGCGGACGGTCGACCGCAGCGGTATCTACGAGATTGCTGACGGCCACGCCACACCTGTGGGACGTGGCTGGACCGCCAGCGGCAGCACTGCGGTGTTTTCCGCGGCAGTGGGCATCAACCCCAATGGCAGCGAGCTTATTGCCGCCGTGTTCCGCTCGGCTGTGGATGGTCGTACCGGTTCGTATGACCTTGGGGAGTCCACATTGATGCTCGGTGGAATACAAGATCAGCCGGTTCCTGTGCTGACTGGCGAGAGTCTCACCCGTCCGACATGGTCGCCAGATGCCGAGGCGGTCTGGACAGTGAAGGACGGCACAACCGTCGTACGCCTGGTTCGGCAGCCGACGTCATCCCGGATTCAGCAGGAGGAGGTTGATACCTCTGAGGTCAATCACCTTCTTGACGGCGGCGAAGGCACGGGCCACCCGAGCGCCGGTATTTCTGAATTCCGCGTCGATTCTTCAGGCACCCAGGTAGCGATGATTATCGCTGGTGAGGTCTATATCGCCACCATCGAAAGGCATGACGACAAACCGTGGAAGTTGACGCATCCGCGCGCACTGCCGCTCCCTGAAAACGTTTCCCCGGTGTCGCTGACGTGGTCGCCGAATCAAACGGTCACGGTGGGCGGTTACAGCGGAGACACCCCGATGTGGAGTGCCTTCCCGGACGGTGCGACCAGCTCCGTTCTGCCGAAGCTCAACCTGACACCGCCAATTCCTGTGGTTACCGCGACCTCCTCGAAGCGTTACGCATTGGATGCCACCGGTGTCATGGAGCTGATCTCCAGCGAGGGGCAGCAGCAGTTCTGGCGCCAGGTTCCGGGTGCGCATGGTCGAATGGCTCCGGTGTCTGTGGAGTAAGCGCAAATCGGGGAGGGGATCAATGGCGCAGGGGAAATCATCGCAGGATGTACTGCGCGTGCTTTACGACGTCACTCGCGATGCGATTGGCCTCGTGATACCGGAAACCTGCCCGGTGTGCGGCTGCTCCGGGACGCTGTGTCGTGATTGCAAGGACGATCTCCAGCAACCTCCAGTGCGGTTTTCACCGCGGGCTGCGTTACGCGCAGCAGCGTGGACCTGTGGTCCGTACTCCGGTGCGAGGAGACATCTCATTTTGTCGGCCAAAGAACGGGGCAGTGGTGAAGCCAGACGAATCATGGGGGCCGTGTTCGCCGCTGCGGTACGAAGACTGGCCTCAGACGGCCATATAATGCCCCCGGAAATTACCCCCGTCATTTTGATTCCCGCGCCGACAAGATCGTCATCCCGTCGACAACGGGGTGGGGACCCGGTAACAATTGCCTGCGACTTTGCCTGCAGTCAGCTCCCCTCCAGTTCGGTATTGCCCCTGGTGCGCATTGGTGGGCGCACGCGGGATTCGGCGGAGCTGGGGGCTTCTCAACGCAGACGAAACCTTTCTGGCCACATTGTGCCGCTGACGCAATTCAAGCGCGGAATTAGCGACAAGCTGCGACAACGCTGTGCACAGGCGACAGTAATTCTGGTTGATGATGTGGCCACCACTGGTGCCACTGCAGCGGAAACTGAGTTGGTGGCAGCGTCATTGGGGATTCGCATCGACATGGTGTTGGTGCTCGCCCGGGCGTAGACGCAGGGGTGTCGTCGGCAAGCGAAAAATAAACGAGGGGAACGTGGCATTGGTTACCCCCGGAACTGTATCCTGGGGGTGCAGAAAGACTCGTCACCGTAGACGCCGTGAGTAATCCCGCTCACGGAAGGGCGGTGGCCATACCGGGAGGTAGGTAGCAAGTGTCCACACCTGCTGACAACAACGAGGTACTCAGCCCGAACGCTCAGGTGACCATCACCGGGCGCAATGTTGAGGTTCCAGAGCACTTCGCAGATCGTGTTAAGGCGAAGCTGGCGAAGATTGAGCGCCTCGACCCGACTTTGACCTTCTTCCACGTGGAGCTCCAGCACGAGCCGAATCCGCGCCGTGCAGACCGCTCTGACCGTATTCAGATCACCGCTACTGGCAAGGGGCACCTGGCTCGTGCGGAAGCGAAGGAAGATAGCTTCTACGCTGCACTGGAGTCTGCTCTGGGCAAGATGGAGCGCTCCCTGCGTAAGGTGAAGGCTCGCCGCAAGATTAGCCGTTCTGGCCACCGTGCACCGATGTCCGTCGGCGAGGCAACTGCTTCGCTGGTTGCAGAGGCTGAGGCAGCGGCTCCGGAAAAGGCTGATCCGTACGAGGATCTGGTTGAGGACGTACGTCCGGGCCAGGTTGTGCGTACCAAGCAGCACTCCGCAACTCCGATGACGGTGGAAGATGCTCTGTCTGAGATGGAGCTCGTCGGTCACGACTTCTACCTCTTCGTTAACGAGGCAACCTCTCGTCCGTCCGTGGTCTACCGTCGACACGCATACGACTACGGTCTGATTGAGCTGGCAGACGAAGACGAGAAGTAAGTCTTCACCAAAAAGAGCACGCAATACCGCGCAGAGCTGTGTATTGGTAAGTAATTGCTCACATGAGCCCGTCTTCTCTTAGAAGGGAAGGCGGGTTCGTCGTATAATCAACCGTTGCACATTAAAGTTCGACGTGAATCGGCCGGAAAGGTCCCAATTTAGTGTTTTCGCTCAGCAAGTTGCTCCGCATTGGTGAAGGCCGCGCTGTCAAGAGGCTTGGCAATATTGCAGATCAGGTCATCGCCAAGGAAGACGAGTACGCAGCTCTTTCAGACGATGAACTCCGTGCCAAGACCGAGGAGTTTAAGAAGCAGCTGGCTGACGGTGCCGATGTAGACGATTTGCTGCTGGATGCTTTCGCCACGGCGCGCGAGGCATCCTGGCGCGTGCTGGGGCAGAAGCACTACCGTGTCCA
Organism: Corynebacterium sp. HMSC074C03; assembly: GCF_001838285.1. Lineage (NCBI taxonomy): Bacteria > Bacillati > Actinomycetota > Actinomycetes > Mycobacteriales > Corynebacteriaceae > Corynebacterium > Corynebacterium sp. HMSC074C03. The sequence goes on along the minus strand of NZ_KV836189.1, from coordinate 44,752 downwards.
GGTTATGGGCGGTGCTGCACTGCACTTCGGCAACGTTGCCGAGATGGGTACTGGTGAAGGTAAGACCCTGACCTGTGTGCTGCCCGCATACCTCAATGCGTTGGCAGGCAAGGGTGTTCATGTCGTTACGGTTAATGACTACCTGGCTAAGCGTGACGCGGAGTGGATGGGCCGAGTCCACCGCTTCCTGGGGCTTGAGACTTCCGTCATTCTCTCTGAGCTCAGCCCGGATCAGCGCCGCAAGGCCTATGCTGCTGACATCACCTACGGTACGAACAACGAATTCGGCTTTGACTACCTGCGCGATAACATGGCGCATTCGCTCGACGATTTGGTGCAGCGTGGGCACCACTTCGCCATCGTCGATGAGGTTGACTCGATTCTGATTGACGAGGCCCGTACCCCGTTAATTATTTCCGGTCCGGCAGATGGCGATCCGCACTGGTACCTGGCGTTCTCCAAGATTGTGCCGCGTATGAAGCGCGACATTCACTACGAAGTCGATGAGCGTAAGCGCACCATCGGTATTCGTGAAGAGGGTGTTGAATTCGTTGAGGATCAGCTGGGTATTGCCAACCTGTATGCTCCGGAAAACTCCTCGCTGGTCAGCTACCTGAACAATGCCCTGAAGGCCAAGGAGCTGTTCACCCGCGACAAGGATTACATTATCCGCAATGGTGAGATCCTCATTGTCGATGAGTTCACCGGTCGTGTGCTGGCAGGCCGTCGCTATAACGAGGGCATGCACCAGGCAATTGAGGCCAAGGAAGGGGTGGAGATTAAAAACGAGAACCAGACGCTGGCAACCGTTACGCTCCAGAACTACTTCCGCCTCTACGACAAGCTGTCCGGTATGACCGGTACGGCTGAGACCGAAGCGGCTGAGCTACACCAGATTTACAAGCTGAACGTCATGGCGATCCCGCCGAATCGCCCGAAGCAGCGCGAAGATCTGCCCGACCTGATTTACAAGACGCAGGAGGCAAAGTTCGCCGCTGTTGTCGAGGACATCCGCGAATGCCATGAAAAGGGCCAGCCAGTTCTCGTTGGCACGACGTCAGTCGAGAAATCCGAGTACCTTTCCAAGCTCCTGCAGCGCGAAGGTATTCCTCACTCTGTGCTGAACGCTAAGCACCACGAGAAGGAAGCCGAGATTGTCGCAGTGGCAGGTCGTCTCGGAGGCGTTACCGTGGCAACTAACATGGCCGGTCGTGGTACTGACATCGTGCTGGGCGGTAACCCGGACATCATCGCTGACCTGAATCTGCGCTCTCGTGGTCTGGACCCGGTGGAAACTCCGGAAGAGTACGAAGAGGCGTGGGACGCTGAAATTGAGCGTGTTCGTCAGCAGTCGAAGGAAGAAGCTGACAAGGTACGTGAGGCCGGTGGCCTCTACGTCCTGGGCACTGAGCGCCATGAGTCACGCCGCATTGACAACCAGTTGCGTGGTCGTACCGGTCGTCAGGGTGACCCGGGCGTCACCCGCTTCTACCTGTCCATGCGCGATGATCTCATGGTCCGCTTCAACGGTCAGCGCATGGAAGCGCTGATGAACACTCTGAATGTCCCAGATGACGTTCCTATTGACTCCAAGGTTGTCTCCAACTCCATTAAGAGCGTTCAGGCTCAGGTGGAAAGCCAGAACTTCGAAATCCGTAAGAATGTTCTGAAGTATGACGAGGTTATGAACCAGCAGCGTAAGGTCATCTACGCTGAGCGCCGTCGCATCCTCGAAGGTGAGGATTTGGAGACTCAGGTCCGTGACATGCAGGACGACGTCGTCGATGCGTATGTCAACGGTGCCACCGCTGACGGTTACGTGGAGGATTGGGACCTCGACGAGCTGTGGAATGCCCTTGAGCAGCTCTACAGCCCGACGTTTACGGCACAAGAGCTCATTGATGGCTCTGACTTCGGCACCCCGGGTGACCTCTCCGCCGATGAGCTGTCCAAGGCTCTGCACACGGACATCTCGGCCAGCTACGACCAGCTTGAGGATGCGGTCTCCGCAATTGGCGGCGACGACCAGATGCGCAACATCGAGCGCTTCACCATCCTGAACGTCATGGACCAGAAGTGGCGCGAGCACCTCTACGAGATGGACTACCTCAAGGAGGGCATTGGCTTGCGCGCCATGGCCCAGGCTGACCCGCTGGTGGAGTACCAGCGTGAGGGCTACGACATGTTCACCGCGATGATGGACGGCATCAAGGAAGAATCGGTTCGTCAGCTGTTCCTAATCCGTAAGCAGGTTATGCCCGCAGTGGAAAACACTGAGGGGCAGGAAAACCAGGCTCCGGCTCTGCCAACGGAAGCTGCTGAGAAAAATCAGCAGATGACCTACTCCGGCCCCAGCGAGGACGGCAGTGCAGAGCAGCAGCGCATGGATCAAGAGCCTGAGGGAAACCGGGCGCAGCGTCGGAAGGCGGCTCGCAAGCGCCGTCGCTAAGCACTAAAGCACACGAAACGCGGTCATGATCCATGGCCGCGTTTTTGCTGTTCCGCGGCGGAACGTGCCCGTGAACGCGCGAACGCGCGGACCGACACGGCAACTACCCAGGAATTCGACCTTTTTGCCGTCCGCTGAAGCGCTGGCGTGAAAGGATTGCAACGCGACACCTTTGAGGCTGGTGTTTTTCGACAGCGTGAGTATCGCAGCGTGAATAATCGGGTCGATGTTGATGCGACGCAAATCGTTGACTCGCCGGCGACCCGCGATAATGTCGAAGACGCGGCGAGTAATCGTGCCAAGCTCCTGTCTCAGATTCTGCTCACAGTGCTGGACGACGTGCGGTGTTTGCGGCGTCTTTTTTGCCGCAGGAGTGGCCACGGCGGGCGGTAATGCCGTCATGACAGCGGTCCCGGAAGCAACGGAATATCCGCTATAGGTCGGTGCCACTTTTGCGGTTGGAGAAGTGGCGGCATTAGCTGACTGGCCAAGTTGAATTGTGTGGAGAAGCGAAAAGCCCGTTGCTGGTTCGATGAATTCCCTGTCACTGGATCGGTTCTCAGCGGCGTGCGACAGCGCGTAAGGCATCGGCGCCTGCGATGTTGGTACGTGAGACGTAGGTGCCATGGATTAATCCCCCTAAAAACTCTCCATTGGCAAGTTCCCCCTTGCTGAAGACCATTGTCCTACAAGTGCTTTAAGTGTGCAGCTTGTGAAGGGGAATTCACGGCTGGCATGGGGGGTGGGGAGAAGATGCAGCCGCGAAGTGGGCTGAGTGTCTCGCTGTTAATAGCCCTATAGGTTTTCGTCAAAGCCGTTCTGGTCGTCTATAAATTGGCGTCACGAACAGCCAATTAACACTCTGAACTGGAAAAAAGGCAAACCCCCAGGTCATGCGATAAACTACAGGCCATGCGCGGAATGATTATCGATTACTGTGGTGTCCTCGACGGTACGGATGAAGACCAGGCACGTTGGCGTAATTTGCTGGTAGAGGCGCGTGCAAATGGTGTTGGCCTGGCAGTCCTGTCGAATGACCCAGGTGGCCCATCGGCGGATCCGATTCGCAAGCTCGAAGATGAGGGCCTGGTAGACGCAGTTGTGCTCTCTGGTGAAATTGGCCATGAGAAGCCTTCGGCGGAGGCTTTTAATGCAGCTGCTGCGGCTATTGAACTGCCGGCACGGGACTGTGTGTTGGTGGATGATTCGATTGAGAACATCCATGCTGCCGTCTCTAACGGCATGGTGGGAGTCTTCTATCAGCAGTTCGACCGCGCAGTGGTCGAGATTGCTGGTCTACTGGGTCTCGAGGGCGAGTTCTAATGCGTGTCTATATCCCAGCGACTTTCTCCATGCTTGAGGCGCTGAAGGAGGATGAGCTCTTCCACGCCCGCGGTGGTTGGGGCTTTGCTGTCACTGAGGCGCTGCGCGATTTCTTTACTGAGGGCGATGATGAGGAACTGGCAGAGGTGGCCTTTGATGAGGCTGCGCGTGCGTCGCTCCGTCTGCTCGATGCTGCAGAAGAGAAGTTCCCGCACCGCCGAGTAGTCATTTCCGTCGATGTGGAGGCGGAACCACAGTCGGATATGGGCGATGCTGTGGTTAAGGTCGGCGGCCCAATTTCGCTTGCCGACGTTGCAGCGCTCCACATTGATGTGGAAGAGGCGGAAAGCAAGGTTGAGGCTGCGATTGAAGCCGTCGATAAGGCAGATCTCGGTGACGAGGATGCGGAGCTCACTGTCGGCGATGCGCTGGAGATTCCGCTGGCGTGGTATGACGTAGCTGAGCTCGGCATGGTGGTCGACTTCCTGTAGTAGCGCGTGCTTGGTGTTGAAGAAGGGGACTGGGTTTGGAACCCAGTCCCCTTTTGTATGGCACAAGTTTTTTCTGCGGGGGTATAAAAGGCGGGATTGTTTTGTGTGGATAAGCTCCATGTCAAAGGGTGTGTTTCGCAGGAAAGCGGGGGTAATGACAATTTCGCTATTTGTGTCAAAATCATTTGCTTCTCTTGACCAATAACTTACCGCTCCGTAGTCTACGTCTAAGTAACCTACGGGCACGTAATAATGGATCGGGCGGGGAATGCCCGCTGATGAACAGTATTATTACTTGTTCTCCCGTGACAGTCAGGAGGGCCAAGAATGGGGCTTAAGACCAAAGTTTCCCGGGTATTGAAGCATTTATCCACGCCACTTTTGCCCGATGACTACACGCATTTGCTAAATCCGCTGTGGTCAAGTCGCGAGCTGCGCGGTCAGATTGAGGCCATTAATCCCACATCTCCTACTTCAGCAGAGTTGATAATCCGTCCGGGTTGGGGGATGCCAACAGACTTCAAGCCAGGTCAGTTCATTGGACTCGGCGTAGAGGTCAAGGGGAAATACCTGTGGCGTTCCTACTCACTGACAAATGCACCGCGGCCTCATGACGGGCTGCTGACTATCAACATTCGTGCACTCAACGACGGCTACGTGTCCCAACATCTCGTCGCCAATGTAAAACCGGGTACTGTCGTCCGCCTGGCTGCCCCGGCTGGGGATTTCCATCTTCCGGAGCCACTCCCAGCCCGCATTGCTTTTGTTACCGCAGGCTCCGGCGTAACTCCTGTGATTTCCATGCTGCGTGATCTTTCAGCTCGCAATGCATCAGTGGAAGTCGAACACATTCACTCCTACCGCGGCGAGGCAGAAGCTGTGTTTGTCAACGAACTCCGGGAGATGGAACAGCGCAGTGCTATTAGCGAGTTGAAGTATCGCCTGCATGCCCGGAATACGGAGACGCAGCCGCGGATTGACGCTGCTGCGGTTACCGACATCATTGGTGACTTTGGAACGCTGGCATCGTCGGCAAGCGCCTATGCCTGTGGTCCGGTTGAACTGCTGAAAAACCTTGAGCCGGAGTTCCCCGGGCTGCGGACGGAACGTTTCACCGTTGACCGCTCCGCGGCGGAGGAGGCCGGTGGCACGGTGAGTTTCGGTAGCCGAGGCGATATCGACGTAGACGGTGCAACCACCATCCTGGAGGCGGCGGAGAGCGTCGGAGTTGACCTGCCGTACGGCTGTCGGATGGGAATCTGTGCGACGTGCGTGCAGCAGCTCTCCGACGGCGCAGCGCGGGACATCCGCACCGGTGCGACGTTTGTGGCGGGGGAGCGAGTCCGAACGTGCGTCTGTGCGCCGGCGGGGCACGCGCGTATCGAACTGTAAGTTCGCCCCACATCTATCTCAACATGCATTAACCAGGAGAAACTACCTCAAAGGAGTGGGGACCCTTCCCATGGCAATTTCCGATATCGCATCGTATGCGCACTTGAGCGAAGAAGACGTCGCAGAGATTGGGCGTCGGTTTGCGGAAATCGAAAAGCAACACCGCGATTCGCTGGGGCAGAAGGATGCTCGCTACATCCGCACGCTCATCCGCATTCAACGCACCCTTGAGGTGACTGGTCGAGGTCTGCTGATGGTCCCGACCGCAGGCATGGCCCTGAACAAATTGGGGCTGCTGCCGAAGTCGTGGAGGAACACCGCACACTGGGGTTTCAAATGGGCGGGCATCTCAGCGCTGGGGCTGGCAAAGATTTTGGAAAACCTCGAAATCGGCCACAACACCATGCACGGTCAGTGGGACTGGATGAATGACCCCGAGATTCACTCGGCCACCTGGGAGTGGGACAATTCCTGCCCATCGAGCGGGTGGAAGCACTCCCACAACTTTGTCCACCACAAGTACACCAACGTGCTAGGTATGGACAACGATGTGGGATACGGCATTCTCCGGGTGACTCGTGACCGCCGTTGGAAGCCATCGACGCTGTTGCAGCCGGTGACAAACGTGGTCTTGGCCAGCCTTTTCCAATGGGCAGTGGCTTTCTACGACGTTGAGCTCGGGCGTGTGTTCGCAGGCAAGAAATCCTGGGATGAGGCCCGGCCGCAGCTCATGGAGGTTCTCAACAAGTCGGGGCGCCAGGTGATCAAGGACTACGTTCTCTTCCCGGCGATGGCGGGTCCGCGTTACCGCGAAGTGGCAACTGCGAACATGATGGCCAACCTCGCCCGTAATCTGTGGGCCTACGCTGTCATCTTCTGCGGACACTTCCCGGATGATGCCGAGACTTTCACCAAGGAGCAGTACAACACCGAGGACAAGAGTGAGTGGTATTTGCGCCAAATGCTGGGCTCGGCGAACTTCCACGGTGGGCTGGCGTTGTCGGTGCTCTCGGGAAATCTGAATTACCAGATTGAGCACCACCTCTTCCCAGACATGCCATCCAACAGGCTTGCGCAGATTTCGAAGCAGGTTCAGCAGATTTGCCGAGAATACGACCTGCCATACAACACGGGGTCGTTCCCGAAGCAGTTCTTCCAGGTCCAGCGCACACTGCTGAAGTTGTCGCTGCCGGATCGCTTCTTAGTCGCTGACCCGGACAACGCTCCGGAGGTGCGGTCCGAGGCGGCATTTGCGAAGAACCCGGAGGTTGAAGCGGAGCTCCAGTCCAGTTCCCCGCAACGCAAGGGCTTAGCGACGGGCCTGCGAATGCTCCGCCGTCTTCGCCCAGGCGTCCGGGAAATTGTCCGAGCCTATACAGGTCGCTCAACGCACACTGCTGCGCACGGTTAGCCCTCGACCCGCTTGCGGACCGCAGCTGCGGCTGCCGGTTTGCGGTTCCATGGCATTGATTGCTTGTGGGGGAGCCGTAGCCAGGCGCGAATTATGGTCACAGTTAGTGTCGCAGTTGCACCAGCGAGGAAGAGCGCTAAGTAAGCCGAGGAATTCTGGCCGGTAAACTCCACGGTCACGATCAGTGCGAACAGTGGAGCTGCCATGGACGCCGACAGGAAGGCCGCCGCGCCGAGAATCGCAAAGTCGCTCAGCGGAACTGAGGGCATCAATGGCTGTACGAAGCAGCCGACGATGAAACCGCTGAGCGCGCCAAGGGCAAAGCCGGGAGTCAAGAGACCACCGACGGCCCCCGAACGGAAAGTAACGAGAACCGCGATAGCTTTCGCAATCAGCAGGATGACAGCAAAACCCAGCAGCGGGCGGTCCATGAGAACTGTGGTCGCAGCGATACGGCCATTGCCCAAGACTTCTGGAACCCACAGGGAAATCACACCAACTAGCGTGAACGCGAGGGGGATGGCCCAGGCAGAATGCCAGCCAGTCGGTGCCTTGTCCGACATCCGCGAGCTCAGAATGCGAAATGCGTAGCCAATGACGCCGCAGATAGCACCGATGAGCAGTGCCGCACCGAGGTTGCCCCATCCGTCTGAGAGATTGATTGGGCTGTAGAGCGGGCTACTTCCGACCACAATGCCCGACGTCACCGTCGCAATGGCCGAACAAGCCAGCACCACCATCACCGCGGTAATGCTCAGTGAGCCCAGCAGAATCTCCAACGAGAAAACCGCTCCAGCCAGCGGGATATGATAAATCGCCCCCAGGCCGGCACCGGCCGCTGCTGCGACCAGAATACGGCGGTGTAGCGGATCGATGCGTAGTCGATGCGACATCTGTGAGGCCACCATTGCACCTAGCTCACGCGGGGCATTCTCGCGTCCCATGGATGCACCTGCGGCTACGGTCGCCATCTGCAAAAACACATTGACAAGAGTCGACCACACAGGCATGAGACGGCCGTGCATGCCCGCCTCAACGCTTTCAATGGGCTTCGCCTTTGTGCGCAAAGCGGCCCACATTGGTCCTGCAATCAGCCCCGCCAACACGATCCCGACAAAGCGCTGTAGGCCGGTGGTGCCATCGGTCACGACCGCTACGTCACCCTCGTGCTGCCCGTAGACCGCGTACTCGATCCCGTGCATAATCAGCGCGAGCCCGGCTGCTCCGAGCCCCGTCGCAAGACCGACGATAAGCGTGTAGATGCACAGTCGAATCCAGCTGCCGGGAGCGGGGTAGAGACCGGAGTCCTCTTTGTTCGACTCAGCACTTGCCGAGGCTTCAGAGGGCGTCTCCGCAGAATTGGTGTGGCTAGTCTCTTTCAATGTCCAGCTCCCAGTCCTCGTTGTCGCTGATAGCGATCAATAGACGACGCACTGCCATCGCTCGACGGTGCTGAACTCCCTCCAACTTGTCCAGGGCGCACTCTGGATCCCCGGGTGGTCCCAAATGGGTGCAACCACGTGGGCATCCATCTGTTGCCGCCTGGATATCTGGAAACGCCGCCAGTAGCGTCTCCGGTGTCACATGAGCCAGGCCAAAGGAACGAATGCCCGGGGTATCAATGATCCACGAGGGCGCGCTGTTTTCGCTTTCCGACGGCAACATCAGCGCCACCGACTGCGTGGAGGTATGGCGGCCCTTACCCACACCACTGACTTCGCCGGTCTCACGGTTGGCTTCGGGAACAATCCGGTTGACGAGGGTTGATTTCCCAACACCGGAATGCCCAACCAAAGCTGTCACTCGTTCTGGAACATCGATGAGCTCTGACAAAGGAGCCAAGTCATCGTTAATACCGCAGACAACGACATCCACTCCGAGTGCGGAAAACTCCCCGGCAAATTCCTCTGGGTCAGCCAGATCAGACTTAGTCAGACAGAGCACGGGACGGACACCGCCGGCGTAGGCCGCGACCAGCGCGCGTTCGACAAAACCGGTGCGGGGTTCAGGATCGGCGACTGCACACACAATGAGTAGCAGGCTGGCATTGGCCACGACAATGCGCTCATACGGGTCATTGTCATCGGCGGTGCGACGCAAAACCGTGCTGCGCTCTGCCAGCTTGACGATGCGGGCCAGTGTGCCCTCACGGCCGCTGACATCGCCGACGACACCGACACGGTCACCGACAACGATATTGGTGCGGCCGAGCTCGCGGGCACGCATGCATGTCACTGCAACATCAGCGTTGTTATCGAGGACTACACCCCAACGACCACGATCCTTGGTCACCACCATGCCCCAGTGGGCATCTGCGTGGCTAGGGCGATCCTTCGTCCGTGGCCGAGACCCTCTACCGGGGCGGATGCGTACATCGGACTCGTCCCATTGCCGTCCACGCCTGCGTGCCGCCACTGTTATTTCCCTGCCTCGGTTCCGTCCTCCATGCCATCAAGTCGAGTGTCGACCGACTTTTCCAACGAACTAGGGCTGGGGGAGGCCAGTCCGAGCATCTCCAGCCAGCGCAGGTCGAATCCAGGCATGGTCTTAGCGGTGGTACCGATGTTTTCGACTTCCACGCCCTCCGTGCGCAGGCCAACAATGGCACCAGCGGTGGCCATTCGATGGTCGGCGTAGCTGTGCCAGAGGCCACCGTGGAGCGGAACGGGGTCAATCGCAATGCCGTCGTCAAGCTCCGTAGCGCGACCGCCGAGGCGGTTGATTTCCGTGGTGAGCGCGGCAAGACGGTTGGTTTCGTGACCGCGCAAGTGGGCAATACCCGTCAGCTCGGTGCGGGTGGTGGCCAGGGCGGCGATGGCAGCAACCGTTGGGGTCAGCTCGCCAATCTCGGACATGTCCATCGTGATTCCGCGCAGCTCCGACGGCTTTGGGCCCACGACGGTGAGGCTGGTGCGGCCGCCCTCGTGACGGTTGAACGTCACGGTAGCGCCCATAGCGGTGAGGATCTCGCGGATGCGGTCGCCCGGCTGCGTGGTGTGCTCTGGCCAGTCGGGCACGGTGACGCTGCCACCAGTGACAGCCGCAGCGGCCAGGAAGGCGGCAGCGTTGGACAGGTCGGGCTCGATCTGCCAAGTACGACCCATCATTTCGGTGGGGTGAATGGTGAACGTTGTGCGTGATCCCTCAGGTGCGTCGGCCGTGGTCTCGTCGACCTGCACACCGGCCTCACGGAGCATGTCCAGGGTCATGTCAATGTGCGGGCGGGATGGAATCTCTCCGGTCGGGCGAAGTACGAGGCCACGGCCATAGCGCGGCGCTGACAGCAACAGGCCGGAGACGAACTGGCTTGAGGCCGAAGCGTCAATTTCCACTTCGCCGCCGATGTCCGGCAGATCTTGCTCTTGGACCGAGTCACCGAGGCGGTTGCCCTGGTTCGGACCCTGTGGATTGACCGTGAAAGGAAGCCCATTTCCAGCGATGTTCACACCGAGGCTGCGCAGGGCATCCAGCACGGCTGACATCGGGCGAGCCTTGGCCTCTACGTCGCCTTCGAAGAACACCGACCCCTGCGCAAGAGCTGCGATAGGCGGCACGAAGCGCATAACCGTACCTGCAAGGCCACATTCCACGACACCACCGCGGAGTATGCGTGGAGTGACACGGAGCGTGTGGTTCGGGGAACCCGAATATGTCGAGTCGGCACTGATGTCAGTTCCCAGGGCCTGCAGTGCGCGAATCATAAGATCGGTATCGCGAGAGCGCAGAGCACCATGGATAACCGATGGGGTCGAAGATAGCGCCGCGATGACAAGAGCACGGTTCGTAATCGACTTCGAGCCGGCAATCTGCACCGTGGCGCTAAAAGGCTGTCGACCGGATTCGGCACCGTCGACACTTACAGTAGGGGCAGACCAATTCTGATTTTGGGAACACACACAACCAATTATGGAACACTTTCACTCCATACCTCGACTAGAGGGGGAGTCATCGGCACAATCAGTTGGTATGTGTGGTCGCTTCGTCAATTTCACAGTCGCCGAAAAGCTGCTCAGCACCACGGCTGAAATTCCCGGTTTGGCGCCCGTGCGTGCCGACGGCCCGTTGCCCACCTCCCGCTACAACATCGGCCCGACCATGCCAATAGTTGCTCTTGCCCGCGAGCATCCCGGCCGCACAGGAACCATTGCAGCCACCGTGCGCTGGGGTTTAATTCCGCAGTGGGCCCGCGAAGTGCCAACGACACCTTTCTTCAACGCCCGTGCGGAAACCTGGCAGTCCAAACCGACTTTCCGGGACGGCCTTCCCTGCGCAATCCCCATGAACGGTTGGTATGAATGGAAAAATCGCCAGCCCTACTTCGTCAGCTTCGGTGATGACGCACCGCTTTTCACCGTCGCGGGTCTGTGGGCACGCTGGGGAGATATAGTCTCCGCCACAATTCTCACCACCGACGCCGTGGGACAGCTCGTGGATCTGCATCATCGTATGCCGCGCGTGCTTGCCGACGATGAAGTCAGCGATTGGCTGGATCTCTCGGCCTGGGCAGCAAACGGAGATGTTGGCGTGACCAGCGCCGAGGTGGTGGACAAACTGACCATCCGACCGGTCAACCGCGTCGTCGGTAATGTTGCGAATGAAGGGTCGCACCTGTTGGATGAGCCCGATGGCGCGGTACCCGGCCACAACGAGGAGCTGTTTTAAGGCCGTATCAGCGGGGAGGTTGCAGGAGTAGCCGCAGGATTAGCGGGCGATGTCGGCGACCGTGGCGTCGCAAAGCGAAACCAAATCAGCGGGTGACAGTTCTATGTCCCACCCGCGGCGACCACCGGAGACGAACACAGTGTCGGAGAGAGCGGCTGTCTCATCAATGACCGTGGGGAGCGTGCGGCGACCGCCAAGCGGGGAGATGCCGCCGGGAATGTAGCCGGTGGCAAGTGACGCGTCATGCGGATCGGCCATCGTGGCCTTGGAAGCCCCGATAGCCGCGGCGGCGGCCTTGAGGTTGAGCATTCCAGTGGCGGGGACGACGGCGATGGCCAGCCCAGTGCGTTTGCCGGATAGCTCGATAATGAGAGTTTTGAAGATGCGTTCGGGCTCGACGCCGAGGTGTTCTAGCAGCCAAGAGGCGGCCTCTTCGCCGAAGTTGTCGCTGCCGTGGGGGAATTGGTGAACGTGGAAGTCGATTCCGGCGTTCTGACAGAAGGCGATGGCCGGGGTGGCGGCAGCGGATTTTTTGGCGGACTTCTTCGACATAATTTCCCATCGTTGCACACCAGCGCAATTACGCTACGAAATGCCTGGTGACGGGGGTCTGCCGACTCGTGGGTGCGGATGTTTTAGGATAGGTAGCATGTCAGGTGATCAGACAGGAACATCGGCCATCCGGACTGATGAGTCGGATGAGGAGCTTGCGCAGCGCTTTGAGCGTGATGCCATGCCGCTTTTGGATCAGCTCTATGGAGCGGCGCTGCGGATGACACGCAACCCCGCCGATGCCGAAGACCTGGTGCAGGAGGCCTATATAAAGGCTTTTCAGGGCTTCCGCTCCTACAAGCCGGGCACGAATCTGAAAGCGTGGCTCTACCGCATTCTGACGAATGCGTACATCAACAACTACCGCAAGGCGCAGCGTCGTCCTGCCGAGTACGCCACCGATGACATCACCGATTCACAGATCGCGGAAACCGCGTCGCACACTTCGATAGGGCTGCGCTCTGCTGAGGTTGAAGCGCTGGAAAAGCTTCCTGACGAGGAAATTCGTGACGCTTTGATGAGTCTCAAAGAGGATTACCGGATGGTGGTCTACTACGCCGATGTCGAGGGATTGCCCTACAAGGAAATCGCCGAAATCATGGGCACGCCCATCGGAACTGTGATGAGTCGGCTCCACCGTGGAAGAAAACAGCTCCGAGACGCGTTGCACAGCGTAGCCGTGGAACGTGGATTCTTGAAAGAAGAGAAGGGAGATTCTCCGCGATGAGCCGAGAGTCGAGCCAAGATATGGAGCAGACGCCAGAGCGCGGGCACGCCTGTGAAGATGCTTTCTGTCAGGGTGTTCACTCGCGCCTACACGCATTTTTGGATGGCGAGTGTGATTCGGAGGAGCGCCGCTTTCTCGAGGAACACATTCACAAATGCCCTCAGTGCTTAGAAGAGTTCGGTTCCGAGCAAGCTATACGCCGGCTGCTGCGCCGGTGCTGCCAGCAACCTGCCCCTGAGGACCTCCGCCAGCGCATTACCACCCGCATACGCGTGTCCTATACGCGGGTGGAGTACCGCAGGTAGTTGCTGGCGGCTAGGTTTTGGTGCGTCATCTTTTGGCGTGTATTCCTTTGATGCTTAATGCGATGTTGCGTAATGCGGTAATGCGAAATAAGGAAAATCCCAGGTCATGGAGATGTGCCTGGGATATTTTTGTGGAATTATTTGTGGAGCTAAGGGGAATCGAACCCCTGACCTTCGCATTGCGAACGCGACGCTCTACCAACTGAGCTATAGCCCCATTGCTTTCGAGCAACCTAGCTGGAGCTCCTGTAAAAGCTCTATTTTTAGACGTTACTCCCGGTGTGGTTTGGGCTCCAAACTCGCTGGTAGTGATTTGGCGGATGGTTAATCCTGAAAAGCGAGTATGGGGTATCGAAGAGGTATCGAAAAGGCGCAGAAAGTGACTAGGTTTATGACAAAAAACCGCGGGTGAATTCAATTCACGTGTCATAAACCTAGTCACTTTCAGACCTGCTACCCGTTGAGGTATCCGCTGGAGGCATAAAAAACTCCACCCCGTCCTTCGGTGCAATACCGAGTTGTGTCGGGGTGGAGTGAGATGTCTTAGCCGGCGATGGCTAAGACTGCTGCAACTAAGGGCAACTTAGCTGTTCGGACGCTTGCCGTGGTTAGCCTTGTTCTTACGGCGGTCCTTGCGCTTACGGCCACGCTTGCTCATAGCTGGGCTCTCTTTCTATCGGGTTAAACAGGTATCAACCGCTATAGATTACACGGTAAGGGGGTAAGTCTTTTAATTAGACTGCGGTGCTGGTGCGAGTGCGACGAGTGCGGCCGCGGTTGCGACGGCGCTTCAGCGCGCGACGCTCGTCCTCGCTCATGCCGCCCCAGACACCTGCATCCTGGCCGGTCTCAAGTGCCCAAGCCAGGCACTGAGCGGTAACGGGGCAGCGGTTGCAAACGACCTTGGCCTTAGCAATCTGGGCGAGAGCCGGGCCGGAGTTACCGACCGGGAAGAACAGCTCCGGATCCTCTTCACGACAAACGGCCTTGTGACGCCAATCCATGACAAACTCCTAAAACATTACGAGCCCCGGGTGAGGGCAGGGTTAAATTTCCTTGCGGGAAGGCAGTTCCGGAAATGGATTTCGTCAGACACGACAAATCGCCGTATCTCAACGAGGGTTGGGGTTCATTCCCGGTTGCCCAGGGGTATTAGGCATCTTGGGAGGGGCTACCTGTTGCATCGCCTATGCGACGGGAAAGGTAGTGGGGACTCACCAAAGAGTTTGCGCCTAAAAAGGCGAGACTTGCATGGTTGCACATCCAGTGAACTGCGTGCCTGTCTCGCTGACGATTTACATGTTTTCACGACTGGAGCGGTTCGTAAAGAGCAAAATGAATAAAAGTGCCAAACCTCACAGAAAAGTGAAGTTTTGGTTAAAACGCCAGGTCAAAACTAGCCCCTTGTGGGGGTGATTTTAGTTTTGGTAATTGCAGTAGTGAGGGTGTATGGCGCGTTTTTGTTGGCTTGTCAGTAAACAGTTACAGCTTAAGCCGGGTTTGCCTCGGTCTTTTGGCTTGTACTGAACAGGCGGCGTGTGCGATCCATGGCCTTTTTGGTCACCACAACGAGCAAGCGCTCGTCCACGGGGCGGGTAGCGACCTTCTTGGTGAACTGGTCCTCGGTGTAATCGTCGGCACGCGCCACAAAATTGATTGCGCCTTGCTTAACGTGGATGTTGAGGGAATCGCGCTGATTGATGTACTCGCCGTCCAATTGGAGGCGAAGTGGAGCAGTAGCGGTGAGCTGGATGTGCTGAGCGTTGTCAACGCGTCGTTCGCGGGCTTCTATGTGGAAGGGGGAGCGCAGTCGGGTGAAGAAACCGGCCAAATTGGCTGCGGCGACAAGCCCCGTCACTCCCTTTAAAGAAGTGAAGCCATAAAACCCCAGGCCCCTGCGCAGTGACACAGTGGGGTTGGTGACGATGGGGAGGTCGCCGAGGAATGTCCATGGATTGGAGTTGGACACCACAGCCATTGCGAGATCGCGGCCAAATTCCTTGCCGTCGATAGTTGCGGTGATTTGTGGCGGGCTTTTGCGCAACTCGTTCCATGCGGTGAAAATTGCCGGCAAATAGCGCACGGCTTTGGCGCGGGTGCCGTTATGTCGGAGCTGTTCCATGGTGGAAATGACTTCCGCATCGATGCCGATACCGGCATTGACGACGAAGCATCGCTCTGCTGCATGTCCAACGCTAATAGCGCTGCGGGTTCGGGAGCGCAGCAGGCTTGCGATGTACCACGCGGCATCTACGGGGTCGCGGGGAATGCCCAACGCACCTGCCAAGACGTTGGCGCTGCCTGTGGGAATTGTTGCGATGGCAGGCAGGTCAGTGGCAGGCAGTGCGGAGAATGGGTTGGAGTACATGAGCCCATTGACAATCTCGTTAATGGTTCCGTCGCCGCCGAGGGAAATAATGACGTCGTAATCGCGAACCGTTATTCCCGCGACCATTTCCTCAGCATGGCCGGGGTAAGCGGTGAACATGGATGTCAAGCGGATCCCATCGACTGAGCGAAGCGCCCGCACAATGCTGGGCATGCGTCGAGCAGAGTTACTGGTCGAATTCGGATTGGAGATTAGCAACGCACGCACAGGCACCAAGAGTAGTGCATGAATAGACCTGTGATGGGTGCATTGGTCGACTTGCCTCCAGAGTGTATTCATCGGTTCTCACCGGGCTAACATGTAGGGCGTGAGTAACCAGAAAAACAGCAGCAATGCGTCCAAATCGCGTACTACTGACCAGCTTGCGGTAACTGACGGGCCGATGGCCGCACCTCAGGTTGTCATGGTCGGTGCGTGGATCGGTGTCGCCGAATGTGCCCTCGGTCTGGGCTACGGAGTCTTCCTTCTGATTCGTGATTTGATGGGGTACCGCGACGAGGCCGCGGTCATTTCCGGTTGGGGTACCGCGCTGTGGTTCCTTCTCATTTTTGGCTCTGTTCTCGCTGGTGCGATTATGTTGCTGCGTGGCGCCCGTTGGGGGCGCGGGCCGATTATTATGCTCAACCTCTGCTTGCTGGGTGTGGCCTATTACATGTTCCGCTCGAGCGCTTTTCTGCTGGCTCTGCCGACGGCGGCAGCTTCAATTGCGGCGCTGGTCTGTATGTTTAGTCCGAAGGCGATTGACTGGGCTGCCCGCTCTTTTTAAATTTCGATGACGAACGCGTCGACTGACTCACCGCGCTGAACCAGTAGCGTGTCACCGACAACTGCAAGGCGCACGGGCAGTTCCGGCTTGTCCGCATCATTTGCATGAGTGGACTTCGCAGCTGCAGGCAACGGGAGTGTGCCGATAATTTCGAGAGTTGAGGCATTCAATACCGCGACTCCGTCAGCGACTGGCATGAAAACATGCTCACCCCATGGAGCTGGGGTCCCTGTGGCCTCAGGAAACTCGAAATCCGGTGCCAGGGTGCTCGGACGGAAGCCAAGTAATCCACGTGGCGACCACCACGTCATGTGATGGGGGAGATCCGTTGTAAAAGGCGCACGCGGGGCATCGCCGTCGGAATTAGCTTCAGCCGGTGCTGGACGCAGGGTAGTCTCACCCAGCGCCAATTCAGTTAGCATCGTGCCGTCCATACGAAAAACGCGGATGCGATTGTCTGCCAGTACCGCTGCCGTGTCCTGGCCAACCGATACCAGCGACATATCTGCAGTTACTGGACCAAGGTCAATATCGCTCTTGACCTCTGGTTTCCGCGATTCCTCCGGATTTGCCACCTGCATGACCAGGCGTCCGTGACCATCGCAATTGTTTACAACGGCCAGCAGCTCCACGCGTGTGAGCGCACTGATAATCGAACACTCTGGATGTGGCTGCATCTTCGGTTCCGGGGATGCTGGAATCTTGCCGTACTCGACTACTCGGACCAAGTCAGAACGCCACAGCTCCAGGAATTCAGAGTCGTAGACACCCGCGTATGAATTCGAGCGCACGGCGGCAGGGCTGTCAGCCGCAATCGATTTTCGGGTCGCGACATACTGCCCCGAATCGGGTTTGAGTGCAACGGTCTCACCGCAGCCAGCTGCCCCACGAAAAGTCGCGAAAACTTGGCCATCACTGCCCGAGAGCGCACACAGCGGAATATCTCGTCGATAGTGCCAGCGCTCCGTGCCGTCGTTAAGCGAGATAGCACGCACGCCCCGGTCCTCAGCAACGATGAGGGAGTTGTCCATCACCAGTGGCACCGGGGAGATGGTGTGCGTGCTTGTGCTTGCCGACGATTCGGTGGACCACACCGGCTGGAGAGTATGTGGCATTGCCTCCGGATCGTTCGCAGCCGGGGCTTGCATTGCCGAGCCGGCAGAAGCCGTCGTTTCAGTGCGATCGACCTTGCGGGCCGGGGAAGCGACCCATGTCCAACCGATGACTAGCACTACGGCGATGATGAGAATGACTGATGCGATTCGATTTCGACGCAGTCGGGTCTCTGCAGTGGTGGGCTCAGCATTGGCTTGTGGTGACTGCAGCACGGTTGGAATGTCCTGTCGACGAGTGGTCGTGGAGAGAAGTGAGGCGGGGGAGTTGGCACGCGCAGCAGTTTAGCGGCGACGATGAGAATTGGAGTGGCCGTCCCGCCTTGAGTTTCGTCCTTGGCCGCGATTGCGATGATGAGGCTGTGAGCGGTTGTTTCGCGGACCTCTTCCGCCACGCCCGCGAGGCGGTCGGGACCCCAACACCGGACGGGCTGGCCCGACCTTCTCATCGATTCCCTCGGGGATGTCAAGAGCTTCGGCGAGCTCGGGGGAGGTGGAAAACCACGTCGGAATCTCGGCCATGTCCAGGTCGAGAGCATCTGAAATAGCCTTCCACTTTGCGGTCTCATCCCAGCCGACGAGCGTAACGGCGACACCGCTGTGTCCCGCGCGTCCGGTACGGCCGATGCGGTGGACATAAGTCATTTCGTCATCGGGCACCTGGTGGTTGATGACGTGGGTGACATCGTCGATGTCGATACCGCGAGCCGCGACATCGGTTGCGACCAGGACGTCGACGTCGCCATTGCGGAACGCCGTCAGTGAGCGCTCACGTGCAGGCTGGCCCATATCGCCGTGGACGGCGGTGACCAGGAAGCCCCGCTCGCCGAGCTGCTCAGCAACGGAAGCGGCACCACGCTTTGTACGAGCAAAAATGATGGTGCGCCCACGACCGTTGGCTTGCAGGATGCGGGCAATGACTGAAACCTTATCCATTTGGTGCGATTGGAAAACAATCTGCTTAGTGGTCTCATGGACTGTGGCCTCTTCCTCGCCTGATTCAGCGCGGATGTGCACCGGACGATTCATAAAGGTACGTGCGAGAGTCAGAATAGGGCCCGGCATTGTTGCCGAGAAGAGCATGGTCTGACGTTCATCCGGCACCGCAGCCAGAATCTTCTCGATGTCCGGCAGGAAACCCAAGTCGAGCATTTCGTCGGCCTCGTCGAGAACCAAAATCTTTACGCCTGACAGCTCTAGATTATTGCGCTGGTAAAGATCGATGAGACGGCCCGGAGTGCCGACGATGATGTCCACGCCGCGGTCTAGCTGTTCAATCTGTTCCTCATAGGGGCGGCCACCGTAAATGGTGCATACACGCAGATTGGTTGAGTACGCAGCGCGGGCTAAGTCCTCGCCGACCTGCACGCACAGCTCACGGGTGGGAACGACGATGATTGCGCGGGCAGTGCCATCCGGTTCTGGAATGCGGGCGTCATCAAAGACGCGGTCAATGAGGGGGACACCAAACCCAAGGGTTTTTCCCATGCCAGTACGGGCTTGGCCGATGATGTCCGTGCCGTCGAGCGCCAAGGGCAGCGTCAGTTCCTGGATGGCAAATGTGCGGTTGATTCCTTCGTCGGCGAGTGCGTCGCAGATTTCCGCGGCGACCCCCAATTCGACGAATGTCGGGGACTGGGACTCTGCCACGGCGACTCCTTTGCTGTTTGTAACCTCACGTGACACGACGGCTTAATCGGTCTCTCTAATCCTAGCCGCTTTGGGAATGGTTATGATGTCACCATGGACATCACTATTGGATTTGCAGACAATACGCGTGAGCTGAGCATTGAAAACGTCGCTGGTGGCGAGGAGGTCAAGGCTGCGATCTCCCAGAAGCTGGCTGCTGGCGAAGGTGTGATTGAGATCAGTGACGGCGCTGGTCAGGAGTACCTGATTAATGCTGCCAAGGTCGCCTACGTCCGTACCGGTAATAACGCAGACCGTAAGGTTGGCTTCTTCGCCTAATGACGCAAGAACCCTTTCTCGTACGCATTGCAAGGAGTTGGGGGTGGCGAGCCTATGCCATCCCCGTACTTGTGGTGCTCACAGTCATCATTCTCTTCGACATCTTCACTGCTGAAGATGATTCTCCAGGTTCCGGCAATGGCACTGTCACCTCGCAGAGTGGTAACAGTCGCCCTGGTCCGGTGCCCGGTGAGGGGTACGGTGATGGTTACGAGGGAGGACAGTTGCCACCTGGTCCGGCCTTTGCCACGGAACCCTCGGGGAATTTTAAAGATGTCACCGTGGCGCATCCCCGTGTCGGGGAGGGGCGCCGCAATGCGATCAGGTATTCCGTGGAAATTGAAGACAACATTGATGTTCCTTCAATTGGTGGCGAGCGCGCCTTTGCGGAGACGGTGAACTCGATTCTGGCCGATCCACGTGGCTGGACAGCTAATCCAGATTTTTCTTTCGAGGCAGTGCCTCGCGATCAGGATCCGACGATTGTCGTGCAGCTTTCCGCGACTGGAACCGCACATCAGCTGTGCGGAAACACCTTGGGAATGGAGACCTCCTGTTACCTGTCTGGGCAGCGGGAAGGTGAGCCTGGGCGCGTGGTCGTCAGTATCGCCCGGTGGGTTCGAGGTGCCCTGCCTTTTGAGGGGGACCTGGGATTGTATCGCCAATACCTTATTAATCACGAGGTTGGGCACGGACTTGGGTACGCGGTTCACGAGCCCTGCCCGAGGGATGGCGGTATCGCGCCAATCATGATGCAGCAGACCCTGAGCGTGTCGAACGATGAACTGCATGAAATCGACAGCAGCGAGGTCTATCAGACCGATGGCAAGACGTGTTCTGTCAACGGCTGGCCGTATCCATTTGGGGCGGACGACGATACGGCCGCACCGACTCAGAAAGCAAGGTAGTAGCAGATTATGATTGCCACTCCTCCCGACCGTGTTTTGGAGGCCTTTGGTGCCGAGGGTGAGCCGCATCGTGCCGGGCGAGCTTGGGACAATGGCTGGGTCTACGACGATTCCATTGTCCTTTCGCCGGTACATAATTCGGCGCAGGCGCTGTGGTCTGCAAAGGTTCGCAGCGCGCTAGATGTCGATGGCGTCCGAGTAGCGAAATCCGTGCGTACCAGTGACGGCCGCTTGGTCATTGCTGGGTGGCAAGCCCGTCATTTCATTCCGGGGGGATTCGCGCCACGTGCCGATGAAACCATTGTTGCCGCTGGTCGCGTGGAAGAGTCGCTTGTCAGTATTGAACGGCCACAGTTCCTCCTTGATAAGGAGCCCGATTACTTCGTCATGTGTAATCGCGCAGCTTGGGAATCTGACCCAATCGGCATCCTCGAGCAGCTTCTCGACGCGGATAGCGTCCCCCGCGCCGATTGCGCCGAGGCTCTCACAATCTCCGGTGATCTTCTCCAGTTGCGGGCAGAGATGGTTGTGCCAACGGAGCTTCTGCAGGTCTGTCACGCAGACCTCGTCGGCACGCTGCTTTACGACGGCACGGCCGCCCCAGTTCTCACCGATATCGTGCCAGCATGGCGTGTCCGCGGTTGGACAGCTGCCTTAGCGGCAGTGGATTGTCTGTCCATGATGGGTGCTGATGAAGAGCTACTGCGACGCTTCGATCATTTGCCGGATTTCGGTCAGCTGCTCGTTCGTGCTATGTGTTATCGACTTTTTGTCCACGCTGTTAGTCCAGAATCGCAGCCGGGTGCGTATCGAGGTCTGTTCCGCGCGGCTTCGCTAGTTCGCGCATTTGTGTCTAAGTAGCGCCGGGCAGTATTCACGGGAGTTTTTGGGGCGGGGGTATTTTCCCCCAGTTTCGAATGTGTGTTCGAGTGCTTGTCCGGAGGTTGTGCCACAATGGTGCACATGAACGTAGATGGAATGCCGAAGGTTCGGTTCGTCCAGGAAGAACCTCCTCGTCGTCGGCAGTGGTTGGGTACTGCGGTAGAGGCGCTTTTCCCTTCCCATAATCAGGCGCTCGTGGTAGAGAACAAGCTTGTAGACCAGTCTGTTGTGCGCGTTTTAGGCGGCCCAGGGACTGGCAAGAGTTCGCTGCTGGCAGATCTCGCGGTGGACTACATGCAGGCGGGCATTCCGGCGGACAGTATTTTGGTGGTGTCGCAGTCAAAAGAGGCCGCCGCGGAATTGAGACGGGATATTGACAGGCGTTTTTCCTCTGAACTGGGGGAAGGCGGTTCGTTCGGGGCAGGTCAAGGTGGCATGGTGCGTGCGGTGCATTCACTTGCCTATGCAGTAGTACGTGATGCCGCCGTCAGTCGGGGAGAGCCTGAACCATCGTTGACCACAGGTGCACGACAAGATGCTGTCGTGCGGCAGCTTTTGGCCGGTCATGCGGAAGATGGTGGTGCGTATTGGCCAGAGCGGTTGCGCCCGGCTCTTCCATTAGTCGGTTTTTCCCGTGCGGTTCGTGACTTTCTGCTGCGTGCAGCTGAGCGGGGGATTGATGCCCCGAGGCTTCAGCAGCTCGGCGTGGACCATGGCATTGAGTCGTGGCGTGCGGCTGGCAAGTTTATGGCGGAGTATCAGCAAACCATGCGGTTGGCGTGGGAGCCCAGCTTGAACGCAGCAGAGATTGTCTCTGCGGCATTGATGGAGCTGGATACAGACGCGCAAGCACTGGCTCGGTGGGGAAAGTCGGTAGTGCTGGTCGATGATGCTGAACACCTATCCCCGGAGGCTGCGCGTCTTGTGGATCGGTTTGTGTCGCAGGCGGCGGTGGCCGTCATTACTGGTGATGAAGATCAATCGGTATTTCACTTCCGCGGTGCTAATAATGACTATCTCCGGGGGATTGGTGAGGCCGAGTACAAGGCAATCCACTTGCAGCAGTCTTACCGCTGTAACGCTGATATCGCAGATTTAGTCAACGCAGTTTCTCAGCGCTTGCCTAAGGCTCCTGCATACCGTGGCATTGTTGGTTCAGTTGGAACACAAGAAGCTAGTGAATCCGACGTTGGAAACAACAGCGAGACCGTCGCAGCGGAAAACTCGTACGCAGCTAAAAGTGCAGTAAAAATAGCTATTCATCCCTCTGAACGTGCACAGCGAGCCACAGCCGCGGACTACTTCCGGCGCCTTCATATTGACGAGGGGGTGGCATGGAAGGATATGGCGGTCATTGTCCGGTCCGGTGCAGGGGAGTCCTCTCTGTTCCGTGCATTGTCGCGTGCGGGGGTGCCTGTGCAGATTGACCCAACGGACATCGTGCTAAGTCATCAGCGATTGGTGCGAGCGCTGATGGTGGCGTTGCGGGCAACTATGAACCAGCTCGATGACGTGGAGTGGGACGAGTTCCTCTCCGGCCCACTGGTCAACATGGATCCGATTGTCAAAGAGCGTCTGCTGCGCGGAATCCGAAAGGCCGACCTGTTCGGCGGGGCCGCGATGACTCAGCTCATCGGAATCTTGAAAGCAGATGGACTCACAACAGAGCAGCTGGAGCTTATTGAGTCTCTGTCGCAGCGTGAACGTCAGGCGCTGCAGGTGCCGCTGGATCTATTGAGCGCAGCGCGTGAAGCGTTGCGTGATGGTGTGGAAGCAACTTTGTGGGCAATTTGGCAGTCCACTGGTTTGGCAGACCATCTGGTGGCGGCATCGTTGCGCGGCGGTACAGCTGGAGCATCGGCTGACCGCGACCTGGATGCTGTGATGGCACTGTTCGACTTTGCTGGTGACCGTGTGGAGCTGAATCCAAAGCTGACGGTTGACGGTTTTATCGCTTCTGTGGAAGAACAGGAGCTGCCCATCGGCGCACGTGACCGTAGCGGGGTAGAGCGCGACGCCGTGCGCATTCTCTCAGCGCATGCGGCTCTGGGCAGGCAGTGGAAGGCAGTAGCAGTTGTCGGAGTACAGGAAGGCCAGTGGCCCAGCCTCGGTGTGACTGGCTCGGTGATGAAGCAGAACGAGTTCATCGGTCTCGTCGACCACGGGATTGCACCGCGGGAGTACATCAATTCCATGGCGGATGCGCTAGCGGAGGAGCGTCGTTTGCTGCACGTCGCGGTATCACGGGCTAGCGACAGGGTGCTGCTGACCGCAGTCGATTCTCCTGATGATGTTGGAGTTCCCAGTCCGTTTGTTATCGAGCTCGTTGAAAAGCTCGGTAATTCGGCGACGGAGTTGGCGAAGCAGTCAGAAGCCTCTTCGGCTGCGAACGGAGTCGGGGCTACGGCTAATGAAGCAGACACCGGCAATCCGGATGTTGCAGAGGCAGAAGATTCCAAATGGGCCGGTGAAGGCCTGCCACGGGTGCTCTCTGTGGAGTCACTGCTGGCAGAACTGCGTACAGCCGTTGTAGACGATGCGGAGACTGAGACGCGGCGTCGACAAGCTGCACGTCAACTCGCGCGATTGGCGCAGGTTGAGGTTGCTGGCGCACATCCAGACACCTGGTGGGGGCTCCGTGCACCGTCGACCTCGAAGCCGGTAAATGACAAGAAGCCGATGAGAATCAACCCTTCCAAGGTGGAAGCAGCCCTGAGTTGCCCGCTGAAGGCCATGCTGGATAAATCAGCACCGACATCGGCCATGTATTTAGGCTCTCTACTTCATCAGGCGGTAGAAGCCGTAGCCAAGGGAGTGACTGTGCCTGAGGCGCAGTCCGAAATCCGGCGTGTGTTTGGTGACCTGTCCGATGATCCGGAGTGGCGTAAGCGTACTGAGGAAGACATCTGGTTGACAGCGCTGGAGGATTGGCAGCGGTGGATTGAGACTAAGAAAGATATCGGGACCGAGGTTCCGGTAAAAGTCACCATCAACGATGACATCGTGATTGTCGGACGAATCGACCGATTGATTGAAGACGCTGATGGCGCAGTTCAAATCGTCGATATTAAAACCGGTAAGACAGCGCCCTCCGGTAAAGAAGTAGAAGGACACGCACAGCTAGCTACATATCAGCTGGCGTTGTCGAAGGGGAAGCTCGTTGAAAGCGGAGCTGGGCTTGCTGTGGACAACGGCGAAGGCATTGAACAATCAGGGGCGTACCTGGTATTTCCGCGAAAGTCACACAATAAGACCATTATCACTAGCCGAGAACAGTCAAAGCTCACGGAAGACAAGTTGGCTGACTGGGAGCGTCGTGTGGAGCAGGTAGCACGTGCGACGTCTGGCCCGCGTGCCTTGGCGCTCGCTGGTGATCATTGCAAGTTCTGCACGCTTTCGAAGGCGTGCCCGGCAGCAGAAGGGAATCGGTAGTCATGTCGGAGGAACGAACCATCATTGATCCCGTCACCCTGTCGGAGATGATGGGCCAGGACTTTCCGCCCACACCGCAACAAGCGGCGGTAATCGGTGCACCGATGGAACCAATGCTTGTTGTCGCCGGTGCCGGTGCTGGTAAAACAGCGACAATGGCTTCCCGTGTCGTGTGGTTGGTCGCCAATGGCTTTATCCGCCCAGAAGAAGTTCTAGGTTTGACCTTCACCAGGAAGGCAGCGCGCGAGCTCGGCGTCCGTATCCGACAACAGCTCAATGCGCTTGCTTCCTCTGCCGCATTTCGTGCACAGGCTTCACCAGAGGTACTAGCAAGCCTCGAGGTCATTGCCCCAACCACGCTTACTTACGATGCCTATGCCTCTGAAGTCGTGAGCAATTATGGTCTTTTGCTGCCGACGGAGCCGGGGGTCACCATTATGGATGGCGCGACGCAGTGGCAGTTGGCTTGGGAAACCGCTCGTAATGTGAAGGAAATTGATGTCGATATTGCACCATCGACGCTGACCAGTCGCATTATTGAGCTGGGGGCGAACATCGACTCAAACCTTTCTTCACCGCAGGCGATTCGCGAGGAAACCGAAGCATTCATCAGCAATATTGAGCAAACCCCGCAGAAGGGTAAACGCGAGGGGCTAATTGGCGATCTACAGGGCATCGTCGATAAGCAGCGAGAGAGATTAGAGATTTTGCCGCTGGTAGAACAGGTTCGAGCTCGGTGCAATGAAGAAAATGTCGCCACCTTCGGTATGCAGATGGCTCGTGCGGCCCTACTAGCCACCGACTTCGCGGAAGTCGGAGAGGAGGAGCGGCGTCGCTTTAAGATCATCATGCTCGACGAGTACCAGGACACGTCGCACACACAGCGGCTGTTCCTGCGTGCGCTGTTCTCCGGTGGTTGTGTCACCGCTGTCGGCGATCCGATGCAGGCAATTTATGGCTGGCGAGGAGCAACTGCCGAAAACCTTGTCCAGTTTGTCAATGATTTTCCGCGGTCGGATGGGCAGCCAGCGGAGAAAAAGCAACTGACCATTTCTTGGCGAAATCCGCAGTCAGTGTTGCAGCTTGCTAACGCAGTCTCCGACCGTGCTTTCGCGGGGCAGGCTCGTACGGTAGAGGCACTGGATGCCGGTCCAAAAGCAGGTCAGGGTGAAGTGCAGCTTGCTTTCACCGCAACCGGTGAGGAAGAAGTTGCATACATCGCAGATTGCATGGAGGCGCAATTACGCGAATGTGAAGCAGCTGGCAACAAGCTCGATGCCGCCATCCTGGTTCGGACAAATGCTGAATCGGCTGTCTATTTAGATGCACTGTCTGAGCGGGGTGTGCCTGCAATCATTGTGGGACTCGCTGGATTGCTGCATTTGCCCGAGGTCATGGATATCACCTCGGTGATGAAGATATTGGTCGACCCCAGTTCAGACCAGGATGCTCTGCGTCTGCTGCTCAGCCCACAGTTCAATTTGGGTGCCGCAGACGTGGAGGCACTTCGCACTCGTGTAGACCAGCTGGCAATGGCAGGCAAGGACGAGTTGGCTCGAAAGAAGGGCAACGTCGAAGAGACTTCAGACTCCTCACCGCTTTCCCAGCTCGCTCGCCAGTATGACAAGCTCGTGGAAGATGCCGAAGCAGCATCGTCCGCGGTGGGGCTGGGGCACGCCATCGCCGACCCGGATATTCGTTTTTACGACGGCACCCCGCTGGCGCGCGGCAGTGTGGAAAAAAATGGGCGGTTGGTCTGCAGCGAGTCACTGAACTACACAGATGAAGCAATGGCGCGCATCGCACAGTTGGGTGCAAGCCTACGAAAACTACGTCGGTTCTCGCTGAATAAGCCTCTGCCGGAACTGGTCGAGGACATCGCTACTGAGTTTGGAATTCGCGTAGAAGCAGCGGCTGGACAGTACGGTTCCGCTACCGCGATAACCAGGCCGACGACTGCGCATCTGGATAGGTTTGTCGATATCGCTGCGACGTATTCGCAAAATATCTCGGACGATGTGACAGGGTTTTTGAACTATCTGGAATTCGCTGTTGAACACGATGATGGTTTGGAACGGGCACCTATGAACATGCCGGAAAACTGCGTCCAAATCATGACTATGCACAAGTCAAAGGGCTTGGAGTGGGAAACGGTTGCTGTTCCGGGCATCACCACCAGCAAATTCGACAAAGTTGATTTGTCATCGTGGCTCACCAATTCAGTTCAACTTCCTCCTGGTGCAATTACCCAAGTGGATCCGTTAACGGCTAGTGCAGAAACAACAGAGGATGCAACACAGCTTGCAGCAGGCGATTGGGCTCCTGTCGCTGATTCTGTCGATAGCAATGCCCCCGAACTGGACATATCAGGCGCAGATAACCAGACCGACCTCAACAAGGTGATCAAAGCCTACAAGGAAGAGCTGCGAGAAGTGGAGAGGGAAGAAAAGCAGCGCCTCTTCTACGTTGCCATGACTCGCTCTGCAAAAAAGCTCATTGTTACTGCAAGCAGGCGGCCTAATCCGAGCTTGAAGAATCCCACTGACGTGTCGGCAGACTTCGCAGCCATCGCTACGCAATTCAGTGACTATGTGGTGTCGTGGACAGATGGGGAGGACCCTGAGGTAGAGGACACCGAAGTCGATTTGGACTGCGACACTGCGGTTGATGGGGTGGTCTGGCCCGTCGATACCCTGGGGGACCGCCGAGATAGTGTGCAGCGAGCAGCCGAAAGCGTCATGCGCTACATGGGCGAGAACCAAGATGAGCGCCCCATTGCAGGTGACCTGTCTGAGGTATGGGAAATGGAAACGACCATTCTCGTGGATGAAATCCTTCGGGCTAAGGCCGCGGAGATCCATCTGCCAATGCCGACAAGCATGTCCACAAGCGAATACCAAGCCATGATTGCGGATCCGGTCGCGTTTGCTCGTCGGAAAGCACGCCCGGTGCCGTTTAAGCCAAACCGATTCGCACGCCGAGGTACGGCATTCCACGCTTGGTTGGAGAATCGCTTCGGTGCACACAGCCTGCTGGACGATGAGGATCTCTTCGGGGATCAACTGGATGACTTCCTCGGCACAGAACAAGTCGCGTCCGAACGCGAACTTGAGAAGTTGAAGGCGAATTTCGAGGCATCCGAGTGGGCTGACCGCACGCCAGTGCATGTGGAAGTGCCGTTTGAAATTGCCATTGGGCAACGGCGGGTCGTCGGCCGAATCGACGCGGTGTTTAAGGACAACGGGAAGTGGAGCGTCATTGACTGGAAGACAGGCCAGATGCCGCGCGGAAAGGAAAGGGAAGTAGCGGCGCTACAGCTGGCGATTTACCGCTTGGCGTGGTCGGATAGGCTGCGTGAGATGGGAGTGGAAACGGCCCCCGAAGACATTGAAGCCGGGTTCTTCTATGTTTCGGCAGGACGAACGCTAATACCAGATGAAGCGCTACTGCCAAGCAGGATAGAGTTGGACAGGAAAATGCGCGAGCTGATTGGATAATCATCTACGTATGTAACTGCCGCGTGGCCGTGGCCAGTTATCCAGGTGAAAGCTGCAGTTTGTATGCGCTATTTTTCACCGGGAGGAGTTTTATGAAAGGCAGGCGAGGAGCGGTTGCGTAATCCAATTCGGAAATCTTCGGGATACGAAACCGGGCTCAATGATCTTCCCGGGCATGCACTGCTGGGAGTCATTGGTCTGCCTGAGTCCGCGCCGAAGAATCCTTGGCGGCTAATCATACGTCGTTTGAACTACGCCGTGTTTTTGCTGCTGATTGCATCCGTCGTGGTCTACTACGACCACGACGGATACACGGAGCCTCTCACCTTCATCGATGCTGTGTATTACTCGGCTGTCAGCCTGTCGACGACGGGCTACGGTGACATCACGCCGGTGACTCAGAGGGCTCGATTACTCAATATTTTGATCATTACGCCACTGCGTGTGGCCTTCCTTGCTCTCTTGGTCGGTACTACTCTGACCGTTTTGACCCAAGAGTCTCGGAAAACCCTGCAAATTCAGCGCTGGAGGAGACAGTTGCGCAACCACACCGTCGTTATCGGATACGGCACCAAGGGTCGTTCTGCCATTGCAGCTCTTCTCGCGGACGGCGTAGATCCGGCAGAAATCGTTGTCATTGATACGGACAAGGAAGCACTCGACCACGCTTCGAATCAAGGCTTGGCGACGGTGCATGGGTCGGCTACTAAATCTGATGTGCTGAAGTTAGCTGGTATTCAGCGTGCCCGCTCTATAGTCGTTGCACCGAACAAAGATGACACAGCGGTGCTGGTCACGTTGTCTGTCCGCGAGTTGGCACCGGGTGCCTCAATTGTGGCTTCAGTGCGTGAATCAGAAAACCGCCACTTGTTGACGCAGTCAGGTGCGGACCAAGTGGTCATTTCTTCTGAAACCGCCGGCCGAATGCTGGGGCTGGCCACAGTGACTCCTTCGGTGGTGGAGATGATGGAAGACCTCCTGAGCCCGGATGAAGGATTCTCTGTTGCAGAGAGGCTCGTCACCGAAGAGGAAATCGGTGCCAGCCCACGGCACCTCGCGGATATTGCACTCGGTGTGGTGCGCTCGGGTGAGCTGTACCGAATTGATTCACCAGAGTGTGAATCGGTGGAGCCAGGCGACCGGCTGCTGTACGTCCGCCGTGTCTACAGCAATGACGAATAGCACTCGACAAGTTTAAAAATGGGGTCTAACAACTTTTGACTTACTCAGAGGCGGATGTGAACGAGCCGGAATATCTAGCTGGGCTGGATCCAGATCAGCTCGAGGCAGCCACGGCTCCGATGGGGCCGGTGTGCATTCTTGCCGGAGCCGGTACAGGTAAGACCCGAACAATTACTCATCGCATCAAGTACCTCATTGACCAGGGGTTTGTGCAGCCGCAAAAGGTATTAGCGGTGACATTTACCTCGCGTGCCGCAGGGGAGATGCGCGACCGCCTGGCAAAGATGGGAACGCCTGGAGTCCAGGCGCGCACTTTCCACTCGGCATCACTTCGCCAGCTGCGCTACTTCTGGCCCCAAGTCGCCGGTGATATGCCCTGGCAGCTGTTGGATGACAAGAAATTCCGTGTTGTCGCCCAAGCAGTACGTCGAGTGGGCTTGGACATCTCTAAGGAAACAATCCGAGATGTCATGGGCGAGATTGAGTGGGCTAAGGCCACTCTGGCCGGTGCGGATCAGTACCAAGCCGCGCTGCGGGAGCATGGGCGCACGGCGCCTCTGTCTGCGGAGAAAATTGTCGATTGCTATCGCGCTTACGAGGACATAAAAACCACCCCTGACGGGCTATTGCTCGACTTCGACGACCTACTCATTCACACCGCCGGTGCGATGGAGAATTCCCGTGCAGTGGCGGAGGAATTCCGCAACCAGTATCGGTGCTTCGTCGTCGATGAGTACCAGGATGTCACCCCGTTACAGCAGCGAGTTCTCAACGCCTGGCTGGGAGACCGTGACAACCTGACAGTTGTCGGGGACGCCAACCAGACGATTTACTCTTTCACAGGCGCGACTCCGCAATACCTGATGAACTTCTCTCGGGACTACCCGGAAGCCACAGTGGTCCGCCTGCAGCGGGACTACCGATCGACCCCACAGGTCGTCGAGCTGGCCAACAATGTCATCGGCCGTGCGCAGGGACGTATCGCCGGCTCGCGGCTGAAGCTGATTGGGCAGCGTGAAGACGGCCCGGAGCCGACTTTCAATCAGTACGACGATGAGCCGATGGAAGCTCGCGCGACCGCGCGCAGCATCAAGCGACTTATCGACGCGGGTACGCCGGCATCGGAGATTGCCGTTTTGTACCGGATTAACGCACAGTCCGCAGTTTTTGAGCAGGCTTTGTCCGAGGTAGGAGTCGCCTACCAGGTTCGTGGCGGGGACGGTTTCTACCAGCGTCCCGAGATTCGCGATGCCATCGCAGCACTTGTGCGAGTTTCCCGTTCCTCACGGACTGTTCCGACATTGCAGGGCACGAATCTGTTGGATTTGGTCAAGCAGGTTTTCGCGGGTCTTGGCATGACTGACCAAGAGCCGGAAGGCACTGGTGCCAGGGAACGTTGGCAGTCACTGCGCGCCCTATTCGACCTGTGTAAGGACATCGTTCATGCCAACATCGAGGTCAATATCCAGGCGCTCCTCGGTCAATTGCACACTCGGCAGCAGGCCAAGCATCCGCCGACGCTGGATGGCGTGACGTTGGCTAGCCTGCATGCAGCCAAGGGGCTGGAGTGGGATGCGGTGTTCCTTGTTGGGCTTACCGACGGTTCGCTGCCTATCCAACATTCGCTGAATAAATTCGACCGATCTCCTGCACAGGGAGAGGAAGCCATCGAGGAAGAGCGCCGTCTGTTCTATGTCGGCATTACTCGAGCCCGTGAACATCTGGAGCTATCTTGGTCATTGTCGAGGACAGAAGGCGGCCGCAGGTCACGTCGCCGCACACGATTCCTCGATGAACTCGACATTGATGTCTCTGACTACTCGGCGGAGGCACAGCGAAGCTCAAGGAGCTCTAGTTCCCGTGGTAAGCGTCAGCAGTCCAAACAGTGCAAGGGCTGCACTAAGCCATTGCACACCGATGCGGAGCGGATCTCAGGGCGCTGTGAAGAGTGCCCGGTCAGTGCGGATCCTGCGCTACTGGAAGCATTGCGTGCATGGCGCCTGGAAATGTCGAGAGAAATGACTGTCCCCGCATTCGTGATCTTCTCCGATGCGACCCTTCTGGCCATCGGTGAGCAGCAACCGACTACGCCGGAGGAACTTCTGCAGATTCCCGGAATTGGAGAAGCGAAGCTCAATCATTTCGGCGAAGGCATCTTGGGAATCGTCAATTCTTTTGTGAATTCCTAGTCAGATTCTGCTCAAGGCACTTCGAATTACATGAACTGCATCTGCGAGTTGCCATGACCACACACTGGGCACTGCGGGTGGGGAGCAACCGTAGTGCGGGTGATATCGAGGCTTTCCAGATCTATGCGCACCTCTGTCGCACATAGATCTGAGAGGTCCGGTCGCCGCAGCTGTCCAACCAACAGCGGCACCGCTGTGTTCAGCCATTCCGGTGCGGTTACGGGCGTAAAAGTGCGAAGCTGCAGCGCAATCAGTGCCCGGACGGGGTCGCGGTCTCGTCGATAAGCTTCGAAACACATCGAGCAGGGCCCTTGACCTGGCTGAACAAGCGGCCCAAGAATCAGTGCTCCATCGCGGAAATGCGTGTGCAGATGCTCAATTCCACGATGAAACAGAGCGCGAACCAAGGGCATGCTCGGTACTTCCATGCCCGTGACCACCGCGAGCCCGATGTCTTCCGGCGTGGATTGAGATATCTTCAGCGTCGCATTGCGAGTAGGCGACATTGCCGTCGTCCAACTACCACAACCCGTGCGACGAAGCTCTTTTAAAAGTCCAGTGCGCAAACTGTCCCGACCGATCAGTGTAATCCTCCGCCGTGTCGGTGGTTTTTGGACCAGTGCGGCTCGGTGAAGGTCGGAGATAAGTGCGGTAATGAACTGCGGTGACAGTTTGTCGTGACTGTCAGCAAAGGCCTCGCTTAAGGTGCTACCTCTATGAGCTGCAAGAAGTGCCGAGAAGACAGGCCCCGGCGGGGTGCCGTCGGAAAGCGGCAGAATCATGCTGCGCTCCGGTTCCACGCCGAACTGAATCCGCGCGCCTGGGCGCATGACAATCGGTATCTCCGGCCGCAGCGCGTAGTCCGTGGTAGGCGCGGCAAGCGTTTGTGCTGCGGGTGCGTCCGAACCTATTACGCCAGCCGTACCATCCCGCCCCCGAGACGTATCCCTGTATTCCCCCATAAAAATATCTTTTACCCCGGGGCCAGCTTTTACGCAATCGCAGCGCAGAGCATATACGCTTAAAAAGCATGAGCACCAAGCGACCTGAGTACGGCCCGGATGTTGAGGTTCGGCGCTCGAAGCGCCGCCGCCGTACTGTGTCCGCCCGCGCGGAGGGAAACCGGATCATTGTCATGGTTCCGGACGACCTCAGCGCCGCTGCGGAAAAACAGCAGGTCAATGAAATTGTGGCGCGAGTGCGGAAGAAAGTTGGCAGCAACCTGGATAATTCCGAGCTGGAGCGCCGCGCGCGGCTGCTCTCGCGTACGGTGCTGGAAGATCGCCCGCGGTTTGAGTCAATCAAATGGGTCAAGAACATGTCGCGCAGGTGGGCATCGGTCACCGGCGGCGTCGATAGTCCGGGGCGTATTCGCATTTCGCACAGGCTTGCCGACGTCCCGGGGTACGTCCTCGACGATGTCATTGTGCACGAACTGGTGCACACTTTCGTCGACGGGGGTCATACCGAAGAGTTCTGGTATTGGGCGGCAAAAGCCCCGTACCACGAACGGGCACGGGGCTATTTAGAGGCGTATCAGCGCTGGGGAACCCAGAGCTAACTAGCTACTTATCGTCATCGGTGTCGCCAGAATTGTCCTCGTCGGTGTCACTGTCCTTGCCCTCAGCCGCGCGTTTTTCGGCTTCTTTGCGCAGCTGCTCTTCAAGCTCTGCGATCGGGTCGAAGTCATCGTTGTCCGAGCCACCAAGAACCGAGTCAATAAAGGCCGCGGGTTCATCCAAATCTTCTGCTACGGGCAGGAAGTCCGGGTGATCCCAGACCTTGTCACGTCGCTCGATGCCCACAGCGGTGGTCAGGCGGTGCCACAAGTTGGTTGCCTCACGCACCTTGGGGGAGCCGAGGTCAATGCCGGTGGCCTTCTCCAGCGCCTGCTCAGCACCTTCGGTGGCGCGGCGACGACGCCAGGCTTCATCCAATTGTGCGGCACCCGGTAGACGCTCACCGAGGGCATCGGTGACAACCATGTCCACCCACCCTTCGACCAGTGC
The DNA here is from genome assembly GCF_001838285.1 of Corynebacterium sp. HMSC074C03. Classification (NCBI taxonomy): domain Bacteria; kingdom Bacillati; phylum Actinomycetota; class Actinomycetes; order Mycobacteriales; family Corynebacteriaceae; genus Corynebacterium; species Corynebacterium sp. HMSC074C03. Next base: position 11,106 of record NZ_KV836189.1, on the reverse strand, counting down.
TAGCAGCGTCTGGAAACGAGTACGAGCATTCTCGTTACGAGAACGAATCTTCGGGCTCAGATCCATATTTTGCAGCTGACTCATAGCCTCCTGCATACGCTGCGGATCCTGCATGTTCTCAATATCCAGACCGCGGGCGGCCTCTTCAATCGCGGAGTAGTCGATGACGATGCCAGCGGCGTACTCCTCGACAGAGGAAATCATGCGTTCAGCCAGCCATGGCACGCGGTCGTAAAGACGTTGGTGCGCAGCTTCGCGGGCAGTGGCGTAAATAAACAGATCGCGCGCTGGAACCTCGAGTTCCTCTGCGAGAGCAACGAGATGCGTTGGCAGCAGTACCGCCGCACCAGTGGTGTGTAGCGGCAGCCCGAGGTCAGAACCAGTCAGGCTCGTCTGTGCCAATTCAGCCAGCGCATTCCCTAGCTGAGTACCGAAACTCATCGAGTTCATCTGGCGCATGATGCCCAGCATCGGGCCCATCATCTCGCGAGCTTCTTCTGGAACGCCCTCGAGGGAGGCATCACTCATGCGGCTGGCGACGGGATCGACAAGGCGAGTCCATGTCGACTTGGTGTTCTCCAACCACTGCAGGCTATTCCACGCTTCTACGCGGTTGACACCAGCGGGAAGGGAGGTGACGTCATCTAGCCACAGTTCGGCCAGGCGCAAGGAATCAGTCAGCGCCTCGCGGGCCGAGTCCTTCACCGGAGCAGGGTTACCAAGACGGGTCCGCGCAACGCGCTCGGCCGCGTCGTAGTTGACAGGGCCAGAGTTAGACTCCTGGAATCGCTGCCCCATGCCGGAGAACATCTCGCCGAACTGGTTGAGAATATCGCCCAAGTTCGGCTGTTCTCCTTTGCCAGAGGCGCCGCTGCCGGGCTGCCCGGGGCCGCCGAAACCGAAGCCACCGGCGCCGCCCATGCCGCCGAAGGGAAACCCGAAGAAACCGAAAGGACCGCCCTGGCCGCCCTGACCGCCCTGGCCGGAGTCATTGTTGCCAGCGTCGTCACGATCGTCATCATTGTCGTTCGGACCAAAGCCAAATCCGTTAGAACTCATGCTCCCACCGTACCGGGCAATGACCCGCGTGAGTACTTAAAAGCACCACTTTATTGGCAACTTCGCGCCCAGCGAACAGACACGGACAAGATTCATCAGGTGTCCAGTAGGCAGATAGCGAGAATGTAGGGTGTTATTTGTGAATCGTCGTACCCAAACTCTTGTTGCGGGCGCTGTGCCCATCGCCGCGTTGGCAACTGTGCTTTCGCTGCCAACGCTGACAGTGCCCTATGCCGCGCAGGGGCCTGGCCCGGTCTTCGACGTCCTCAGCGATGTCGAGGGAAAGAGCATTATCTCAGTCAGCGGCAGTGCTGCGGACTCCGAACGCTCTAAGGGCACGCTGGATATGACAACCGTCGCAGTCAGGCATAACCTGACATTGCCGCAGGTCATTGGCCTGTGGTTCGATCGTGACAACGATATCGTCCCCATTGAGGCGGTATTCCCTCCGGGCCAGAGCCAGGACGAGGTGGAAGAGGAGAACAAGGCTGCATTCACCGAGTCGGAGGCCAACGCCACCTCCGCTGCACTGGCACATCTCGGGTTGCCGATGGAAGTCACCGTCGCCTACACAGTGCCGGATAGTCCCGTCGATGGGCGACTGCATGAAGACGATGTGATTCTCGCAGTGGATGGGGTGGCAGTAAGCAAGCCCGAGCAAGTCAAGGCGATTATTGCCGGACGCAACCCGGGCGATACTGTCACGTTGAGGGTCAAGCCTGCGACCGTCGATAAGCAGAAGGCTGCTAAGGGCGAGGACTCTGCCCCCGAGAAAGCCATTGATATTTCTGTGACACTGGCGGAAAACCCGCATCAAAAGAATGCCGCGCTGCTCGGCGTTGGGATGGGGGCGCAATCCGCGGACGACACCAAAGTTGAGTACCAGCTCAGCGGCATTGGAGGTCCGTCGGCGGGTCTCATGATGACGCTTGGAGTGATTGACAAGCTGAGTCCAGGCGATCTGACCGAGGGGCAGCACCTCGCTGGCACTGGCACTATTGACGCTGCCGGCAACGTGGGCGAAATCGGTGGCATTACACACAAAATCTCGGCTGCCCGAGATGAGGGCGCCGAGATGTTCTTCGTGCCGGAAGGCAATTGTGCAGAAGCTGTGACTGCCGACCGAGGCGATATGAAGTTGGTAAAGGTCTCTGTGCTTGACGACGCGCTTGCGGCAATCGAAAAGCCGGAGACCGCGCAGACCTGCTCGTAGTTTTGCCGTAGCCCTTACGGGCAGCAGGTAGTTTCAGTTAGTTCTTGCTGAAAGCCTCGAAGTCTTGCTGAGACTGCCACTTGTCGATTTCCGCAGCCGTTGCGCGAAGTTGAGGGTCAAATTCGAGGTATGCCTTTGTCTCACGCGCGATGAGCCCGGACAGGACAATCAGACCGATGAGGTTCGGCAGCGCCATCAGGCCGTTGAGGGCCGAGGCGACGGACCAGACGGTTTCCAGCTGAGTTACCGCGCCGACGAAGACCACGCAGGTGAAGACTGCACGGTAGAGGCCGGTGCCGCGGCGACCGACCAGGGACTCGAAGGCGCGCTCACCGTAGTAGGACCAGCCCAGCATGGTGGAGAATGCGAAGAAGACAACCGACAGCGTGACGATGGTGCCACCCCAGTGGCCCGGCAGACCGCGGGAGAATGCCTCAGCGGTCAGAGCACCAATGTCGACGTTGCCATCCTGCCAAACACCGGTGCTGATGATAACCAGGCCGGTGAAGGACACGACGATGATGGTGTCAATGAAGGTCTGAGTCATGGAGACCAAACCCTGACGAACTGGGTGAGTCGTCGATGCGGCGGCAGCGGCGATAGCCCCGGAACCCAGGCCCGACTCGTTGGAGAACAGACCGCGGGCAACACCCATCTGCAGGGCGAGAATGAGCGTGGAGCCTGCGAACCCACCAACGGCCGCGGTGCCGGTGAAAGCATCGGTGAAGATGAGCTTGAAGGTTTCGGGCAGCGCCGAGACATTGGCGACGAGCACCCACACGGCCGCACCGATGTAGAGCACAATCATCATCGGCACAAAGCTGGCGGTGATGCGGCCAATCGACTTAATGCCACCCATTAGAGCTGCACCTACCAGGATGAACATAATCATGCCGGAGAGCGTCGGATCGATGTCGAAGCTGTTTTCCAGGTTCGAGGCCACGGCATTGCCCTGGGTCAGGTTGCCGATACCAAACGCCGCCAGCGCAGCGAAGACGGCGAAGAGAATGCCCAACGTCTTACCAAAACCATTCGGGATGGCCTTGCGCAGGTAGTACTGTGGACCGCCGGACTGTTCGCCAGCTGCATCGGTCTGGCGGTACTTTACGCCCAGGAATGCCTCGGAGTACTTCGATGCCATACCTAGCAGGCCGGTTACCCACATCCAGAACAGCGCACCGGGTCCACCTAAGCCAATTGCGGTAGCGACACCGACAATGTTGCCGACACCGACAGTTGCCGCGAGAGCCGTCGCCAGCGCCTGGTAGTTGGTGATATCTCCCTCGGCGTCGTCGTCGTTACGGTCGATGAGTCCGAGGCGCAGTGCCGGGCCGAGTTTGACCAGGTGAATTGCGCCCAGGCGAATGGTCAAGATGATTCCGGTGCCGATCAGCGCGGGGATGAGGAGGTACGGACTCCAAATAAAACTATCCGCCGCTGAGGCAAAATCGCTGAAGCTTTCCATGCTGTGGAACTTTACTGGTAGAAAGCCTAAACCCGATCATTAAATTCTCAGAAAATGATTATTGTGCTACTAATTCGCCACAAGTGGGGGTAAACGCATTCCGGCGAAAGCAAAAATCATTCCGCCAATCAGTGTGAGAGCAACATACCCACATGCCCTCCAAAAGTGTTGGTTTTTAAGGCGTGTGATCTCTCCGGCGAGTGTGGACCACGTCGACAGGCCGCCGGCGAAACCAATCATTACCGTCGCATAGGCTAGGGCAGGTGTCATGCCATTGCTTATCGACGTTCCTCGCGACCACACCACAGCAGCGACACCGGCGACGAAGCAGGCAATCATATTCGCGGTCCACGTTCCGGGCAGTTTGGAATCAGCCCACTTCACCGCAAGCTCGGCCAGCGCATAGCGCAGCGCTCCACCTACCGCGGCGCCAACTGCGATAGCGAGGATGGCAGAGAGCGCCGAGGGAAAAGAACTGAGGAGATCGCCGGTCATTCCGCGACCTCCCGTGAGCACTTGGTGCCCAGCCAGTAGGCGAGAGGGCAGCACAGCAGGTGAATAAGTCCAACGCTCACAATCAGCACGACTGACGTGTCCGCCTGCGCCAACAAAAGAATGACAAATGCGGAGAAAGTGGTGAAACCGCCACAAAAGCCAGTACCGCAGAAAACGGAAAGCCGAGGATTAGTAAACGCGATACTGCTGACCAGACCGAAGAGAAAGCAGCCCAACAAGTTGACGACAGTGATCGAAACTGCGCTAATTCCCGAACTCACAATCGCATCGATTGCCGCTCCGAGCAGAAAGCGACTTACTGCGCCAATAGCGGCGCCGCCGGCCACGGACAGAGCCATGAGAACCTGCGCTCGTCCTGCTGATGGCAGTTTCGCAGCGACAGATTCCTCATTCACGGTGAAAACGCTAGCACATTCCTCATTCACGGTGAAAACGCTAGCACAGTGGTTAAAAGGGGAGGTAGGCGCCGACAATTCGGGATCTTTCACGAAAAGGTGTTCCCGTCGGCGCGCGACAATCTACCTACTGCACCCTATTGCAGGGGCGAGTTTGCCTTACCGAGTGGTTCTTGCCATGCGCGCTGTCCCTAAAACGGGGACACTGGAGAGGAGGAAGCGCATCTCAGTTCGGTTTCCCCATTCCGGCCGGCTGGTCGGCGGTGAAATCGGTGGTTGCGCAGTTCGCCGATTCAGCAGGAGGATACCCACAATGGCTCATGAGCGCGCCGGGCAATTGGCCCAGCCATCCGACCTTATCGATGTCGCGGAACTGGTCACTGCCTACTACACGAAGCACCCGGACCCGAATAACCCCGACCAGAAGGTCGTCTTCGGTACTTCCGGTCACCGCGGTTCCTCCCTCGACGGCGCTTTCAACGAAGACCACATTCACGCCACTACTCAGGCCATCGTGGATTACCGCAAGGGCCAGGGCATTGAAGGGCCACTGTACGTCGGCCGCGATACCCACGGCCTGTCCGAGCCGGCAATGATTTCCGCCCTCGAGGTGCTCACGGCCAACGGCATTACCGTGATGGTTGACGCTCAGGATCGCTACACGCCGACCCCGGCCGTCAGTCACGCGATTCTGACGTATAACCGCGACGTGGAGGGCGGTCCGTCGGGTAGTAGCTCCGCGCGTGCCGACGGCATCGTGATTACCCCTTCCCACAATCCGCCACGGGATGGTGGTTTTAAGTACAACCCGCCGACCGGTGGTCCGGCGGATGCAGATGCAACGGACTGGATTGCAGCTCGTGCCAATGAATACCTGGCTAAGGGCCTGGATGGGGTTAAGCGCCAGCTGGTGGATAAGGCAGGAGATCTCGTCGTAAAGCACGACTACCTCAATGCGTACGTGTCGGACCTGCCAAATGTTGTCAACCTCGACGCGATTCGTGATGCCGGCGTGCGTATCGGCGCCGACCCAATGGGTGGTGCGTCGGTGGATTACTGGGGCGCAATTGGCGATGCGCATAACCTAAACCTGACTGTGGTCAATCCGCTGGTTGATGCGACCTGGCGTTTTATGACGCTGGATACAGACGGCAAGATTCGTATGGACTGTTCCTCGCCGAATGCGATGGCGTCCCTGATTGGTAACCGCGATAAGTTCGACATCTCCACCGGTAATGACGCGGACTCGGACCGCCACGGAATTGTGACACCGGACGCGGGTCTGATGAACCCGAACCACTACCTGGCCGTTGCCATTGACTACCTCTTCGCACACCGTCCGGGCTGGTCGCAGGAGACCGCGGTCGGTAAGACGTTGGTGTCTTCGTCGATGATCGACCGCGTCGTTGCCAATTTGGGCCGCAAGCTCGTGGAAGTTCCAGTCGGCTTCAAGTGGTTCGTCCCGGGTCTGCTCGGCGGCACCATCGGTTTCGGTGGTGAAGAATCCGCTGGTGCATCGTTCCTGCGTCACGACGGTACTGTGTGGTCTACCGACAAGGACGGCATCATCCTGGACCTCCTGGCCAGCGAGATCAAGGCCGTGACCGAGAAGACTCCATCGCAACTCTACGCAGAGCTCGCCGATAAGTACGGTGCCCCGGCTTACGCCCGCACCGATGCGGACGCAACCCGTGAGCAGAAAGCAATCCTGAAGAAGCTCTCACCGGAGCAGGTCAAGGCCGACACCCTGGCAGGGGAGACCATCACAGCCAAACTGACCGAAGCGCCGGGCAACGGCGCTGCGATTGGTGGCCTCAAGGTGGTTACGGAAAACGCATGGTTCGCGGCGCGTCCGTCGGGCACTGAAGATAAGTACAAGATCTACGCGGAGTCTTTCAAGGGCGCGGATCACCTGGCACAGGTTCAGGCTGAGGCACAGGACGTGGTCTCGGCGGTTCTGAACGGGTAAACGGTATCCGTTGGGCTAGCTGTAAACAGTTAGCCTGTACTAATATTTCTATGCATGAAGAATTTCGTAGGCGTGGTGGCACGATTCGGCCTGGCTGCAGTTTGGTTGTACTCGGGTCTAATCAAACTGCTGAACCCGCTGGAATCGCGTCAGGCAGTGCAAGCTTATGAGCTGCTGCCGAGTGATTTGGTGCCGATGGTAGCGGTTGCGCTGCCCGCCTTCGAAGTCATCCTCGGACTCTTACTGGTATTGGGGCTTTTCCTGCGTCCGGTAGCAGTGCTGTCGGGGTTGCTCCTACTGGCGTTCATCGGCGGCATTATCTCGGCGTGGGCGCGCGGCCTGCAAATTGACTGCGGTTGTTTTGGTGGCGGTGGCTACGACGAGAACGCTGGCCCCGCTACGTATCTGACGGAAATCGCCCGAGATATAGGTTTTCTGGCCTTGGCTGTATTTGTGTACGTATGGCCGTGGAAGAAGTTTGCCATCTACGCCTAGCCCGCTGGCTAGAGGTTGAAGTCTGAGGGAAGGGACAGGGGGGCTGGGGTCAAGGCGATGGGCCTAGTGATGGGGCTAGTGATGGGACCTAGTAACCATTTCCGTTTTCTCAGGCGCAATTGTGTCATTGGCAAGAAAACACCGCTATCGTAAGCGGTGTGAGTCAGAAGATTAAGAATCCAAATGAAAAGGGCAGTGGCTTCGTCGTCGGCCTGATTGCTCTTCTTGCTGTCGTTGCAGTTGTTATTGGTGGCGTTATCTACATCGGCCGGTCGCAGCCGATTGAGGGGCTGCCAGATGAGGACGTCGACTTCTCTGTCGCACTCGACGGCGATGTCATCCGACTAAGCAAGGACGGCGCCGAAGGGGCTAAAACAGCCACGATTTTTGAGGACTTCTCGTGCCACTACTGTGCTCAGATGAGCGAAGAGGGCCACGATGATGAGCTCAAGGCACTAAACGACGGCAAGCTAGTCGCTGAATACCGCACGCTGAACTTCCTGGATGGTGAGGAGAAGGAGCAGCGTGACGGTCACTCCACTCGCGTCTACGCGACTGCCCGCAAGATTGCTGAGACCGGGGATGCTCGCGCATATTGGAACTTCCGCACAATGGTGATGGCTGACCAGCAGAACTCCGTCACGTGGAGCAATGACGAGCTGGCTGACCGCCTGGAGCAGCTCGGTGTCGCCGACGAAATTGTCAGCGAAGTCCGCTCCGGCATCGACACCACCGAGGCCAAGGCAAGCGCGAATGCCAACTTCGATGACCTTGAGAAGCGCTTGGGCAAGGTTTCCTCGCCGCACGTCTTTGTCGATGGCAAGGATATTCTGGAGAACATTTCCGGTGATGGCGGACTGGGGCAGTGGGTCAAGGTGGCCCTGCGCTAGGTTCCGTGCACGCTCACACGATTCATCTTCAGTTCATGTTCGGCAGATCCGCTCTGGAGCACTCGGCGAATGCGTAAAAGAGTGTTCTACATGCGGATTTGGTGATACATGACAGTGCCATGTAGCCTTTGAGGAGTCCACAGCGGAGGGTGAAAGCCACTTCGATGTTGATTCTGGGGCTATGGCGCAGCTGGTAGCGCACCACACTGGCAGTGTGGGGGTCACGGGTTCGAGTCCCGTTAGCTCCACAAGTAGAAAATTCCCTCGGTCGTTTGACCGGGGGTTTTCTTGTATCTGCCCTGATAGTAGCGCGTTTTTGGGTTTCTGTAGAACGCCAGGTGTGGGCACGGGTAGGCTTTGAAGTGGCACAAATTTGGCACGTTTCAGAAAAATTTGGCACGAATTTGGCACGAAAGGCGGCGGGGCGGCATGACATTCGGCAATATTCGTAAGCTCAATTCTGGCAGGTACCAAGCGCGCTACAGGTACGCGGGAGCCAACTTCAAGGCACCCGGGACTTTTAAGACTCGGGGGCTGGCACAGGGCTGGCTAAATGCGGAAGAGAAGTTAATCACCTTTGGCGAATGGACACCGCCAGAGCGTCGCGCGGCGGAAAAGGAGCTAGAGAAGCAGCGCCACGCCCTCACAGTCAAAGCTTGGCTAGAGCAGTATCACGACGGCCTTACAGTCCGCGCGTCCACGCTGCAGACTTATCGGCGTACCGTCCGCAACCGCATTACTGACCCCCGGCCACCCGGCGACAAAGACCCGGACGTTACACGGCTTGCTGATATTCCCCTTGTGAAACTAACCAAAGCTGACATTTATTCGTGGTGGGCCGGTATCACCCGTGCTTATGACACCCCGGAAACTAACCACAAGGCATATGTGCGGCTTAACGCGGCGTGTGATGAAGCGGTGCGGCGTGAGTTGATAGACCGTAACCCGGTAGAGATAGCGGCGGCTAGGCGGCGTGTAGAGCGGGAATTGCCGTATCTGCCAAAGACGGAAGAGCTACACGCGGTAGTGGACGCAATGAAGCCGTCGTACAAGCTGTTGACCGTGCTGTGCTTGTTCCACGGGTTGCGTCTCGGGGAGGCAATCGCCCTGGAGATAGACGACGTTATTTCCGATACCCCCATGCCGTATGCCCCTCGGTACTCGATTCGGGTTAGACAGAATGCCCAACGGATTACACCGGACGGGGGTAGCACGCACATGTTGCTTCAAAAGCCTAAGAGCCAGGCGGGTAACAGGGAGGTTCCTTTTATGCCGTCAATGGTGCCGGTGCTGTGGGAACACATGGCTAACCACCTTGCTACCGCCCCTGTATCAGTGAACCTTGCTGCAGACCTCGGGGGAGGTACCCGCCCGGCGCGGCTGTTGACCACAACCGATAAGGGGGCGATGTTGATGGATACGTCCTACAGGTCGGTACTAGACCGCACCACTAAGCGGGCGGGCGTGTCTGAGCGGATTAAACCGCACTCGGGGCGGCGCTGGTTGGTAACCCGGCTAGCGGAAAAGGGAGCGCACGTAAAAGAGATTGCCAAGATTCTGGGAGACAACGATCTTGACACAATCATGAAGATTTACATGCAGGTGCGTGCTGAACGGACAACGGAGCTTATGGACGTTGTAGACGCAAGTATTAGCCCCACCCATAAGGCAGGAGAGTAATGGGTAGCAACGATGGAAAATGCTGGCACGTGTATGTACGCGACGATAGAGAAGAGCTAAAGCGGCGGCACATTGCGGGCTGTATTCACTTTGCCCCTAGTCGCAAATGGGTGTGGGCAGATTCGATTAAAGAAGTGAAGTCTGAAGCGCTCGGGAAACGTGTTGCCCGTGAAGGCAAGAACACGCTGGACACCACGGAGGCAGTGAAGAAGCACGATTATCTGGAGCAGGGTAACGCGTACCGCGACGATGAGGCGCTAAAAATCGTGGGGCAAATGGATATGGCCTTTATGGTGCAGATTCCTGGGGCGGGGAGATACCGGGCTGACCTTGTGGCGCAGACGCTTGAACGGCTTATAAACAACGATGTAGACCGCGCGGTGATTCGCGAAACGGCGAAGCCTCCACAGGGGAGTTTAGAGGTTGACGCGTCTCAGTTGCAGAGGGCTATTGCGGCGTACTCGCAGGCTCAATAGGGCTGTTGTGCTAACCTGTGGACAGGGAGATTCAAATACCCCTCCGATGGCAGAGCGGTGACGCACTGCTCGGCAATGGCATTTGCCGTTGACGCTCATTCCGCAACTTAGATTCCGTATGGAGTGTGAGTTGCGCTTTTGCGTGCCCAAAATGGGCGCAGAAAGAGCGACGGCAATGTCGAATCCTGTAACCCACTCAAAGCCATGTACCCGCCCGGCCACCGTAAAACAGGCGGCGGAACACTGGGGAGTATCCACCAAAACTATCCGGCGCATGATTAACGCCGGAACAATCACCGGTTACAAACTCACCCCGCGTACCTTGCGCGTGAACCTCGATGAACTGGATTCCCTTGCTCAATCCCAGAGCACGGATTTCGGGGGGTTCTAACCGTGGACACAAAGAAAAACCCCGCGCCGGGCGAACGCAGGGAAATTCAAAACAACTGTTACCCATATCGTAACCAAGTACGGCGCAGCATGCCTAGCGCGTGGGAAACACTCGCTGTAGACGCACTAGCCCTACTCGTATCCTCCACCGCTGAGATGGTGCAGTATGCCACCGCCCGACGCGGCGTAACGGCCACTGATTTCCCGCGTCTGTATCGCCCGGCGTACCTCGTATTGCTGGAATGCGCTGAGGAACACATCAACACGGGTAGCGCCTCGGAACGTGTGGATATGGTGCAGTTTGGTCAACGCCTGCAGGAAAAGCAGCACAGCACAGGCACGCGGGTATGGCGGCGCATTAGCAACAGCAACGGCTACAGTGCCCACCCGCTGGGTATGGCAGAGCTGGGGCTGATTAACAACGCGCTTGCACAGCTGACTAGCCAAGCAGCTTTCCAGCGTCTACAGGCAGCGCAGGCAGCGATTCAGCAGTGTTTGGATACCGCAACGCTAACCGGCGCTTACCGCGCAATGGAACATCTGCAGAAAGCCCAAGAC
>NZ_KV836188.1:0-38143 GCF_001838285.1 Corynebacterium sp. HMSC074C03 | reverse complement strand
GGGTGGTGGCCGCGGCCCGCTTTTGTTTTACCCATGAGTAAACCATATTAAACAGGGGTTGGTCCGGTCGGCAGCGGAAGCCGTACTTGCCGGTGTCTCGGGGACTAAAGGGCAAAGGGTATCCGGGTTAATGGATACAAGCGTGCCCGTTTAGCGGATTGCCCGGTTGGCACCCTTCGTTGCTTGCCCCAATGCGAGCTACTGACTCCTTTATGGCTGTCAGGGACGGGTCAACGCGGGGTTAGTGTCTACGTTTATGGCAGCGGCTGCGGGTAAATCCGAGTTACTGACTGCGTTTATGACAGAAATGGCGCGAAAAATGGCTTGAAAGTGTCATAAACTCACACAGTTTCACATTTGCAGCCCGTATTACGCCTGCAGTCCCCAATTATCGCCTGTAGTCCGTGTGCACGCCTGTAGCCCGTATTCAAGCCTTGCAGCCCATGTCCACACGCAAAGTCCATACTCACAAGCAAAGCCCGCAAGCTTATTCGCAGCTGTGCCCAGTGAGGCTCAAGCATGCTTCGATAATGCGCACGTTACCTTAGATGATGCACAAGTTGCCCCGTTATTGAACGCTGCAAACTAGCCGCCACCTGCATAAATAAGCCAATACTAAACAGCTAGAAGAACTCGACCCTAAATATTGCGCAAATTAACAACGTATTTACTTGTTAAATAGGGAATCCTAAGGTAAGGTTACGCAGGTAATGATTACCTAAGTAAGTGATTGGGTGATGGCGTCTAAGTGACGTTTGCTCAACAATCCTACTGTGACCGAAGGGATGCCTTTAAATGGTGCGTTCTAACTCCGGCCGAATTCGCAATGTCCGCAATATCGTAGCCGCATCTGTTGCTAGCCTTGGACTTGTTCTTGGCGCATGTTCTGCCGATGCCGGCAACGAGGATAAGTCTGCAGCTGCAGGTAACGAGGCAACTGTTACCGTTACTGATAATCACGGTGAGCAGACCGTGCCGGCCGAAATTGACACTGTTGTGGCCACGGACAACCGTTCCTTCGAGATGCTCGATCAGTGGGGCATTAAGCTGGCTGCAGCTCCGAAGGCGATTATCCCGTTTACGGTTTCCGACTACAAGGACAACCCCGACGTTCAGGACATCGGTAATCACCGCGAGCCGAACCTCGAGATTGTTGCAGCCGCCGACCCGGATCTGATTGTCACCGGTCAGCGTTTCGACAAGTACTACGACGACCTCAAGAAGCTCGCTCCGAACTCCGCCATCGTGGACTTCGAGCCACGCGAGGGCAAGCCGCTGGATGAGGAGCTCAAGCGTCACGCCAAGGGCATGGGCACCGTCTTCGGTAAGGAGAAGGAAGCCGACCAGCTAATCGCGGACTTCGACAAGGCCCTGGAGCGCGCTCGGAAGGCTTACAACCCGGACGTGAAGGTTATGGCGCTGAACTCGTCGGGAGGCACGCTCGGCTACATTGCTCCGACCGTTGGCCGTACCTTTGGTCCGCTGTTTGATCTGATTGGCATGAAGCCGGCGCTGGAGGTCGACAAGGCCAGCGATGACCACCAGGGTGATGAGATTTCCGCCGAGTCCATCGCTAAGGCGAACCCGGACTTCATCATGGTTCTCGACCGCGATGCTGGCACCTCGGTGCGCGGTACTGATGAGTACCGCTCGGCACAGTCTGTGGTCGAGGAAGCTGCTCCGCTGAAGAACGTGAAGGCCGTCAAGGAGGGCAACATCTACTATGCCCCAGAGGACACTTATACCAACGAGTCCATCATCACGTACACGGAGATTCTGAACGAGCTTGCCGACGCCTTCGAGCAGGCCTAATAGTTCTCTGACCAGGCACAGGAGTACCTCACCAACTCTATGCAGAAGTTACTGGAACCCCGATTAGCCATTGGGATTGCCGTTGTGGCAGTCCTGGTGGCTATGTCGCTGTTTGTAGGCCAATACGACATCCTGGGCGCCGACGACGGCTGGGAGATGTTCGCCACCACGCGTATTCCGCGCACCATTGCACTAGTGCTCTCGGGTGCCGCGATGGCGATGTGTGGCCTGGTCATGCAGCTGCTTACGCACAACAAGTTTGTCGAACCCACCACCACGGGAACTACGGAATGGGCTGGGCTTGGCCTGATCTTCGTGATGTATTTCTTCCCCTCGGCGTCGTTGCTCGGCCGGATGAGCGGCGCGATTATCTTCGCTTTCATCGGCACAGCAGTGTTCTTCCTGTTCTTGCGCCGAGTGACGTTGAAGTCGAGTTTGGTCGTGCCCATCGTGGGCATCATGCTGGGCGCGGTAGTCAGTTCGATTTCGACTTTCTTTGCGTTGCAGACAGACATGCTGCAGTCGCTGAGCGTCTGGTTCGCAGGCTCCTTCACTGATATTTATAAAGGGCAGTACGAATTCCTGTGGCTTGTCGTCATTGTGGTCGCGATTGTCTTCGTGTTCAGCGATCGGCTGACGGTAGCGGGCCTTGGTGAGGATATCGCGACCAACGTTGGCCTGAACTACAAGCGAATCGTGTTCCTGGGCACGGGACTAATCGCGATTGCAACAGGTCTAGTCACAGTAGTGGTGGGCAACCTGCCTTTCCTGGGGCTCGTCGTCCCGAATATCGTCTCCATGTTTCGTGGCGATGACCTGCGCTCCAATTTGCCATGGGTGTGCCTGGTGGGCATTGCCATCGTGACGGTCGCGGACATAATTGGCCGCGTCATTATCGCCCCCTTCGAGATTCCGGTATCGGTGATTCTCGGCATCCTGGGTGCTGCCATTTTCGTCTATCTGATTGCGGAGCGGCGTCGTGCTTAATCTCAGTTCAACTCACGCGATGGCCAACCAGGTTGGCCCGCAAACGACGTCGTTTAGCACGGGTGCCGCGGCGCGCAGGTACTGGATCATCATTGCTGTGCTGGTGGGCTTGGCGACGTTGTTTACCGCAGGCCTGCTTGCGTGGGACAATCCGTTGCCGTTCGGCACGGAGGGCTTTTGGCTGATTGCGCGTCGGCGCCTTGACGCCGTGATTGCCATGATTGTGGTTGCCTGCTGTCATGCAATTGCGACGGTGGCGTTCCAGTCGATTGCGAATAACCGAATTATTACCCCGTCGATTATGGGCTTTGAAGCGCTGTACGTGGCTATCAGTACCGCCGCGGTCTACTTCCTCGGCGCGACGGGTCTGATGAATGCTGGCTCGGTTGGGGCGTTTGTTCTGCAGCTCGCGCTGATGGTGGGGCTGTCGCTGGTGCTGTACGCGTGGCTGCTGACTGGGCAGGGTGCGGATATGCACAGCATGCTGCTGGTGGGCATCGTCATCGGTGGCGGGTTGGCCTCGGTATCGACGTTCATGCAGCGGATGCTGACGCCCTCGGACTTTGACCTGTTGACGGCGCGTCTGTTCGGTTCTGTCAATAACGCTGATCCGGAGTTTTTCCCGGTGGCGATTCCGCTAGTGATAGTGGCCGTCGTCGTGATTGCGCTGCATTCGCGGGCGCTGAACGTGATGTCGCTAGGCCGTGAGGTTGCGACGAATCTGGGCGTGAATTACCAGGTTCGGTCTATCACCGTGCTGGTCGCGGTGTCGGTGCTAATGGCAGTATCGACGGCCATGGTCGGCCCGATGACCTTCCTGGGCTTCCTGGTCGCGACCATTGCGTACCAGGCTGCGGATACCTATGACCATCGCTTTGTACTGCCGATGGCGGGGCTGATCGGTTACGTCACGTTGGCCGGTGCGTATTTCATTCTCAATCACGTTTTCTACGCTCAGGGCGTGGTGTCCATCATTATCGAGCTGGTTGGCGGTTCGATCTTCCTCTACGTCGTTTTGAAGAAGGGACGGCTATGATTCTCCTCGACAGCGTAAGTAAGAGCTATACCAGCGAGGTGTCAATTGGCCCCGTTGACCTGGAAATTCCGACCAACTCCATCACGGCGCTGATCGGACCGAACGGTGCGGGCAAGTCCACGCTCTTGACTATGATTGGCCGCCTTCTGGCCGTCGATTCCGGCGACATCAACGTCGGCCCGTACAACGTGGGCAAGACCAAGTCGAAGGATCTGGCGAAGGTGCTGTCGATTCTGCGTCAGGACAATCACTTCGTCACCCGTCTCACCGTGCGCCAGCTAGTCAGCTTCGGCCGCTTCCCATACAGCCAGGGGCGCCTGACCGCCGAGGATGAGCGCATCATCTCTCAGTACATCGAGTTCCTCAACCTCGAGTCGCTCCAGGGCCGCTACCTCGACGAGCTCTCGGGCGGTCAGCGTCAGCGCGCGTATGTCGCAATGGTGCTCTGTCAGGAGACGGATTACGTGCTTCTCGACGAGCCGTTGAACAACCTGGACATTTCTCATTCGGTCGACATCATGTCGTACCTGCGCACTGCAGTGCGCGAGTTGGGGCGCACGATGGTGGTGGTGTTGCATGACATCAATTTCGCGGCTCGCTACGCCGATTACATCTGTGCGGTGAAAGACGGCCAGATTGTTGAGCACGGCCCAACCGCGGAGCTGATGCGTTCGGAGGTGCTGAGCCCAATCTTCAACACTCAGATTGACATCGTCGAGGGCCCGCACGGCCCGGTCGCCTGCTACGGCTCTTAAGGCAATTCCTGGCCGGCCCCACGCAGCCGATACAATCTAGCCTCATGACTATTACTGCTGCCGTTGACGGTTCCGCCTTGCACAACCCCGGACCTGCCGGGTGGTGCTGGTATATCGACGACAGCTGCTGGGCCGCCGGCGGTTGGAAAGAGGGAACCAACAACCGCGGGGAACTCACTGCTCTTGCCGAGCTGCTCCGCGCCACCGCTCACATCCCCGACGAGCCACTTTTCGTACTGTGTGATTCGCAGTACGTGATCAACTCCGTCACCAAGTGGATGCCGGGGTGGAAGCGCAAGGGATGGAAGAAGCGCGACGGCAAGCCCGTCCTCAACGTCGATATTTTGCAGGACATCGACCAGCTGCTCGTCGGTCGCAATATCCACCTCGAGTGGGTTAAGGGACACTCCGGCCACGACATGAACGAGGCCGCTGATCAGCGCGCCCGAGCCGCCGCCACGGCGTATCAGAAGGGCACCGCAGTGCCCGAAGGACCAGGTTTCGCCGGCGCGGGGAGTCGCGGGCAGACGAATGCAGCACAGGCGAATGCAGCGCCGACAAAAACCACGCCCGCCACGCCTTCTTCCGACTCCAAGGCACCCAAGACCGCAACCTTCGAGCAGGAGGGTCTCTTTGACCTCGCTGCCGACACCACCGTGGCACCCGAGGACGCAGCCAAGGAAGCGCTCACTGTTTTCCGCCGCGCCGCACATCGCGCTGAGCAGGGTAATGCCCGCGCCCTCAAGGCATTGCTTAACGACGCCCTGGGCGCCAACCTCGCCGTGCCAGACGGGCTTTCGGATGCCGAGCATGAGCTCCGCGTCGAGGGAACCACCGCTACTGCGCAGTTCACTACAGACGACTGGGTTGGCCTGGCTGTCTGGGATTTGTCCCAGGCAGTGGGGAAAGCCACAGGTTCTGCGCGTTTGTTGGGCTGGAATGTAGGCAGGTCTTAGCAGTAGTATGAAAGTTTGGTCTTTTAGGTAGGCCACCAGGCAATCCGGGGTTACTGGTAGCCTGAAAACACATAAATTCTTTTACTCATTACATATAAGGAGCTCCGACTTCATGGCTGAGCACGAAGGTCCTCGTTCCGGCGAAGGCCGAGGAAATCGCGGAAACCGCGGGTCTAACCGTTCCCATGGTCGTGGCGAGGGCGGCTTTAACGGGCGCAACCGCAACGATCGTCGTGGACAGGGCGGTGGCCCAGGTGGCCGTGGCCGTGGTGGTCACGGTGGTCATGGCGGTAACCGTGATTCCCGTGGTTCGCGGGGCTTCCGTCGTGATGATCGCGACGATCGTGACTTTAACCGCGGTGACCGCAATGAGCGCGGTGGTCGTGGCGGTCGTGGTTACAACCGCAACAATCGTGATGATCGTAATGAGCGCGGCGAGCGCGGTTACAACCGCAACGACCGGGGCGACCGCAATGATCGTCGCGGCCCGGGCGGACGCGGTGGACAGGGAGGCCGCAACTTCGACCGTCGTGGTGGCAAGCCACGTCGCTCCAACCGTGGTGGCCGCTTCCAGGATGAGAAGCGTACGCACCGCACCGGCCCGCAGCGCCCAGGTTTCCGCGAGGAGCGCATTGAGGCCCGCAAGAACGAGCCGAAGCTGCCTGATGACATTCGTGCAGACGAGCTCGACCCGAGCGTGCGCCAGGATCTGAAGAGCCTGGCTAAGGACAACGCCGACAAGGTCGCTCGGCACATGATTATGGCCGCAGTCCTGATGGCTGAAGACCCGCAGCGTGCCCTGGAGCACGCCCGCGCAGCGAAGGACCGCGCAGGTCGCGTCGGTGTCGTTCGTGAGACAGCTGGTGTCGCCGCTTACCACGCAGGTGAGTGGAAGGAAGCCCTGGCTGAGTTGCGTGCTGCTCGTCGCATCTCTGGTGGCCCGGGCATGATCGCGGTGATGGCGGACTGTGAGCGCGGCCTCGGCCGTCCAGAGAAGGCCATCGAGCTGGCTCGCTCCGAGGAAGCCAAGCAGCTGGACAACGAGTCCAAGACTGAGCTGGCTATCGTCGCCGCAGGTGCTCGCCGCGATATGGGCCAGATTGATGAGGCTCTGGTTGAGCTGGAGACCCAGGATCTAAACCCGGATCGCGAGGACTTCGAAGCAGCTCGTCTGTTCTACGCCTACGCCGATGCGCTGGTGGAGGCCGGCCGTAAAGACGATGCCAAGGTGTGGTTTACCCGCTGCGCCAAGATCGATGTCGACCAGATGCTCGATGCTCGCGAGCGCATCGAAGAGCTGAGCAAGTAAACAGCCCAGCTGCCCGACTCGCAAAACCATCCACCGCTGGCGCGATGCGGCTGCGCATCTACAATTCGTCGTAAAGCGTTCCTATTTCGTAAAAGGAGAAATGCACCCCATGGCTTCTGTCGCTTCTTCCTATGATGCCGCTCTGTTAGATCTGGATGGCACGATTTACGAGGGCGGCGCGGCGATTCCGAACGCGCTGGAGGGGCTGACCGAGGCAGCGCTGCCGATGGTGTTCATTACGAACAACGCCTCCCGTGCGCCGCAGACGGTGGCAGATCAGCTCAATGGGCTGGGCTATGACGTTCACGCGGACGATGTGATGACGTCGGCGCAGGCGGCCATTGAGATGGCGGCGGAGATCATTGAGCCGGGCTCGAACGTTTTTGTGTTGGGTGCGGAGTCGTTTAAGCAGCTGGCTCGTGAGGCGGGGTACACGCTGGTGGATTCCGCTGATGACAACCCTGCGGCGGTGTTCCAGGGGCTCAACCGTGAGATGACGTGGAAGCAGATGTCGGAGGCGGCGCTGGCGGTGTCGCGAGGTGCGCGCTTCCTGGTGTCGAATTTGGATACGACGCTGCCGTCGGAGCGCGGTTTTTTGGTCGGCAATGGTTCGGTCGCTGCGGCGATTTCGACGACCACGGGTGTTGCGCCGCTGTCGGCGGGTAAGCCGAAGCCGCCGATGTTCATTAAGGCTGCGGAGCGTATGGGCGCGAAGAGTCCGCTGGCGATTGGGGATCGTCTGGATACCGACATCGCGGGTGGAAATGCTGCGAAGATGGACACGTTTATGGTGGTCACGGGCGTTTCCACGCATATGGATGTCGTCGCAGCGCCGCCCGAGCACCGTCCGACGCTCATCGGTGCTGACATGACCGCGCTGAACCGTGAGCTGGATCAGGCACGCCCGGCTCCGCAGGCTGGTTTCACCGCGCGTTACGACGACGCGGAGGCCGGTGTCATCGTTCTTTCTGGCGGTGACACGGAGGATCCTCGGTTGGCGAACCCAGCGGAGGCCGCGGTGGCGGCTCTGCTGACGGTCGTGGATGTGGTGTGGAACTCTGAGGCTGGTCGTGCTGGCGCAGTCGAGGTCGCGCAGGTCCGCGCAGAGGGCCCGGCTGCTGAGGCGGCGCTGGCTGCCTGGCGGATGTGATAGCCGATGAGTGAGGTTGCACCGAAGCCGGGGCAGGGGCAGGGGCAGGGGTCGGGTGTTGGTCCGGTGCCGGGGACGAAGCCTGGTTCTGCATCTGTACCGAGCCCTGCACCTAGCCCGGCGGCGATGCCCGGTGCGCGCGAGGTTACTCCGGAGCAGGTTCGCGAGCAGGTGGCGGCCGCACTGTCCGCGCCTGCGCCGACTCCGCAGGAGAGAGTCGCGCAGTTCGAGCGGGCGCATGAGATTTTGTATGAGGCCCTGGGCTCGTCACGCAGGGAAGGAAAGTGAACGCGGTGGCAAAGAAAGCTCCTAAGCGCAGGCTCGATGCGGAGCTGGTGCGAAGGAGGATTGCTCGCTCCCGTGAGGCGGCAGTGGACATGATTAAAGCCGGCCGAGTTGAGGTCGGTGGTTTTGTCGCCTCCAAGCCCGCGACCGCGGTGACGGGCGATGTGTCCATTCGCGTCAGTGGCCTGGAAGAGGACGAGAACTGGGCTTCGCGCGGTGCACACAAGCTGCTCGGCGCGCTGGAAGCTTTCGAGCCGCAAGGGCTGGACTTGAAGAGCCGGAAGGTGCTGGATGCCGGTGCCTCCACGGGCGGTTTCACCGATGTGTGCCTGCGCCGCGATGTCGACACCGTCTACGCCGTCGATGTCGGCTACGGTCAGCTGATTTGGCGCTTGCAGGATGATCCGCGGGTGGTTGTGCTCGACCGAACTAATGTCCGCACGCTGACCCCGGAGATTCTCGGTGGCACGGCCGATGTCATGGTCGGCGATCTGTCGTTTATTTCTTTGAAGCTGGTGCTGCCAGCGATTGTCTCCTGCCTCGACGAGGGCGCTGACCTGCTGCCGATGGTCAAGCCGCAGTTCGAGGTGGGTAAGGAGCGCCTTGGCTCCGGTGGCGTTGTGCGTAGCGATGCACTGCGTCAGGAAGTTGTCCAGGAAGTCGCCGAGTACGCCCGCACGCTGGGGTTGTCCTTCCGCGCGGCTGTGGCCAGCCCACTGCCGGGTCCTAGTGGCAACGTGGAGTTCTTCCTGTGGCTGGTGAAAGACGGCGGCGCCAGCGATATTGGTGATGAGGCTATGGCTGCGGCCATCGCTAAGGCTGTTGAGGAGGGACCGCACAATGACTAGCTCACCGACCGAATCACCGACCGGCTCGCCGACTAGCGCGAGGAGCAGCTCAGGGATTAGCAAGCCCAAGACCAGCGCCGGCAAGCGCGAGATTCTGCTGGTCCCGCACACCGGCCGTAGCGCCAACCTGGAAATGGCCGCCGAGGCGGCTGAGCTGCTTGAGGCCGCGGGTATCGATATCCGCGTGCTGGCCGGTAAGAACCCGGAGGCGCTGGCCGCGCACCCAACGCTCGGCAAGTACCCGCGTTACTGGCATTCCCCGCAGGCGGCGTCGGGATGCGAACTCGTCCTCGTCCTCGGCGGCGACGGCACCTTCCTGCGGGCCGCAGATATTGCGCATTCGGCTGACCTGCCGGTGCTCGGTATCAACATGGGACACGTGGGCTTCCTCGCCGAGTGGGAGCAGGAGTCCATGACGGAGGCGATTAGTCGCGTCATCAAGCGTTCCTGGCGTATCGAAGACCGCATGACCATCCGCGCCACCGTACGTGACACCACCGGTCGTGTGATTGGCTCCGGTTGGGCGCTGAACGAAGTCAGCATCGAAAATGTCAACCGTCGTGGCGTGCTGGACGTCATCCTGGAGGTCGATGGCCGCCCGGTGAGTTCCTACGGCTGCGATGGCGTGCTGATTTCCACGCCGACCGGCTCCACTGCGTATGCCTTTTCCGCAGGTGGTCCGGTGCTCTGGCCGGAGCTCGACGCGATGCTGGTCGTGCCCAACAACGCCCACGCGCTGTTCTCCCGACCGCTGGTGATTTCCCCGCATTCGACGATCGCCATTGAGACCAACCACGACACCGCCGAGGCGGTCGCGGTGCTCGACGGCTTCCGCAACATCATCATGCCTCCGGGAAGCCGCATTGAAATCGAGCGCGGCGCGCAGCCGGTGCGCTGGGTGCGTCTGGACAATCAACCGTTCGCCGATCGTCTGGTGCACAAGTTCCGCTTGCCGACGTCCGGGTGGCGCGGCCCCGCCGAAGCCCAATAGCCCCTAAACACGGCAGACAAGAGCCGTCACGAGACTCCACAACCGGGACCGTGCCCGCGGCCCCCAACTTCAAGGGAAGGACTGATGGCAGGCGCCATGCTGACTGAGATTTCCATCCGCGACCTCGGCGTTATTCCCGATGCGACGCTTGAATTCAGCCCAGGCCTGACCGTTCTCACAGGTGAAACCGGTGCGGGTAAGACCATGGTGGTCACAAGCCTCAAGTTGCTCTGTGGCGCGCGTGCCGACGCCGGCCGCGTGCGCACGGGCGCCGACAAGGCCTTGGTGGAAGGCCGCGTTTCCACTGAGCACCTCTCGGAGGAAGAGTCAGCCACCATCGATGCTGTGGTTTCTGAGCTCGGCGGCGAGCGCGATGAGAATGATGAGTACCTGCTTGCCCGTCAGGTCTCCGCGAAAGGCCGCTCCCGGGCGTGGGTTGGTGGCCGCAGTGCCTCGGCTGCGGCATTGGCAGATGTCTCCACGCGGCTCATCGCCATTCACGGCCAGAATGATCAGTTGCGCCTACAAAGCGCCGATGAGCAGCGTGCGGCCATCGACCGCATGGATGCCGGAACGATCGCACCAACGCGTGAAAGCTACCGTCAGCAACGCGCACACTGGCGCTCCCTGGTCAAAGAATTAGAAGAGAAGACCTCCAAGCGCCGTGAGTTGGCCATGCGTGCCGACCAACTCAGCTTCGCCATCGAAGAAATCGACGCAGTCTCACCCGAACCAGACGAAGACCAGGACCTGGCCTCGCAGATTCGCCGCATACAGGACCTGGATGGTCTCCGCGACGCTGCAGCCGTGGCGCTAGCCGCCATCGATGGTGCCGCCGCCGTGAGCGTGACCGGTACGGATGCCGCCACCGAGGACTCCGGAGCCGCCGAACTTCTCGGCGCCGCAGCAAATGAGCTCGCCGCCGCAGACGACGAGGAGCTCACCGAGTTTTCCAACCAGCTCAATGAGCTGACCAGCCAGCTCTCCGAGATCTCTGCTGGTCTCGGCGCATTTCTCTCTGGCCTGCCGGAGGAAACCGAGTCGCTGGACAAACTCATGCAGCGCCAGGTGGAGATCAAGAATCTCACCCGCAAGTACGCCCCGGACATCGCAGGTGTCCTGGCCTGGCGGGATAAGGCGGAGCGTAAGCTCGCCACGCTGGATGTCTCCGGCGAAGCCCTGGACAAACTCACCGCGGAGATCAAGACCGCGGAGAAGAAACTCGGCACCACCGCACGGAAGCTCTCCAAGGCTCGCGCAAAGGCCGCAAAGCACCTGGAAGAGGCCGTGACCAAGGAACTCAAGGGCCTGGCTATGCCGCACACCTCGCTGGTGGTGGAGATTACCAAGGCCGACACCTTTGGCCCCGCTGGCGTGGACAATATCGAATTCAAGCTCCGGGCCCACGAAGGTGCCGAGCCGCGCCCGCTGGCCTCATCCGCATCCGGCGGTGAGCTCTCCCGCATCATGCTGGCATTGGAAGTTGTCCTCGCCGAAGGACAAGCCGGACACACGATGGTTTTCGATGAGGTCGATGCCGGTGTTGGTGGGCGCGCGGCTGTGGAAATTGGCAAGCGCCTGAAGCAGTTGGCGGTGAATAACCAGGTGATCGTCGTCACGCACTTGCCTCAGGTGGCGGCGTTTGCGGATACCCACTTGGTGGTCAGCAAGGATGCGCGTTCGGGGGCGGTGTCGTCGAAGGTGACGAGCCTGGGCGATGAGGAGCGGATTGACGAGCTTGCGCGGATGATGGCGGGCTTGGACGATTCGGACTCCGGGCGGGCGCATGCGCAAGATCTTCTGGATCAAGCTCGGCGCGCCTTCTCGGCCAAGTAGCTGCACTTATGTTTCACTAAGTGCCATGAGTCTGTTCTCTCGGAACGAAAAAGATCTTCCTGGCATTTCGGGGACTGTGCGGGACGGTTCCCGCCTGGATCGTGCGCTCAAGCGCATGGGCGAAGGCGACATCGTGGTGATTGATGCGCCGGATATCTCGCGTCCACTGGCACAGCAGTTGATTGATGCCAAGGTCGCCGCAGTGGTGAACACCGGCGCGTTTACCACGGGTTTTGTGCCGAATTACGGCCCGCAGATGATGCGCGATGCCGACATTTCGATGGTGCAGAACGTCGGCGACGAGGTCTTCGAGAAGCTCAAGGACGGCAAGAACGGCAGGCTTGACGACGGCAAGCTCTACCACGGTGACCGCCTGATTGGTCAGGGCGATGAGGTCGACCAGGACGAGCTCGAGCGCGCCTTCGACGAGGGCCGTACCAGCATGGTCGACCGCCTGGAGGCTCTCTCCGGCAACTTGGTGGAGTTCGCCAAGACCGAGTCCCCGCTCTACATCGATGGCCTGGGCATTCCGGACGAGACGGAACCACTGCGTGGCCGCAAGGTCGTTGTGGTCAGCCCTGGTGAGGGACACCGCGAGACGCTGGAAGACCTAAAGAACTTCATCCGCGAGTACGAGCCGCTGCTCATCGGCGTCGATGCAGGCGCCGACACGCTCTTCGACCTGAAGTACGAGCCGGACTACATCATCGGCGATCCGGAGAACATCAACTCCGAGGCGCTGCGGTCTGCCGGCTGCGTGATTCTGCCCGCCGACCCGGACGGTCACGCGGTGGGCCTTGAACGCATCCAGGACCTCGGCATTGGCGCCATGACCTTCCCGGCGCTGTCCGATTCCGCCACTGACCTGGCGCTGGTCTTCGCCGCGCATCACGACGCCGACATGGTCGTCTCCGTAGGCGCCCCGCAGAACATCGACAGCATTTACCACGCTGAGAATCAAAGCGGCGTGCCGTCGGCGCTGCTGTCGCGTTTGAAGGTCGGCGAGAAGCTTGTCGACGGTCGCATGGTCGCCGACCTCTACCAGGTCAATAGCCGTGGTTTCGGTGTGGCCTGGGCAATCCTGGCTATCTTTGTCGCCGTTGCGGTGATCTTCGCTATCGCTGGTACCTCCGGCGATGGTTCTGTCAGCGAGAATCTGATTGACACTTGGAACTCCATTGCACTGTGGTTCCAGGGGCTGTTTAAGTAGTTTTAGCGGTATTTAGAGCACTATGAGCGCCTAGAGTTTTCAGCTGTCAGTGCTGATTGAGGCGTCGGCGAAAGGAAAAGGGACGGGCGATGGCGAAGAAGCGCAGGAGCGGGAAGTTTACAGCCGGTGTGACAGGTGCTGCCCTCGGTGTGGCGGCAGGTGCTGTGCTGGGTGCTTATGTGCTGAACCCCGCTGGTGCTGGCATTGATTTCGGCACTGGTGCCGCCTCTGAGCGCGATGCCGCCGTCGCGCGTGCCGATGCGCAGCAAGCTCGTGCCGACGAAGCCAACCGCATCATCGAGCCCATCGTCGGGGAGATTGTTAAAGACTCTTTGAAGGATGTGCCTGTCCTGGTTATCGCGACTCCCGATGCCACCGATGAGCAGCTGGCAGGGGTTTCCGAGACTCTGCGCGCTGCTGGTGCACCGGATGCGGGCGTGTTGAAGCTGACCGATAAGTTCCTCTCTTCCGCTGGTGCGGATGAGCTGAAGGACACGGTTTCTACCTCGCTGCCGGCTGATGTGCAGCTGGACCCTGAGCGCCGCGAGCCGGGCCGCCAGACTGGCCAGGCGCTGGCTCCAGTGCTGGAGCTGGATAAGGATGGGGGAGAGAGGGCTTCCGCTGCTGACCGAAAGCTGTTACTGGAGGCCCTGAAGGGCGGCGGGTTCGTCGAATATGAGGAGGGGACGCTGCGCCCGGCTGCTGGCATTGTGTTTGTTGGCAATCACGGCACTGTCTCGCGCGCTGCGATTGATAAGGGCGAGGACCCAGAGTTCGGTGCTGGCCTGGTAGCGGATCTGGCGGTGGCGCTGGCTGAGGGCTTTGGTGCTGGTGAGGATGCTGCTGGTCACGTTGTGGTGGGGACTGATGGCTTCGGCCGCGAAGGCGTCAGTGCTCTGCCGGACGAGCGCTGGGGTGCTGACCCTGCAGTGAAGCGTGTGGACGCTGTGTCGGATGCGGCAGGTCAGGTTGGGGTTGTTGGGGACTTAAAAAGGGAATCTAATCTATAATGCCCTTACTATACCGTACTTAGTACCTATATTTATTGATCATTAGAAGATTCACACAGGGGGCCTAAAAAATGGCTGAAATGTCCATTCGAGAATTAATTCAATGTATTGATCGTGGAGAAATTAGGGTTCCGGCGTTCCAACGTGGTTTCGTGTGGACACCGGAATTGATGGCACACCTTTTAGATTCTATTTACAAGAAGTATCCTATTGGATCAGTAATTTTATGGAGAACTCGGGAGGGGTTAAATACCGAGCGAAAGCTGGGCCCATTTGAACTCACGAAGGCGGAAGATGGGTTCCCAATCAAATATGTACTTGATGGACAGCAACGAATAACCACAATCTACAGTACCTTTAAGACTCCGATTCCCGATTCGGTACAAGATTCTGGCTCCTGGACGCGTATCTACTTCAATCTTTCTGCGGAAGAGTCACCTCAAAATAGTATGTTTACGGCTTTTAGCTCCGATGATGAAGTAGATGGAAACGAATATTTTCCGGTAGATTCATTTTTTGAATCTGTCGATTACAGAAAAGCCACAGAAAATTTATCTGATGAGCAGAAGGTGAAAATCGATAAGGTTCAAGAGGTCTTTAAAGAGGCCAAGATTCCTGTACAGGAAATATCGACCGAAAATAGAGGAGAGGTTGCGATTGTATTTGAACGGGTTAACCGCTTAGGTGTCGAACTTGATACATTGCAACTGCTATCCGCTTGGACATGGAGTGAGGATTTTGAGCTGGTTAATAAATTTGATTCATTATCTGATGAATTTAGCGATTTCGGATTTGCTGAAATAAGTAAAGATAAGAAGCTTCTGTTGCAATGCTTCTCCGCTTTAATAAACAAAAATTCCAATCCAGAATCGTTAATGTCATTGGATGGTGCCGAGGTTAGAGATAGCTTCGAAAAAGTAGAGTATGGGTTAAAAGGCGCGATTGATTTCCTCAAGAATAATTTATTTGTAGCTGATGTATCGCACCTTCCGTACAGTCTCGTGCTTGTCCCACTATGTGTTTTCTTTGCTGAGGAGCCGGGGACTCAAGTTAATTTAACTAATCACCAAAGAGAGACTATTCTGCGTTGGCTATGGCGATCATTTTTTGGTCAAAGGTATAACAATCAACCGCAACGTAATTTGAATAAAGATATTACCGAAATGGTAAAGTTGAAAAAAGGCGAGAAGAGTGAGCTTGATCAGATTGGCAATCCTGTTCTTGCCGAATTTTATTCAGAGAAGAACTTGAGAATGGACACTGTTCGGAGTAAGGTTTTTGTTCTCCAGCTTTTGCAGGCAAAACCACGAAGTTTTATCTCGGGAGAGCCTGTATCTCGCGAATTAAAATTGGCAGCTTTTAACCGCGAACAACTCCACCATTTAATGCCGAAGGCGTTTTTACGTAGGGAGTTCGGAACGTCTCAAGCCAAAGCTAGCCCGTTGGCGAATTTTGCGTTAATATCAGCTGCTGACAATAATAAAATTAAATCAGCGGCCCCAAGTAAATACAAGGACAAAATTGCTCCTGAGATGCTGGATAAAATTCTTGATTCGGCGATTGTTCCCCATTCTTTATTCGACGATAATTTTGAAAGATTTATTGAAGATAGATCAAGTAGACTGGCAGATAATGCTAACAAGTTAATGGGCTTCGATTCGGAATCAGATGAGGCGTGATTCGCGGGTTGTGGCGTTGGACTCGTACTTATTAAGTACAAGTTTCCTGATTGCTTCGGAGTCTTCGACGCAAGCGGCATTATCGTTGGAGATTGATTGGGTGCTTTCTGATAAGGCTCGCTAAAGTTCTCTTTGAATAGATTACTGACTGTGGCGAACTGACCTGTCCCGATAATGCACTTCCCGTGAACCATCAATAGGGTATCAAGCGATAACGTTGGGATGCTGCTGTCCTCAAATATTTTATTGCGTTCGACAGCGTGATGGGGGGGGGGATGTAGCGTCGCTCATGAAGCCGATTGCAAATTATGTGTGTCTGTAAGTTTGCCCCTTTTCGCTCCTAGCATAGAAAGCTAGTTTACGGGGCGGTGGTAGTCACCGAACGGTATGTAGTGATTTCTTGCAGTTTTCATAAGGCATAATATCTTCATGTCCAAGTTTTCAGAGGTCCTTGAGCAGCTCCGTAATAATCAGCCGAAGGCAAAGTATGGCATCGCTTTCGAGAAGCTCATGGTCAACTATTTCCGCACTGACCCGACTCTGAAAACTCAGTTCGACGAGGTCTATCGCTGGTCGGACTGGAAGTACAACGGGGGAGCGCCTGATACCGGCATCGACTTGGTCGCACGTCGCATTGACGACGGCACCTGGGTAGCCATCCAGTGCAAGTTCTATATGCCAACGACTCGCTTGGCCAAGGCAGACCTCGATTCATTCTTTGAAGCGTCTGGGCGATCCTTCAACACTGAGTCCGGCCCGGAACACTTCGGCAGCCGTATCGTCATTTCTACAACTGACCACTGGTCCTCGCACGCAGAAGAAGCCCTCGCTAATCAGCTCATTCCCACCAGCCGTATCGGCACGGCAGCAATCGCCGAATCTCCGATTAACTGGGATGTCGCATTCCCTGGCTCGGAGATCCAAATCAATCTCTCCCAGCGCGAGACTTTTGAACCCCGACCTCACCAGCAAGAAGCTATCGATAGCGCCATGGCTGGTTTTGCTACCCACGACCGTGGCAAGCTCATCATGGCCTGCGGCACAGGTAAAACTTTCACCGCTCTTCGTCTCGCCGAGCGGGTAGCTGAGGAAAATGGGGGGGGGAAGGCTCGGGTTCTCTTCCTCGTGCCGTCCATTTCGCTCCTGTCGCAAACACTCAAGGAATGGACAGCACAAGGGCGCCTCGACATGCGCACCTTCGCTGTGTGCTCGGACTCGAAGGTCTCCCGTAAAGCTGAGGATATTGCGACCTACGACTTAGAAGTCCCAGTATCAACAAACGGTGCCGAAATTGCCAAGCGCTTTGAATCTGGCAAGCGCGCCAAGGGCCTACACATCGTCTTCTCCACCTACCAGTCGTTGCCGGCAGTTCACGATGCCCAGCAGCAAGGGCTCGACGACTTCGACCTAGTCATTTGCGATGAGGCACATCGCACCACCGGTATTACCCTCGCCGGTGAGGACGCAAGTAACTTCGTCCGCATCCACGATGCCGACTACATCAAGGCATCGAAGCGTCTCTACATGACGGCCACACCGCGTCTGTATGACGATTCGGTCAAGGGCAAGGCACAGGACCACTCAGCCGAACTCGCCTCCATGGATGACGAAGCAATCTACGGTCCAGAGTTCTATCGTCTCGGATTCGGCGAAGCCGTAGAAAAAGGCCTGCTCACCGACTACAAGGTTCTTGTCATGACGGTCGACGAATCCGTAGCCGCCGATGCCATCAACCGCAGCCAGAACAGCCAGATCAATCTCACTATGGCTTCGGCAATGATTGGTGCCTGGAACGGCCTGGCAAAACGCTCCGGTTCTCTGCAAGGTAAAAAGGGCGGCTTCGATGAAGATGCCGCACCTATGCAGCGTGCTGTGGCGTTTGCCCGTGACATCAAGACATCGCAGACAATTGCTGATTCCTATCCGCAACTGGTGAACATGCATCGAGAACTGCTCGAAGAAAAGGCAGTTCTCAATGATGTGTCTCTGCACAACGTGGACGTTTCCATCTCTGCGCAGCATGTCGACGGCAGCATGAACGCCCTTGAGCGAGGCACGAAGCTTTCTTGGTTGGAGTCTCCAGCCGTTGAACAGCACACTCGCGTGCTCACGAACGCCCGGTGTCTGTCCGAAGGCGTCGATGTCCCGGCGCTGGATGCTGTGATTTTCTTCAACCCGCGTAATTCCATGGTCGACGTGGTCCAGTCCGTGGGGCGCGTCATGCGCAAGTCCGAAGGCAAGGACTACGGCTACATCATTCTTCCGGTCGCAGTCGCCCCGGACGTTTCGCCAGCGCAGGCACTCAATGACAACGCGCGTTTCAAGGTTGTCTGGCAGATTTTGAATGCATTGCGTGCACATGATGAT
Source organism: Corynebacterium sp. HMSC074C03 (assembly GCF_001838285.1). Taxonomy (NCBI): domain Bacteria; kingdom Bacillati; phylum Actinomycetota; class Actinomycetes; order Mycobacteriales; family Corynebacteriaceae; genus Corynebacterium; species Corynebacterium sp. HMSC074C03. The sequence continues at coordinate 19,912 of NZ_KV836188.1, read as the reverse complement.
CGCTTCAATGCCAAGGTCAATTCAATCGCGTTGAACGAAGCGAACCCTGCCGAAGAGCTTCCAATCGAAGTCGACCACATTGGCAAAAAGGATTCCCAGAAATCTGGCTCCGACACCGATTCTGAGAACGCTTCTCCAACCGATGCCATTAACGAGGCCGAAGTCGAATCGGTGAAAAACCCGCAGCCTCTGGCCGATAACAATGAGTTGACTCAACAGCTCGCACTGTTCTCTCTGGAAGAGTGGCAGGAGGCCATTTACACCAAGCTCGTCGACAAAGTGGGCACCCGCACATACTGGGAGGATTGGGCGGACGACGTCGCTACCATCGCGGAAAACCAAATCACGCGCATCAAAGCGCTTGTCGACGGCGCCGATGCCACCCTCCGCACAGAATTCGATAGCTTTGTTGAGGGTCTGCGAAACAATCTCAACGACGGCATCAGCGAAGATGATGCCATTTCAATGCTCTCGCAGCACCTCATTACAGCTCCGGTCTTCAACGCTCTTTTCGAGAACCACGACTTCATCACCCATAACCCCGTGGCCCAGGTTATGGAGAAGATGGTCGGGGCCCTCTCCGAAGCCAATCTTGATACCGAAACCGAGTCCCTCGAGAAGTTCTACGAGTCCGTCCGTGTTCGAGCCTCTGAAGTGAACTCCGCCTCCGGTAAACAGCAGGTCATCAAGGAGCTTTACGAGCGCTTCTTCCAAAAAGCCTTCAAGAAGCAGGCTGAGTCTTTGGGCATCGTCTATACCCCAGTCGAAATCGTGGACTTCATTCTGCGCGCTGCGGATGACGTGTCCAAGAAGCACTTCGGCAAGGGGCTTACCGACGAAGGCGTCTGTATCCTCGATCCTTTCGCCGGCACCTCGACCTTTACGGTTCGCCTCTTACAGTCCGGCCTCATCAAGCCAGAGGACCTTGCCCGCAAGTACGCCAACGAGCTTTTCGCGACCGAAATCATGCTCCTGGCTTACTACGTTTCTGCGGTGAATATTGAGACCACTTACAATGCACTGCGCGAAGAAGCAGCGCTGCGCAATGGTGAGCCCGCACCGGAGTATGTGCCCTTCGCCAACATTGCTCTGGCCGATACTTTCCAGATTCATGAGGAAGGAGACATTCCGGACCTCAACATCTTCCGCGAGAACAACGCCACTATCGAGCGCCAGAAGAACGCTCCAATCAACGTGGTGATTGGTAACCCGCCTTATTCAGCAGGCCAGAAGTCCGCTAACGACTTGAATGCGAATCTGAAGTATCCGAGCCTGGACAAACGCATCGCTGAAACTTACGCCGCGAAATCTACAGCTACGAACAAGAACTCGCTGTATGACTCCTACCTACGTGCCTTCCGATGGGCAACCGATCGCATTGGTGACCAAGGCGTAGTGGCGTTCGTTTCAAATGGCGGTTGGATTGACGGCAACACTGGCGACGGTGTGCGGTTATCCATGGCCGAAGACTTCACTGACCTGTATGTGTTTAACCTTCGTGGCAATCAGCGAACGGCAGGAGAACAGTCCCGCAAGGAAGGCGGAAAGGTCTTTGGTTCGGGTTCGCGGAATACGGTAGCCATCACTTTCGGAGTTAAAAATCCCGTAAAGTCCGGTTTTCAGTTGCACTACCGGGATATTGGAGATTACCTGACTGCGGCGGACAAGCTTCGGATTGTGGATACAGAAACGGTGGAGTCCATTAAATGGGAGTCCATCACTCCTAATACCTATGGTGACTGGGTGAACCAGCGCTCGGATGCCTTTGGCACTTGGCCAGTGCTTGGCGAAAAGAAAGGCGATTCAACAACTTTCTTCACCACGTTTTCTGCTGGGCTCCAGACGAATCGAGATGCGTGGGTTTATGCTACTTCGAAGTCAGAGCTTGAGATGCAAATTGCTACGTTGAAAGATACTTACACTCAGGCTTTGGCAACAATTCAGCAAGGGCAGAAAGCAAAAGATTTCCTTCAGCGAAATCCCCAGTTTGTTGATCCTAGACGTAGCAAATGGTCATCAAGTCTGGAGAACCAGTTGGATAGGCGATTACCTCTAGACTGCCTCGGTTACATTGCATTCGGGCTTTACCGGCCATTCTGTCGGCAAATTGTTTATTTTGACAGTCAACTGAATCATCGACGATATCAACTGCCATCGATGTTCCCGACTCCGCAGCACCGGAATATCGGTTTTTATATCCCAGCAGCCAGTAGTGCTGCCCGTGGATTCAATGCTATTGCAACCGTGTTAGTGCCGGACTTGTGCCTTAGTGGTTCAGGATCCGGGCAGTATTTCCCCCGCTTCACTTGGGCTGCGGTAACGGAGGATGACGGTGCGCTGTTTGGTGAGAACAGCGTCGTAAAGCAAGGCGAAACCAGTGTCTACGGCGAGATTGGTGAAATCGTTCATGGCTATGCGCGCGTGGACAATATCACCGACGAGATCAAGAAGATTTACCGTGATGCGCTGGGTGCGGACATTACAGGCGATGATATTTTCCACTTTGTGTACGGCAAGTTGCATGACCCTGCTTACCGCACGAAGTATGCGGCCGACTTGAAGAAGATGCTGCCGCATATTGAGACGCCAAGCTCGCGTGCGGAGTTCGATAAGTTTGCTACTGCGGGCCAAGAGCTGATGGAGCTGCACGTGGGCTACGAGTCTGTGGAACCGTGGCCATTGGATATTCAGGTTAAGGGGGATGAGTCTAACCGGGAGACCTGGCGTGTGCTCAAGATGAGGTGGGCCAAGCGCAAGGATCCGGAGACAGGCAAGAACGTCAATGACGTGACTAAGTTGATTTACAACAAGCGCGTGACCATTTCGGGTATTCCTGCGGAAGCCGACGGGTATATGTTGGGCTCGCGTTCAGCGGTGGCATGGCTGATTGATCGTTATCAGGTCAAGAAGGACAAAGCCTCCGGTATCATTAACGACCCGAACGACTGGGCTGATGAGGTGGGGAACCCGCGTTACATCGTGGCCCTCATTGGACGCGTGGTGCGAGTTGCTATGGAGACGGTGCGGATTGTGAAGGATTTATCTTCCTAAGGCGAGGACAGTTGCATTATCTTATTTCATTTTTTCATTGGTGGACAACAAGTCGAACAGAGGCTCTCATCTCGTTTGTAGCTTTGATAGTTGCAACAATTTCGGTTGTAATTGCTCTTTTGAATTTTCGACAAATCCGAGATTCTCAAATTGAATCAGCCCGTCCTATTATGCAGGCGACTTTGCTTCCGCCCACAAAACCAGAAGATGACTTAAGTATTGAGGTTACGAATGTTGGAAGAACTGAAGCAAAGAACATAAAATTCGAGTTCATTCCACCGCTTCCCGACAACGTCTCTTTAGATAAGTTAAATAGTGAAAGCCTCAGGAATAAGCATTATTCGATGGTGCCATTAACACTTCTCAGGCAGGGACTATTGGAAAAGGAACATAAATCGTGGGCGCCAGGATTTAAGGCATCATTTCCGTACTGGGTTATCGCCAAAGACGCAAAGTTTGAGGTTTCAGGTGAAGGGGTAATGGCGAATACTATCCTCAAAATTTATTATGAAGGTTACAACGAACGGAAATATGATGGTGATTTCGTCTTGGATCCATCCATATATCGTGGCAAAATTTTCAGTCCTACGGAAAATGAAAGAATCGTTAAGGAGCTAAAATCTATTCGAGATGAGATAAAGAGAGGTAATACTGAGCGTAATTTGTAACGACTATTTTTGCAGAGCTTGAGAATATGCGTAGTTTGGCAGATTTTGTAACGGCTTTTGTTTGCGGGAACGAATATCGATTCCTAATCGGGTGTGACCTGTCGTTGCGGGGTTACTTGAGTGGGCTTCAGGTCTTATACAATCGGGAGACTGTTTTTACGTAAATAGGAAGCCCGATGCGGACACTCAGTTTCTTCAACAATAAGGGTGGGGTGGGGAAGACCACTCTTTCCACCAATGTCGCTCATTATTTCGCTCGTCAAGGTAAACGAGTGCTCTATGTGGATTGCCATCCGCAGTGTAATGCCACACAACTCATGCTGACTGAAGAGCAGCACGAGAGAATCTACCTGAGCAGCAAGAATGATGAACAGGCCGAGCGAGATTCGCTGGCTAATACCGTCTATTCGCTGTTTATCCCGCTATGGGAGGGTGAGACCGATATCGAGCCTGACATCCGGCCAGTGCGTTCGGAGCGGTTTGGTGTCGATGTCCTGCCAGGGCATCCGGCTCTTTCCAACATTGAAGATGTCATGAGTGACGCATGGCAGTCATCGCTAGCCAAGAAAACTGGTGATTTTCGGTGAATCCACTGGGCCGGGCAGTTGGCTGTGGCGATGGAGGATGAGGATCGCTACGACTACATCTTCTACGACGTGGGACCGTCGTTAGGCCCTTTCAATCGCACCGTACTTCTGGGCTGCGACGCCTTCGTTACTCCGACGTCAACCGACCTGTTTAGCTTCCATGCCGTTGGAAACCTCGCTAAGTGGTTCAATGACTGGGTGACTGAGTACAGCGAAATTTCCGAGGGGAATCTTGCCCAGTGGAGGAACTACTCGCCAGATATTTCGAAGAAAACTCGAAAGCTTCGGCTGCTCGGACACGATGGGCGTGGGCTTCATTACCTTGGCTACACAAGGCTGGAATACGTGAAGAAGCGCTCGAACGGTAAACAGCAGCTGGTCGGAGCGTTTGAACGATTCCGCGGCAAGTTTGACGACGAAGCAAAGCGAATCGGCGATAGCCTCGGGCATTCGTGTGACCAGTACCTGATTGGGCATGTGCCGCACATGTACTCCATGCCGGCGACCGCCCAGGACAGTCATTCACCAATTGCAGACCTGCAAGCAACCGATGGCGTGCGGGGAACTCAGCTGACCCAGCGCACTGGCTATGCAGAGAAAATTGATGAAGTCGCTGCGCTGGTTCTGGAGCGGTTGGAGAGTTAGGTGCTGTTGGGTTTTGTTCGGGGGGGGATGGACGGCTTTTACTGGTAGGGCTGGGTAGGCGGTGATGCCCAGCGCGGTTGGCTGCAATGATTGCGCTGAGCTCATATGGTTTTACTCGGAATCGTCGTTTGCTGAAATTGTTTGGACAATTTTCAACAGAGTTCCATCCCTGAGATGGCCTAGCATGCCCATTCCTGGCATCAACTTGTCGACCTCCTCGAATTTCTCAAAACTCCAAAGCAGCTCGTTGGCTGAGGCAGACTCAATAAAATCAGAGTCGGAAATATCATTGATGTTCAGCTTTCTGAGCGGATTCTCATCGCCCTCTCTTAGCTCGGCTGCGACGGTCACGATATCGACTAATAGCTGATTAGCATCCTCAGCCTCGGTGCCTGGGGTAGAGAGTTCCTCAATCAGAGGCTCAAGTTTCGTTATCTTGATAAACCGCGAATCTTTGGCTTCTTCCTGCTTGGTGTCTTTGTTCTTGCGAAATGTGAAAATAAGTTCCTCTTTGTCGAGGTCAAGGGCATCAAATAGTTGCCTAATTCCTAATACACGTGCATTTGTTTCACCACCAACACGGACATGTAAACCTGGTGCAATTTCAGCAAAGTAGGCAGGTGAGGTCTCAGTCAGTGCCCAAAAACGAGAAGTTTCAGCGTATTTACGAACCGAATCAGGATGCTCAGAGTAAATCAACCGAGCGATTTCAAAGGTGGCCTCAACCCATGAACTAACGGACTTTCGAATGTCGTGATACTCGAAAGCAACGACATGCCTACCTGTAAACGAAGTATCCTCACCGAGTGGTTCTTGCGGGAGCGGGGCGACCTTCGGCTTAAAATCTGTCGTGGGACGTGGCCAGTAACCGAGAGCTGCTTCCGTTAGTCGATCCGTGCGTTCTTTTAGCTGTGCTAATCCCCAAGTCGAACTATTTTTCATCACTTTATTGAGTGAGTAAGGGGAATCGAGAAATCCGTTTTCCGTCTCGCGTTTTTCTTGGTACGACCTATTTGAGTACATGGAGTTATAACCAGTAATTGTAAGATTACCAATTCGGTTTAGCCATTCTTCATGAATCTGCTCAGCATCATCGCCAAGTTCTCTCTTCCATTCTGGAGTGAGTGTTTGCGGCATGATGTGTTCCACACTGATGGACTGCTCCTCGAGGGCACCTGAAATATCCCGAGTGTCGTTTGAATCAAGATTCTCTAAGCATTCGTACAAATAGTTTCGGTTTTGTGGCCGAATTTTGTACATATTCCGGGTGCGGAAGTCATGCTTGAACTCTTCGTCGCTCGGGAACCTGGTGGTACCTTCAGTTCGGCGAACTAGCAGGTAAGTGACAACGTCTGATAGCGATGACCCGCCGCGAATACGCATTGCTTCTGCAAACAAAGATGCGAAGGTATTACCCATTGACCTGGTTGAGATGTCGCATACGAATTGACGGAAAACATAGCTGTCAATGATTTCGACTATTTCAGCGAGTTCGGTGTCCGTAATATTTCCACGTCGGAACTCACCAACAACTGGAACCAAAAACGGAAAGGCCACATCGCGCTGCAGGATATTGAATTTACGGAGTCGACGATCAGCTGCAGCAACTCCAGTACAGGCGTTAGATACATCATGCGCGTACCTTGCTGACTCATGCATGTCAGTTAGGACTTCTCGGATGTCCTTGCCCTTTTTGAAAGCCTTGAAAGTTTCGTATAGCGCATCCCAACGAGGAGCTTTACGAAGGTACGGCGTTAAGTACAGCCTAATAAACCAGTCAGTCTTGTAATCTACATAGTTCTCAATCTCATTCCAGTAGTTCTCATAGAGGTATTCCTGCTGTTCAGGAGTTGAGTCCATAAGAACGAGATTGCGAATTTTATCGGCTTCGGAGAGAGACAATCCTGTTGAGTTTAGGCTCTCAAAAATCTGTTGAGGATCATCATCTTTGCCAAGAGTCAGAATCATCGTTTGCAGACCATTTATCGCGCGCCATAGCTCATCGCCAGAAAGTTCGCCTCTGGCGAGACGCTCTCGGAAATAACGGTAGTTACGAGTGATATTGCTGTCTTCGATGAGAGCCTGACCACTGAATAGCTTCTGATAGGCCGCAGCATCATTTTTGACTGGCTTCAGCTTGAATTTGGTCGTATCAGTGCCTGAGTCTGACTTGAGCAGGGAAGTCTTAATACTCTTGGAAAGATCCTTATCGTCAGATTTCATCTCTCCGGCATCTAAGGCATGCGCGAGCGCGAGAAGAAGCAAACTTGTCGTAGTAATACGCTGCTGTCCATCGATAATCACCCAGTGGAAAGCATTTCGAGTATCGGCCACAACAGCGCCGAAAAAGTGACTTTCTTTGTCCTCCTTGTGGAGCGCCACAAGGTCGTCGAATAGTCGCTCGCATTGGGGGATTTTCCAGTCATAATTCCGCTGGTAAACGGGAATGATGAGCTGACGGCTTGCGCTGTCGTAGACGCTCAGGATTGGTTGGACAGACCCCTGCATGGTGAGTTACCTCTTGCTTTTGCAAACTAACAATTTGAATTGATGCTAGTAGAACAAGTTGGTTCGCGTCTTAACCTCGGCGCGCAACAACGCATCCGATGATAGCTGTGCCTGCAACAAAACTGGCACTTCCTTCAGCACAACCGTAGTAATCAGGGGTCTATCTAGTCGAAGAGCCCGTCCGTATGGCACTTCTTAATTCAACATCGTGCGGCATTCTTCTTCTGAATGGCCAGAGTTAAGGCAATCGGCCCAATCGATTTGGCCTTGAACCCATGGGGACGGCTCGTTGTTTTGTGGCTCTGGGGCAGTGTTTGTAGGTGGGCCGTCATAGAAATTGTTGGCACAATACTGTGTCCAGCCGGTAGTACCGTCTGTAAACCAGGTGGTGCCTTGCTCATAGAGGCCCTGCGAAGATTTGGCGCAATGCGAAATCGTCTTGTTTATAGCTGTTGGCTCGCCATTGGGCGCGCCGGTGTAACCAGTGGGTTTGGAACTTTCCGACGTCCGGGTCGGGGTCGCCGACGGGGTAGGAGATTTGGTGGTGGATATCGTCGTCGACTCTGTACTGCTTTCTGGGCTGGTGACTGTTTTTGTAACCGTCGTCGGCTCCGGTGCTTTTTCTGGTTCTCCGTTGGAGCAAGCCGAAAGGCATAGTGCAGGAATTGTAAGTGCAAGGGCGAAAATATGTCGTTTGTGCATGTGAAATACCTTAATGTAAGTGCAGGCGAAAAGGTGTTTTGTCTATTTCGTGGGCTAGCTTCGCCTATATCAGATTTGCCAGTTGCTCGGCCGCAATGTTTGTGGCCACCAAGTAGATGGCAGGAACAGTATCTTCCACCAACTCCGTGGCCACCAGCGACGAGGAATTACGTCTGAATACCCGGGGTGTTCTGACACGAGAGTTCGAATCTCCTTGTCGTCAACACCGAGGTCGTGAAGTTCGGCTATCAACGCCTCAATTTCCTTCCTGCGAATATCGGGATCCCATGATCCTGGCAGTTCGAAGTAATCCTGGAACAGGCGTTTTACCTCATCGGCGATTCGGGCATCGTCAATGACTCCGTGGCATTGGCTCGCCTTATCCAATATTGACTCCGCCAATGTGCGGCCACCTTGGCACGAAGGGGAGTATGTCATGGGGAGCATTTTGAGCTCGTAGTAGCAATCCGGTTCCAACAGATCCGGGTTCATAGCCGCATCAGGATCCGGCCACAGGACTTCTTTAATACTGGGATGTTCGGCCAGCATTGTTGCGACGCCGAAGCAGACGTGTGCACACGACTTCCTTGTACGGAAGTCATCGCACTGACATGAAGTGCAGCCAGGAAAAGTGAACCCATCAACCTGGACCTCGAAGTTATCCACGGTAGTGCGGTAGACACCAGCTGCAACCTCGACCAACGGGGATTGCACTGAAAGCTTCTGCGCCGCCTTGACGTCATTCTCAGTGAAAAACACCCTAATAATTGGCGAATCAAACGTGGTCATGCACTGAACACTAGTAAGAAGGCCGGATTGGGAATTAGGTCTATTAGAACGACTGTTCTCGTTTTCGTCCTTGGGAAGCTAGCAGTTTCCCCAGGACTTGGCTGCGTCGCAGCCTGCATTTACTCGCCAGTATGTCGGTGCTAGTGGTCATTGTGGCCGCGAACTCATTGCTGTTCATAATGTTTGAGCATGCGGGCATTCATGATCCGTTAGTGCCGGAGTATTCAGGTGCTGGAATCGCATTTTCCCTGCTTTTCCTCAACTGGGTCCTGAATCGGTACTTGAGCAAGTTCCTGGCCCTGCAGGTCTCGAGCTATTTTGCAGTTGCTGTCGGCGCTGTATGCACGGGATGGGGGCGGAAGTCACTCGTGTCTCGGACTGTAACCGAAATCACTCTAATAACCTACGGAGCTGTAGGTGAATCGCGTTATAGTTATATTTAGATTACATTGTATTAACCCCTTTGAGGGGCTTTAGTTGGCCGCTTTTCAGGGTACGATTGCGATTCATAGCCTGTTTTTTGCTCTTGCCCATGCCGTAGTTCTTATTGGAACCGTTTTACTATTCACTGCTCTAGGCAAGGAGTAATCATGGGCACTCAACGAGCATTTGCAAAGCTGGCACGGTCAGCCACGGCACTGTTGGCTGCAGCTGGTGTCGCTCTGGCGGCGGCTCCCATCGCGGCTGCCGTACCGGCTTCGGCAACCGGTAATGATCAGGTTCTGTCCTGGACCGAAATGGGCGAGTGGGGTCCAAAGGCAAATGATTTCCCCACTGTCATGGTCAACCAGGGGATGACGGAAAACATCAGCCCAGAGGGCACGAATGTGCAGTGCGTTCCTGCTCCTGGTGATAATCCAGTGGTCATGATTCACGGAATGAACTCGAACTCGTACCAGACCTACGCCCGCATGGCACCGGAGCTAAAGGCAATGGGGAAGTGTCTGTACGCATTTAACGTCGGCAAGCTAGGCCCTGATGAGTTTTCGGTGCTGGGATCTATTCCAACCATGCGTAACATGACCCCGTTGGATACCGCTTTGGCAGAGCTGACTGCGAAGATTGAAACCCTCAAGGCGGAAACCGGAGCGACCGAAGTTGACATTGTTGGTCACTCTGCAGGTGGCACCTTGGCTGCCGCTTACGCCAAGCAGGAGCAGGGCCGGGGAATTGGAACTGTAGTGTCCCTGGCGGGCGTGCTGCACGGCACATCGCTGCTCGGTATCTCCTATGGTTTGGAGGAGCTCAACCAGTTCGACAATGCCGGTGACAAGGCTGCGGGGTACATTGTCAGCCCCAGCCTGGTGGATCTGATGCAGCACGGCCAGTTCATGGCCAAGATCAATGAAGGCGGCCTGGAGCAGCCGGGTGTCAACTATGTTGCAATCTCGACTCAGGTTGATGAAGCCGTCACGCCAATGGCTGCAAGCCAGTGGAACGCACCGACTTCCAACAACATTCTGCTGCAGGATGGGTGCTCTGCAGATCTATCGGGTCACATCGGGCTGACTTTCTCGCCACGGGCAATTGCACTGGTAGCGAATGCGCTCGGACGTAATGTTGAGGTTCCGTGTGTACCGGTAACCGCTGTTGTTGAAGGCGGCATCAATGACAACGCTAATGTTCGCCCAGAACACGTCAATGCCGTTTCTGATGGCATCACGGAAATGGACGGACGCATTGCCCAGGCTGCAGGGGCGCGGTAGCGATATTCGTGAGCAGTAGCTCTTGATAAAGGGCGCGAGCCGACAGCGATTTTAGCTAGTCGGATTGCGCCTTTTTCGCCATCAAATCCAGGGCAATGGCGGCGCCAATAATGGCCGCGCGCAATTGTGGCGGCAAATCATCTTTGAGCTGGAGCATGTAACGCTCATTGCCGGATAGGAAATTTGTAAACCCCGACCACTTTCGTGACATCTGGGCGACTTCTATGTCGTTGATAAAGAAAGTGGCGTCGTAATGCCAGACGTCGCCGTCGACCTCGCAATTGGCAAAACCGGGGATGGAAATCTCCAGCCGCCGCTTAAAGAACGCAAACTTCTGCTGAATAGTGGCCAAAAGGCGCGATGACTCTGCTCCATCTTGCTGCTGGCCTTCAGGGGCTGTCGCATGCGGGTCGGGGTAGTAGACCTCGTAACGGTCAAGGGCAAGATCGGTCGGATCGGTAATAACGAATACCGGAGTGCCGTCTGGCTCGGAAACTGTCAGGCGACGAGAGCCCATAAACATGCGGCTCAGCGTGCCACCAGTAGTTTCAATCTTGCCGATGCAATTGCCCTCGGTATCCAGGATGTCGAAATCATCCGCCATGAAGTTTCGAATCTGCTGGATAACGATGCTGTTGTGCGAGAGCAGTCCCTGGTAACGCCCTTGCTGTGGCGGAAGCTGCTGCGGTGCGGGAGGCTGCTCGGGCGCGGAAGGTTGCTCAGGCGCGGGAAGCTGCTCGGGCGCGGCAGGCTGCTGCCCGGAAGCATCTTCCTGATCGTGCTGTGGAATCTGATCCCACAGCGACTTTGGGTTATCCCAATATGAACTCATGGCAACAGCCGTCCTTTGGTGGTGCTAAAAGCCGAGTGGCTTAGAAGTTCTCTACGAGAGCCTTGTTGAAAGCCTCAAGGTCGGCCGGGGTGCGGGAGGAAATCAGGTTGCCGTCAACGACAACTTCCTCATCGACCCAGTTGGCACCAGCGTTAATCAGGTCAGTCTTGACGCTGATGTAGGAGGTAATAGTGCGGCCCTTCAGCGCATCCGCATCGGTGAGAATCCAACCGCCGTGGCAAATCACGCCGATTGGCTTGTTAGCTGCGGCGAATCCCTTCACCAAAGCCACAGCATCCTTATCGATGCGAATCTGGTCAGCATTCACGGTGCCGCCCGGCAGAATCAGGGCATCGTAATCATCGGCAGAAACGCTGCTGGTGAGCTTATCGACGTCCACCTGCGTGCCATTCTTGCCCTCAATGGAGCCTTCCTCCGTGGAAACCACATGCACGGTCGCACCGGCATCCTTCACAGCCTCAGCCGGGCTCGTCAGCTCGGAGTCCTCAAATCCATCGGTGGCCAATACTGCAATGGTCTTATTTGCTAAATCAGTCATGGCCCCGAGGGTAACGGCATCGTCGCGTTTATGCATTGATGCACTGCAGGTGGGGTTCGGTCCGAGGTATAGCCACGACTCCGGCCATGCACCGCAACCGTGGCCGAAGTCTTGATCGCCTTTACACGCCGCAACCGTGGCTGTAGCTATGGCCGTCGTCAAGCCTTGTAGAAAAACCGAAAAGTTACCCAAATATGAAGAAATTATCCGCCATTGTGAAAAATCGCTTGCGCTCACACCCGCGCAGGCGATATTCTGAAGTCCCGTGGTTACGAAATACATCATCGTTACAGGAGGCGTTGCCTCCTCCCTCGGCAAAGGCTTAACCGCGGCTTCGCTCGGCCGCCTGCTTACCTCGCGTGGTCTCAAAGTGACTATGCAGAAGCTCGATCCCTACCTCAACGTGGATCCGGGCACCATGAACCCCTTCCAGCACGGCGAGGTCTTCGTCACCGAAGACGGCGCGGAAACCGATCTGGACCTGGGGCATTACGAGCGCTTCCTCGACCGCAACCTCTCCGCCGGCGGCAACGTCACCACCGGCAAAGTCTATTCCTCGGTCATCGCCAAGGAGCGCCGCGGCGAATTCCTCGGCCAGACCGTCCAGGTCATCCCGCACATCACCGACGAGATCAAATCCCGCATCGTCGCTATGGGCAACGCGGACGCGAACGGCGAAAAGCCCGACGTGGTCATCACCGAAATCGGCGGCACCGTCGGCGATATCGAATCACAGCCCTTCCTGGAAGCCGCGCGGCAAGTGCGTCACGACGTCGGCCGCGAGAACGTCTTCTACCTACATGTGTCATTGGTTCCGTACCTCGGCCCCTCCAAGGAACTGAAGACCAAGCCCACACAGCACTCGGTGGCTGAACTTCGCTCGATTGGCCTGGTTCCCGATGCCGTCGTTTTGCGATGCGACCGCGACGTCCCCGACTCTCTCAAAAACAAGATCGCGCTGATGTGTGACATCGACCGCGAGGGCGTGGTGTCCTGTCCGGATGCGCCGAGTATCTACGACATCCCGAAGGTCCTCTACGACGAGCACCTGGACACCTTCATCATCCGCCGCCTGAACCTGCCGTTCCGCGACATGGATTGGGCCGTGTGGGGAGACCTGCTTGAGCGCGTCCACGACCCGAAGGGTGAGGTCACGGTGGCCTTGGTCGGTAAATACATCGACCTGCCGGACGCCTACCTGTCCGTCGCGGAAGCTGTGCGTGCCGCCGGTTTCGCCCACCGCGTGAAAGCGAACATTCGCTGGGTTGCCTCCGACGACTGCGAAACCCCCGAAGGGCTGAAAGAAAACATGGCCGGCGTTGACGCGATCGTCATCCCCGGCGGCTTCGGCGGGCGCGGAATCGAAGGCAAGATCGCGACCATCCGCTACGCCAAGGAAACCGGCACGCCACTTTTGGGAATCTGCCTGGGCATGCAGTGTGTTGTCATCGAGGCGGCACGGACCGCGGGTGTCGAAGGCGCGTCCTCGACCGAGTTCGACGAGAACGCGGCCGAGCCAGTGATTGCCACGATGGAGGAACAGCTCCAGGCCGTCTCCGGCGAGGCTGACCTGGGCGGATCCATGCGCCTGGGTTCCTGCCCGGCGAAGCTCGCTGAAGACTCCGTCGTCGCGCGCCTCTACGGCACCACCGATGTCACCGAGCGCCACCGCCACCGCTACGAGGTCAACAACGCCTACCGCGCCCAGCTCGAAGAAGCCGGCCTGGTCATCTCTGGCACCTCTCCGGACGGCAAGCTCGTCGAATTCGTCGAGTACCCCACGGACGTGCACCCATACCTCGTGGCCACGCAGGCACACCCGGAGCTGAAGTCACGCCCCACCAACGCCCATCCGCTTTTCGACGGACTCATCAACGCAGCCCTCAAGCGCGCTTAGCTTAGGTCCGCGAGGGGGAATCCGGCCTACCTATTAGAGTGAAACTCATGGCGCACCAATTTGACGTTGTTGATTCCGAGATTGTTCTCGAGGCACCTATTCTCGCGGTTCGCCGCGACCAGGTGCGAATGCCGGGTGGGAATATTTCCGCCCGCGAGATCGTGGAGCATTTCGGCGCTGTCGCGGTCGTTGCCGCAGATGAGAATAACCGTCTCTACTTGCTGAATCAGTGGCGGCAGGCGGCAGGGAAGCGCCTGGTGGAGCTGCCGGCCGGGCTTCTCGATGTCGCGGATGAAGACCCGCTGGAGGCCGCCAAGCGCGAGCTGGTCGAGGAAGCCGGACTGGAGGCCGAGTCCTGGTCCCTGCTTACTGATATGTTCAGCTCGCCCGGCTTCGCAGAGGAAGCGGTCCGAATCTACCTGGCCAGCGGGCTCCATGCCGTCGATAAGCCGGAAGCCCACGATGAGGAAGCGGACATGACTGCGTCGTGGATTGGCGTCGAGGATGCGGTGGCGATGGCGCTGCGCGGAGAGATCCTCAACGGCATCGCGCTGTCCGGCATTCTGCTGGCGGCGGAGGTGCTGCTGCGGGGTGCCACGCCGCGCGCGGTCGCGGAGCCGTTCGACATCAGACCGACGGCCCTGGCGAAGCGCCGGACGGAGCAGCTCGACGCCGGTGCGGATTTGAAACGTATCCGATGAGCTCGATCGATCCGCTTGTCGATGCCTTCGTAACCTACCTCGCGGTGGAAAAGGGCCTGTCGGCGAATACGCTCGCCAGTTATAAGCGCGACTTGGAGAAATACCGCACCTACCTGCGGGAGATCGGGCGCACGGAATTGGCGCAGGTCACCGAGCAGGATGTGACAGAGTTCCTGGCGTATCTGGCGCGGGGAGATACGTCGGCGGGCCGGCCGGCACTGGCCCCGACCTCGGTGACGCGGTCGCTGTCGGCTGTGCGGAGCTTCCACAAGTTCGCGGTGGGTGAGGGCGCGTTGGAGGTGGATGTCGCCAAGCGGGTGGCGCCGCCGAAGCAGCCTTCGCGGTATCCGAAGGCACTCAGCATTGATGAGGTCACCCGGCTAATCGAGTCCATCCCCAATGACGACACCGCGGACGTGACGGATTTGCGCAACCGTGCACTGGTGGAGTTTCTGTACTCGACCGGCGCCCGTGTTTCAGAGGTTACCGGTCTGGATATCGATGACGTGGACCGCGAAACCAACCTCGTGTTACTGCGTGGCAAGGGTGGCAAGGAGCGCATCGTGCCCGTGGGCTCGCCGGCCATGGCGGCGCTGGATGCGTGGCTGACCCGCGGGCGGCCGAGCTGGGTGCGGGCGAACTCCGGGCCGGCGCTGTTTATCAACTCGCTGGGACGCAGGCTGTCGCGACAGTCGGCCGGAAATACACTGGCGGAGCTGGGGGAGCGCGCCGGGCTGAGCGTGAAAATTTCCCCGCACACCTTGCGCCACAGTTTCGGCACGCACCTCATTGAAGGTGGTGCCGATGTGCGCGTAGTCCAAGAGCTGCTCGGACACGCCTCCGTGACGACGACCCAGATTTACACCATGATTACCGCGGAGAATATGCGACGAGTCTGGGCGGGGGCTCACCCACGGGCTGAATACTCGCGGTAATATGCGGCGGTAGTATGTAGCGCTACCACGTGGCGGTAATATATGGCGGTATTACGCAGTATTACGTGGCGCAGTAGAATTGATGAGAAATCTTCAAGGAAGAGGGATTGACTGTGGCTGAAGAAGGGTTGTTTGAGGCCGATCGAGTTGAACTCGGTCTCACCGGCCGTCCGGTGCGCGAGCTACCGGAACCCGCACCCCTGACCAGTCACGGCCCCGCGGTCATCCTGGCAATGTGTAACCAGAAGGGCGGCGTGGGTAAAACCACCTCGACCATCAACCTGGGCGCGGCACTGGCGGAGTTCGGTCGTAAAGTCCTGCTCGTTGACTTGGACCCGCAAGGCGCACTATCCGCCGGCCTGGGTGTCCCGCATGAGGAACTCGACCTGACCGTCTACAACCTCATCGTCGACGACACCACCGATGTCCGCGACGCTATCCACCACACCAAAGTCTCCGGCCTGGATCTCGTCCCGGCCAACATCGACCTGTCCGCTGCGGAGATTCAGCTTGTCAACGAAGTCGGCCGCGAACAGGCCTTGGGCCGCGCGCTGCGCCCAGTGATGAATGACTACGACTTCATCATCATTGACTGCCAGCCGTCGCTGGGCCTGCTGACCGTCAATGCGCTGACCATCGCCGAGGGCGTCATCATCCCAATGGTGGCCGAATACTTCTCCCTGCGCGGCCTGGCACTGCTCACCGACACAGTGGCCAAGGTCCGCGACCGCCTGAACTTCAACCTGGAAGTCTCCGGCATCCTGGTCACCATGTTCGACCGCCGCACGCGCCACGCCAAGGAAGTCATGGAACGCCTCATCGAGGTCTTCGGTGACAAGGTCTTCGATACGGTCATCACCCGTACCGTCCGCTTCCCGGAAACCTCTGTCGCCGGCGAGCCCATCACCACCTGGGCGCCGAACACCCCAGCTGCGGCGCAGTACCGCAACCTGGCCCGCGAGGTCATCGAGCGCAAAGGCCGCAAATAATAGGTGACTTCCCCGGATAGTTACACTCCCGAACCGTCGTCAAGCGAGGGCGTGCAGGAAGAGATTACGGGCTTCCGCGTCGCGCTCGCGAACTTCAGCGGCCCCTTCGACCTGCTACTGCAGCTGATCAGCAGCAAAAAGATGGACGTCACCGAAGTCGCGCTGGCGGCGGTCACAGACGAGTTCATCGCATACACGCGCAGCCTCGACGCAGTCAGCGACCTCGACGAAATCACGGAATTCCTCGTCGTGGCAGCGACGCTGCTCGACCTCAAAACCGCACGGCTCCTACCGCGTGGCGACGTCGACAGCGAAGAAGACCTCGAACTGCTAGAAGCACGCGACCTGCTGTTCGCCCGACTGCTGCAGTACCAGGCGTATGGCAAGGTCGCCGACCAGTTTGAGGAGTGGCAGAAGACTGCGCCGCGGCGCTATCCGCGGGCCGTGGGGCCGGACGAGCAGTTCGAGGAGTTGCTGCCGCCCGTGCGCCTGGGCCTGACGCTCGGGGAGTTTGCCGAGTTTGCGGCCGTCGTGATGCGGCCGAAGCCACCGGAGGAAGTCGGTGTCGGGCACATCCACGGCGTGCCCGTGTCCGTGCCGGAGCAGGCGGGCAAGATTCTGGACTCGCTGCGGCTAGCAGGTGAGGGGACCTGGCTGACTTTTACGCAGCTGACATCGGAGTGTCGCGTGTCCATGGAGGTTGTTGGGCGGTTCCTCGCGCTGCTGGAGCTCTACCGAGCCAAGGCGATCGGTGTGGAGCAGGAGGAGGCGCTGGAGGAAATCCACGTGGCCTGGACCGGCCTCGACGTGGACCCGGCCGTCGTGGCGGCGGCGAACTGGGAGTAGGTGGCTGTTGGTCTGTGCTGGCTGTTGGGCTGGGGCGGGCGTGGGCTGGGTTGGGCTTGGTTGGGCTGGGGCTGAGTTGGGCCCCTGCTCGGTGCGGGCTTGGTCGGGCTGGGTTGTGCTTGGTTGGGCTGGGGCTGAGTTGGGGCCCAGCTAATTAGCGGCCACTAATTAGCGCCCGGCGCGAGAGGTTGCGTAATCTGACGCGCATGAGCGAAACCAGTTCCGCACCATCCGAGCAGGCCACGGAGTCTGCGTCTGCTTCTTCGGCGCAGTTGCCGCCCATCGACCCGTTGCGAGCGGGCGTGGAGTCGATTCTGCTTGTGGTCGATACGCCGGTGGCGGCGGAGGATATGGCGCGGGCGCTGGATGTTTCCGCAAGCGATATCCGTGACGTGCTTCGCGAAATCGAGTACGAATACCGTGCACGTCGCAGCGGCATCGAGCTACGCGAAACGGATGAGGGCTGGCGCTTCTACACGGCTCCCGCGCACGCCAGCGCGGTGGAGCGCTTCTTGCTGGATGGCTCGCAGTCGAAGCTCTCACGGGCAGCTATGGAGACGCTGGCAGTGGTGGCGTACCGACAGCCTGCCACGCGTGCGCAGGTCTCCGGTGTGCGCGGTGTCAATGTTGATGGTGTGATGCGCACGCTGGTCGCGCGTGGCCTGATTGCTGAGTCTGGAGAGGACCCGGCCACCGGTGCGCATTTGTACGTTACGACGACGCTGTTCCTGGAGCTTTTGGGGATTGATTCGCTGGACCAGCTGCCTGATTTGGCTCCGCTGCTGCCAGAGGTCGACCTGATCGACGAGCCGCTGGACTAGGCGGGGCTTGGGGTGGTGGCTAGGCGTGTTGAGCGGGGCCGCGGGGCTCACTCCATCGGCTAATCCACTTCACGACACGGGTGTCACCTCATGCCACCTCCACAGCTGCCACGAGGTGACATGGGTGTCGTGAAGTCGCATTCCGGGCTGGGTTTGCTGCTCACGACGGCTCACTGCGGGCCTTGCACCCGCTTTGCCTGCCGCATCCGCCGTGCCTACTTCATACACTGCACTCACTGCACCTACCGGCTCCTGTGGATAACTCCCGAAAACCGCAAACCATCCACAGTCAACGCCAAATCGACGCCTCCTGACCCTCCGCGTGTGTCAAAAAATGAGAACGTAGCACTCGCAAACACACAAACACGCAAACACTCGCACCGCCCAGCACACACCACCCACCAACCAGCAGTTGCCTGGACCTCAGGAGCGCAATCCGATGCCGCAGTGGATCTACGACGCCGACGACATCATCCGTACCGGCCAGCAGCGCGAATGCGCCCGCCCCAGCACTTTCGCAATTTCCCGAATCGGCCAGCACTCCGACCGTGATCTCCACCGGCGCGCCAAAAGCGGCAGCCTTTTGTGGCTCGCGCATGGCGCGTACGTGCCCGTCGACAGGTGGCTCGCCCTAAACAGCACCGAACGCTACGTTCTGGAGGTCAAAGCGCTCATCCATCGCGGCACCACCACCGTAATCACTCGCGATGCCGCCGCCGCTCTTCACGGTTTACCTCTACTCACACACGGCACTCCCATCGCGATAGCCAACTCCGGTCGCACGCGCGGGCAATCGCGAAGCACACCGAATGGCCCGTACCAGCCGCACAAACGCCTCATCCGCGTCTCCGGCCGGATTCTCCCCGAGGACATCGTAGAAGTCGATGGCCGCCTCGTCACCGATGTCCCAAAGTCCGTCATCGATGTCTGCCGTTCTCGCACCCCGCACAATGCACTAGTGCTTGCCGACGCCGCCCTCCAGCACCACACCGACACCGAGGAATTGTTGGCCACGTTGGCTGCCTATCCCCGCGCTCCGGGAAATGCACAGGCCAGGAGGTTGTTGCGGCAAGCGACAGCGTCGTCGGAAAGCATTGGGGAATCGCTCACTAAAGAAGCAATCGTCCAGGCGGGGCTAGCTTCTGTCGACGATTCTCGGGCTCCGTTGCTTCAGCAGGTTTCCTTTCGGGATGATCGTGGCTTCATCGCACGCGTGGACTTCTATCTGCCCGAACTTGGGCTGGTCGTCGAGTTCGATGGCCGTATGAAATACACCGACGGCGGGGTTGCGGACACGCAGGTGGCAATCGCAAAGGAGCTGGAGCGCGAAAAGCGCCTGAAGAATCTCGGGCTGAATGTCATCCGGATTGTCTGGTCACAGCTTTTCGACGGCACCGCCGTAGCCACCTTGCGGCAAGCGGCCGCGGAAATCCGGCGTCACCTAGCAAATGGTGGCAGTTGCTATCGCGGTAACTACGCCTTCGCGCGGCCGCCCCTCACAATCACAGGAAAAGCGGCCGAGTTGGCCATGCGTCGCCGACGAGTGTGGAGCCAGGCGGGGCGGCTGTACTAGCTGGCTGGCTTATCGGGCTTAGCCCGCTGCCGCAGCCGCTTCCGGTGCCCGCTGCCCGCTGCCGCTGCCGCCCCGTTACCTTGTGAGTGTCCCCGATAATGGG